>NZ_JBSSCY010000003.1:0-391094 GCF_054060195.1 Curtobacterium sp. PvP017
GGCGCCCGCCCCCCCCCCCCGCCCGGCGCGCGCGGCGCGGGGGGGGGCCCCCCCCCCGGGGGGGGGGGGCCCCCCCGCGGGGGGGGGCCCCCACGGCTGTGCGGGGGCGCGATCGGTCGGTTGCGCGTCGCGCTGCTGCCGACGCGATCAGTCGCGCTGCGGTTCCTCGTCGGTGATGTCGGCGACGGTCGCGCCGTACGCAGCGACGAGTGCGTCCGCGTCGACGAAGGCGCTCGCGCCGTGGCGTCCGGCGCCCAGAGCGACCCGGCGTCCGACGATGCGCTCGTCGGCGTACACCGGCAGGTCACCCGTGGCGCCGATCGGGGTGATGGTGCCGCGCTCGTAGCCGGACGCCTGGAGCGCGGTCGCCGCGTCGGGCATCGAGAGCTTGTTCACGCCGACCACGGTCCGGAGCTTCTTCCACGCAATGCTCCGACCGCCCGGCACGAGGGCGAGCAGGAAGCCGCCGTCGTGCCGCTTGACGACGAGCGTCTTGACGATGTCGCCGGGGTCGATGCCGAGCAGCTCGGCGGCCTGCTGCAGGGAGTCCGCAGCGGGGCGTTCGACGACCTCGACCGTGAGGCCGCGGGCCGCTGCGTCGGTGTCGAACCGGGTGCTGGCGTCGATCGTCATGTGGAGAACGCTACCGCCGCGCACCGACGTGGGAGGATGGAGCAGGTATGACGATCACACAAGCCCCAGCACGGCCTCTGCGCATCGGCCCGATCGAGGTCGACGTGCCGGTCGTGCTCGCGCCGATGGCGGGCATCACGAACATGGCGTACCGCCGGCTCTGCCGCGAGTACGGCGCCGGTCTGTACGTCTGCGAGATGATCACCTCGCGCGCGCTGGTCGAACGCACCCCCGTGTCGATGCAGCTCATCCAGCACCACGAGTCCGAGACCCCGCGGTCGATCCAGCTGTACGGCGTCGAGCCGAACACCGTGGCCGAGGCGGCATCGATCCTGGTGGGCGAGGACCGCGCCGACCACATCGACCTGAACTTCGGCTGCCCGGTGCCCAAGGTCACCCGCAAGGGCGGCGGGGCGGCACTGCCCTGGAAGCTCGAGCTGTTCCGCGAACTCGTCACGAAGACCGTCCGCGCGGCGGGCGACGTTCCCGTCACCGTGAAGATGCGCAAGGGCATCGACGAGGACCACCTCACCTACCTGGACGCCGCACGCATCGCGCGGGACGCCGGCGTCGCCGCCGTCTCGCTGCACGCGCGCACGGCGAACGAGCACTACTCCGGTCACGCCGACTGGTCCGCGATCGCGACGCTGAAGGAAGCCGTCACGGACATCCCGATCCTCGGCAACGGGGACATCTGGTCCGCAGCCGACGCCCTGCGCATGGTCGACGAGACGGGCGCCGACGGCGTCGTCGTCGGGCGCGGATGCCTCGGGCGTCCGTGGCTGTTCGGCGACCTGGCAGCGGCGTTCCGCGGCGAGGGGCTCCGGTACATGCCCTCGCTCGGCGAGGTCGCGGACGGCTTCCGCCGGCACGCCGAACTGCTCGTGGAGTTCTTCGGGTCCGAAGAGCACGGCTGCCGCGACATCCGCAAGCACGTGGCCTGGTACTTCAAGGGGTACCCGATCGGCAGCGACGTGCGGTCCGGACTCGCGATGGCGTCGAGCCTGCAGGAGATCGACGACCTGCTCGGGCAGCTCGACCACGACGCGCCGTACCCCGGGGCCGACGCCGAGGGGCCCCGCGGCCGCTCCGGCAACCCGAAGCGCACCGCCCTGCCCGACCGCTGGCTCGAGTCCCGCGACGTCGACAGCGAGTTCCGCAAGGTCCTCGCCGCCGCCGAGCTGCACCACAGCGGCGGATGAGCGCCACCGCCTCGTACGGTCCGGCCGACGCCGAGCGCTGGCTGCCGGAAGAGCACGGCAACCGCCGGTCGGACTTCGCTCGCGACCGCGCACGGCTGCTGCACTCGAGTGCGCTCCGACGCCTCGCCGCCAAGACCCAGGTGCTCAGCCCGACGACCGGACTCGACTTCGCCCGGAACCGCCTGACGCACTCGCTCGAGGTGGCGCAGGTCGGTCGTGAACTCGCGGACTCGCTCGGCCTCGACCCCGACGTGGTGGACACCGCGTGCCTGGCGCACGACATCGGCCACCCGCCGTTCGGTCACAACGGTGAGACCGCCGTCAACGCCTGGGCCGCCGGCATCGGCGGCTTCGAGGGCAACGCGCAGACGCTGCGGCTGCTCACCCGGCTCGAACCGAAGGTCTACGGGTTGCGGCCGGGCGCCGATGCCGGCACTGCCGGGGGCGGGGACCGTCCGTTCGGGCTGAACCTGACCCGGGCGTCGCTCGACGCCAGCTGCAAGTACCCGTGGCCGGCGGCGCAGGGCGTCTCCGAGTCGTCCTCGGGCCGGACCAAGTTCGGTTTCTACGACGACGACCACGACGCCTTCGAGTGGCTCCGCGCCGGGGCCCCGCGGCGCCAGCGGTGCATCGAGGCGCAGGTCATGGACCTGTCGGACGACATCGCCTACTCGGTGCACGACTTCGAAGACGCCGTCGTCGCCGGGTTCATCGACGTCGCGGCCCTCGGTGACCGCGTCGGCGAGAACGACATCGTCACCGCGATGCACGCGTGGGTGGGCGACGACCTGAGCCGCGAGGAACTGCTCGAGGCGTTCGACCGCCTCCGGGCCCTGCCGCTCTGGATGACCTCGTACGACGGCTCCCGCCGCGACGCGGCGCACCTGAAGAACCTGACCTCGCAGCTGATCGGACGCTTCGCGCGGACGGCGACGGCCGCGACACGCGAGTCCTACGCCTCCGGGTCCCTCGTCCGGTTCGCGGCCTCGGTCGTGACACCGCCCGAGATCATCGGGGAGATCGCGGTGCTCAAGGGCATCGTCGCGGCGTTCGTGATGACCCAGGGCGACCGGCAGCCCGTGTACGAGGACCAGCGGCGGATCCTGACGGAGCTGCTCGATGCCCTGGCGGCGTCCGGGCCGTCGGACCTCGAGCCCGGCTTCGCGGCCGACTGGCGTGCGGCGAACGACGACGACGGACGACTCCGTGCCGTGGTCGACCAGGTCGCCAGCCTGACGGACCAGGGCGCGATCGCCTGGCACAGGCGGTTGGTGGTCGGCGAGCGGGAAGCGGTCCACATCCCGGTGTGAGCGGGGCCTCGGTGGTTCGTCCTCGTCCCGGTGTGCGCGGGGGCCTCGGTGGTTCGTCCACATCTCGGGGCCGCGGTCGGCCGAGGTCGGTGCCACGAACTAGGATCAGAGGGTGGCTGGCAGGATCGCGCGGAACGACATCGACGAGGTCCGCTCGCGTGTCAACATCGCCGACGTCGTCGGCGACTACGTCACGCTGAAGAACGCGGGCGTCGGCTCGATGAAGGGGCTCTGCCCCTTCCACGACGAACGCTCCCCGTCGTTCCACGTCCGGCCCCAGGTGGGCCGGTACCACTGCTTCGGCTGCGGCGAGGACGGCGACGTCTTCAGCTTCATCATGGCGCAGGACCACACCACCTTCGCCGAGGCCGTCGAGCGCATGGCCGCGAAGATCGGCTTCACCCTGCACTACGAAGAGGGCGACGGGCCGCGCACCGACTACAACACCCGCGCCCGGTTGATCGCCGCCAACGAAGCCGCGCTCGAGTACTACACGGCGCAGCTCACCACCGCCGCGGCCGACCCCGCACGGCGGTTCCTGGGGGAGCGCGGGTTCGACCCGTCGGCGGCGCAGCACTTCGGTGTCGGCTTCGCGCCGAAGTCGTACGACATGCTCAAGGACCACCTGCGCGGTCGGGGCTTCACGCTCGAGGAACTCACCTCGGCCGGGCTCGTCAGCCAGGGTGACCGGTCGCCGTACGACCGGTTCCGCGGGCGCCTGGTGTGGCCCATCCGCGACGTCACCGGGGCGACGATCGGGTTCGGTGCCCGGCGCCTGCTCGACGACGACAAGGGCCCGAAGTACCTCAACACGCCCGAGACCCCGATCTACCACAAGAGCCAGGTGCTCTACGGGCTCGACCTGGCCCGCCGCGACATCTCGAAGCAGAAGCAGGTCGTGATCGTCGAGGGCTACACCGACGTCATGGCCTGCCACGTCGCCGGCATCACCACCGCGGTCGCCACGTGCGGCACCTCGTTCGGCGTCGACCACATCAAGGTGCTGCGCCCGATGCTCGGCGACCTGGCCGGTGCCGACCCGAACGCCAACGGCGAGGTCGTCTTCACCTTCGACCCGGACGAGGCCGGGCAGCGAGCCGCCTCTCGCGCCTTCGCCGAGGAGCAGCGGTTCGCCGCGCAGACCTTCGTCGCCGTGGCGCCCGGTGGCCTCGACCCGTGCGACCTCCGGCTCGCCCGCGGCGACGACGCCATCCGCCGCCTCATCACCAACAAGCGTCCGATGTTCGAGTTCATGATCCGCCGCACGTTGGAGGGCCACGACCTCGAGACGGTCGAGGGTCGCGTCGGTGCACTCCGCGCCGCCGCCCCCGTGCTCGCCGGCATCCGCGACCGATCGCTCACCCAGGGCTACGTCCGTGAGCTCGCCGGGTGGCTCGGCATGGACATGCCCGAGGTCCGCCGAGCGGTCGAGACCGCGCGTCGGCGCGCGGGGTCGACGGACGATCGGTCAGGAGGCCCGGGGCGCGACGGTCGCGCCGGTCACGCCACCGACGGGGCCGGTGTGGTCGAGGAGCCCGTCGCCGGGATCCGCTCGCTGCCGAACGACCCGATCAGCCGCATGGAGCGCGACGCCGTGATGGCGATGGTGCAGCAGCCGACCTCCGTCGGGGCGCCGTTGCTCGGGCTCGCCGCGTCCGCCACGTTCTCGGCACCGATGCTCGCGGTCGTGCGGGACGCCGTGGTCGCCAACGTCGACGTCATCGGGGCGCAGGACTGGCTCGACCGGTTGCTCGCCGACGTGCCGACACCGTTGCGCACCCTCACGCACGAACTGGCCCTCGCGCCGATCCCCGCGCGGAACGCCGAGGACCTCGCCGCGTACTGCCGGAGCATCGTCGTCGCCCTGGTCGAGCGGGACCTGCTCGCCCGCAAGGCCTCGCTGCTCGGACAGCTGCAGCGCGCGGACCCGCACGAGCAGGCCGAGCGTCGCGCCGAGATCCAGCGGCAGCTCGTGGACATCGACGCGCAGCGGATGCGGTTGCGCGCCGACGCCGAGGCGTCCTAGCCCCCGAGCCGCCCGGCCGCCGGCCCGAGGCTGCTCGAGCCGGCCGAGCGCCTGGGTGCCCGGGTGTCCGGGTGCCCAGGTGCCCAGTCGTGTGCGGTTCGTCCAGGTTCCAAAATCTGCACATCTGGCCGCACTCGAGTGGCCCTTCGTGGAACCTCGGCGAGCACGAGTGCCGCGGTGACGCGACCGCACAGCGTGACTGAGGCCGTGCGGCGCGACCATGTCGGCGAGGTGACGGTCGCGGTGGAGGTGTGCCGGGCCTCCCGGTCGGCGTGCCGAGGTTCCACAACACGCCGTGTGCGCTCCGCCGAGGTTCCGATCCCGGGCCGGACGAGCGTCGAGATGCCGAGATTTCGGAACCTGGAGCCAGGCCGGGCGGGGGCGCGGCGAGGCGGGATCGCAGGCAAGGCGCGCGGGCGGGCGGGACGTGACCGGTCGGCGGAGGCAAGGGGGCTGGGGCCGGGCCTCCCGGTCGGCGTGCCGAGGTTCCACAACACGCCGCGTGCGCTCCGCCGAGGTTCCGATGCCGGGCCGAACGAGCGTCGACATGCCGAGATTTCGGAACCTCGGGCGAGCCGGAGGCGGGGCTGAGGCGAGCCGGAGGCGGGCTGAGGCGAGCCGGAGGCGGGGGCTGAGGCAAGGCGGAGGCGGGCCGGGCGCGCTCGGGCGGCGCGTTGCACGGCGCAACTTTCGTGTGCGGCGCGCCGGTTCGATGCGCACGAATGATGCATCACGCGACGGGTGCTTGCATTACAGCGGTGTAAACAAATCGCTCCCGGTTCGATCTGTTCCGTGACAGGGTGATACCAATGAGCGTTCCTGGCCGGGCACACAGACGTTCCACCCGCCGGTCAGGACACTTGCACCCATCTTCAAGAGAGGCATCGAACATGGCATCCGTGTTCAAGAAGCACACAGCCACGTGGGGCAGGCGCGGCATCGCGCTCGGCGCCGGAGCAGCAGCGACGGCGCTGGTGCTGACCGGCTGCGCGAGCAGCAGCGTGAGCGACACCGAGCTGAACGGCCTGAGCATCGGGACGACGGACAAGGTCACGTCCCTCGACCCGGCCGGTTCCTACGACAACGGCTCCTTCGCCGTGCAGAACCAGGTCTTCCCGTTCCTGATGAACACGCCCGTCGGCAGCCCGGACGTCGAGCCGGACATCGCGACGAAGGCGGAGTTCACGAACCCGACCACGTACGAGGTCACCCTCAAGGACGGGCTCGAGTTCGCGAACGGCAACAAGCTCACCTCGAGCGACGTGAAGTTCTCGTTCGACCGTGAGCTGAAGATCAACAACGAGAACGGTCCGCAGTCGCTGCTGGCCAACCTCAAGAGCATCGACACCCCGGACGACACGACCGTGGTGTTCAACCTCGACCACGCCGACCAGACCTGGCCGCAGGTGCTCTCGAGCCCCGCCGGTCCGATCGTCGACGAGGACGTCTTCAGCGCGACGAAGCTCACCAGCGCCGACGACATCGTCAAGGGCAAGGCGTTCGCCGGGCAGTACCAGATCAGCTCCTACAAGGAGAACCAGCTGGTCCAGTACAAGACGAACCCGAAGTACGACGGCCTGCTCGGCAAGGCGAAGACCGACGAGGTGACGGCCAACTACTACACCAAGGAGACCGACCTCAAGCTCGCCGTGCAGCAGGGCGACGTCGACGTGGCGTACCGCTCGCTGACGCCGACCGACATCTCGGACCTGCGCAAGGACGACGACCTCAAGGTCACCGACGGCCCCGGCGGCGAGATCCGCTACGTGGTCTTCAACTTCAAGACGCAGCCGTTCGGCACCGGTCAGGACGACGCCGACGAGGCGAAGGCCCTCGCCGTGCGCCAGGCCGCCGCTGACGTGGTCGACCGCGCCGCCCTGGCGAAGGAGGTCTACAACGACACCTTCACGCCGCTGTACTCGATGGTGCCGGACGGCCTCACCGGTGCGGTCCAGCCGTTCAAGGACATGTACGGCGACGGCGACGGCGGCCCCGACGTCGACAAGGCGAAGAAGACCCTCGCCGACGCCGGTGTCTCCGGCAAGGTGCAGCTCGACATCCAGTACGCGCCCGACCACTACGGTTCGGCCTCGGACGACGAGTACGCGCTGCTGAAGACGCAGCTCGAGGACTCGGGCCTGTTCACCGTCAACATCCAGTCGACGGTCTACACGACCTACGCGCAGGAGCGCACGAAGGACGCGTACCCGGAGTACCAGCTCGGTTGGTTCCCGGACTTCTCCGACGCCGACAACTACCTGTCGCCGTTCTTCACCAAGGAGAACTTCGTCCAGAACCACTACGACGACTCGGTCATCCAGGACCTCATCGCGAAGGAGCAGGCGGAGTCCGACCCGGACAAGCGTGCCGACCTGATCGAGCAGGCCCAGGAGCGCGAGGCTTCGCAGATCTCGACGCTGCCCCTGCTGCAGGGCAAGTCCGTCGCCGTCGCCGGTAAGGACGTCAAGGGCCTGACCCTCGACGCCTCGTTCAAGTTCCGGTACGCCACCCTCAGCAAGTAGCACCACGCCCCTCGCGCAGGCCGCGGGCGTTCCCACGAGGAACGCCCGCGGCCTGCGCACCGGCATGAAAGGCACCCCTCCCCGTGACCCTGAGCACCCCAGAGGCGACCCAGGACGTGAACGGCACCGATCCGACCAAGCCACAGGCACAACGTCGTGCCAAGAGCAGTGGCGGCGGACTCGGCCGGTACATCCTCGTCAGGTTCCTCCTCATCATCCCGACCGTCTTCATCCTGGTGACGCTCGTCTTCTTCCTGATGCGCGTCATCGGGAACCCGATCACCGCGTCGGTCGGCGGTCGACTCACCCCGACGCAGCTGCAGGAACGCCTGCACGCCGCCGGGTACGACCGTCCCGTGCTCGTGCAGTACTTCGAGTACCTCGGCAACATCCTGCGCGGTGACTTCGGCAACGCGTCGACGGACAACCGGCCGATCACCGAGATCATCCTGCAGTACGGCGGCGCGACCGCCGAGCTGGTGTTCTACGCCCTCGTCGTCGCGCTCGTGCTCGGCATCCCGCTCGGCATGCTGGCCGCGTACACGCGCGACAAGTGGCCCGACGTGCTGCTCCGCGCCCTCGCGATCCTGACCTACGCCACCCCGGTGTTCTTCGGCGGCCTGCTGCTGAAGCTCGTCTTCTCGGTGTGGCTCGGCTGGCTGCCACTCGGCGACCGTGCCTCGACCAGGGTGGAGCTCATCCTGGACGGCATCCCCGGTGCGAGCGGCATCTACATCATCGACGCGCTCCGCACCGGCAACGCCGCCGTCATCGGCGACGTGCTGCAGCACGCGGTCCTGCCGGCGCTGACGCTCGGGCTGCTGACCGCCGGCATCTTCCTGCGCCTGGTGCGCGCGAACATGATCGGGTCGCTCGGCTCCGAGTACGTCGACGCGGCCCGCTCCCGCGGTGTCCGCGAGTCGCGGCTCGTCCGGACGCACGCGTTCCGCCCCGCGCTCGTGCCGATCATCACCGTGATGGGCCTGCAGATCGCGATGCTGCTGGGCGGTTCGGTCCTGACCGAGACCACCTTCGGGTGGCGCGGCCTGGGCTTCGAGCTGAACCAGTACCTGTCGGCCCGTGACTTCGTCGCCGTGCAGGGCATCGTCGCGATGCTGGCGGTGATCGTCGCGGTGACCAACTTCATCGTCGACGTCGTCGCCGCCCTGATCGACCCGAGAGTGAGGTTCTGACGATGGCCGACACCACCCTCGTCGACCGCCACGAGCCGCTCTGGAAGCGGCTGCCCGTGGTGGTCCAGCTCCGCAAGAGCACCGGCTGGCAGCGCGCCATGCTCATCGTCGGCGTGGTCATCTGCGCCCTGTACCTGCTCGTCGCGGTGTTCGCGCCGCTCCTGGCCCCGTACGGCTTCGGCCAGCTGCAGGGCGCGGACGGCGAGAGCTTCCCGCGCACCGGTGCTCCGAGCGCCGAGCACATCTGGGGTACCACCGTCGGCGGGTTCGACGTGTTCAGCCGGGTCGTCTACGGCGCCCGCACCGCGGTCCTCGTCGTGATCGTCGCGGTCGTCGTGTCGATCATCGTCGGCGTCCTGCTCGGCCTGGTCTCCGGGTACCTGGGCGGCTGGCTCGACCGGGTCCTGGTCGTGGTCGCCGACGCGATCTACGCCTTCCCCTCGCTGCTGCTCGCGATCGTCGTGTCGATCGTGATCTCCGGCGGCAACTCGAGCTACTCGGGCGGCATCATCGCGGCGGCGATCTCGATCACCGTCGTCTACGTGCCGCAGTACTTCCGGGTGGTCCGTGCGGAGGCCGTACGCCTGAAGAACGACGCGTTCGTCGAGTCGGCGCGCGTGATGGGCACGAACCCGTGGCGCATCATGATCCGGCACGTGCTGCGGAACTCGACGCGGTCCCTGCCGCTCATCCTGACGCTGAACGCCAGCGACGCGATCCTGACCCTGGCCGGCCTCGGCTTCCTCGGGTTCGGCATCGGTCCGACGTCCGGCGCCGAGTGGGGCTACGACCTGAGCCGTGCGCTGTCCGACGTCGCGAGCGGCGTCTGGTGGACCGGTGTCTACCCGGGTGTCGCGATCGTGGTGCTCGTGCTCGGTGTGACGTTCATCGGCGAGAGCCTCAACGACATCTCCGACCCCCGTCTGCGTGCGCGCCGACGGCTGAAGCAGCTGGTGTCCACGCGCGACGCGCGCACCACGGCCACCGCGGATGGAGCGGGCGCATGACGACCGACACCGAGAACGCACCCGTCGTCGTCGTCGACGACCTGACCGTCACCTTCGCCACCGACGGCGGCGCCGTCGACGCGGTCAAGGGCGTCAGCCTCGACGTCCGACCCGGCGAGGTCCTCGCCCTGGTCGGCGAGTCCGGCTCCGGCAAGTCCGTCACCGCTCGCGCGATGCTCCGGTTGATGCCGGAGACGGCGACGCTCGGCGGCGCGGTGTTGCTCGACGGCACCGACGTGGTGCGCGTGGGCGCGCAGAAGCTCCGCAGCCTGCGGGGGACCGCCGGGGCGATGGTCTTCCAGGAGCCGTCGACCGCCCTCAACCCGGTGTTCACCGTCGGGTGGCAGATCGCCGAGGGGCTCCGCGCCCACGGCGGGATGTCGAAGAAGGAGGCACGGGCGAAGGCGATCGACTACCTCGGCCGCGTCGGCATCCCCGACCCCGAGACCCGTGTCGACCACTACCCGCACCAGTTCTCCGGCGGGCAGAAGCAGCGGGTCGTCATCGCGAGTGCGCTGGCCCTCGAGCCGTCGGTGATCATCGCCGACGAGCCGACCACGGCGCTCGACGTGACGGTGCAGGCCGAGATCCTCGACCTGCTCCGCCGGTGCCGCGACGAGTTCGGCACGGCGATCGTGATCATCACCCACAACATGGGCGTGGTGGCCGACCTGGCCGACCGCGTCGCCGTGATGTACCAGGGCGAGATCGTGGAGGAGGCGTCGGCGACGGACCTCTTCGCGCGGCCGCAGGCCGACTACACGAAGCGGCTCCTCGCCGCGGTGCCCCGGCTCGAGGCGTCGACGGGCACCGCCCGCCGTGCCGCGATCACCGAGGACGTCACCCCGCTGGTCGAGGCGAAGGGGCTCGAGATCGAGTACCCGGGTCGCCTCGGTTCGCCCGCGTTCAAGGCCGTGAAGGGCGTCGACCTGGCGATCCGTCCCGGCGAGGTCCTCGGGCTGGTGGGGGAGTCCGGTTCCGGCAAGACCACGATCGGGCGCGCGATGGCCGGCCTGACGAAGGTCACCGGCGGGTCCCTGAAGGTCCTCGGCGCGGAGATGCTCGGCTACCGCGAACGGGACTTCAAGCACCTGCGGAAGGACATCGGGTTCGTGTTTCAGGACCCGGCGACCTCGTTCAACCCGCTGCTCACGATCGCCGAGTGCGTCGCCGAGCCGCTGGTCGTCCACAAGGAGGTGTCGAGCCCCCGTGCGGCCCGCCAGCGCGTCGACGAGCTCCTCGAGGCGGTCCAGCTGCCGAAGGCGTACGGCGACCGCTACCCGCACGAGCTCTCCGGCGGTCAGCGCCAGCGCGCCTCGCTCGCCCGGTCGCTCGCGCTCCGGCCGAAGCTGCTCATCGCCGACGAGCCGACGAGCGCGCTCGACGTGTCGGTGCAGGCCCGCGTGCTGGAGCTCTTCCTCGAGCTCCAGCAGGACCTGGGCTTCGCGTCGCTGTTCATCAGTCACGACCTGGCGGTCGTGGGTGCGCTGTCCGACCGGATCGCCGTGCTCTACCGAGGTGACCTGGTCGAGGTGGGCACGACGGCGCAGGTCCTCGGCGCCCCGCAGCACCCGTACACGCAGCGCCTGCTGGCGTCACTCCCGGTGCCCGACCCTGCGGAGCAGGCCGAGCGACGGCGTACGCTGGAGCAACTGGAGAACGCCGGGTCCTGACCCGACGTGACCCGCCCAGGAGGCCCGACCTGCGTCGTCGACGCACGCCGGGCCTCCTGGGCGGTCGCCTCCACAGCTGTACGCACGACGGTCCTGCCAGCGCGGTCCGTCGCGAACCGCCGCCAGGGGGCGGCGTGGAAGGGGACCCATGATCGCGGTCAACGGACCGGCGGTCGTCGCGGACGACGTGTCGATCGAGTACCGGGGCGGACGGGGGTCCGAGTCGATCCGAGCGGTCGACGGGGTCAGCCTGACCGTGCGGCAGGGCGAGATCCTCGCGCTGCTCGGCGAGTCGGGGTCCGGCAAGTCGACCTTCGCCGCCGCGATCGCAGGGCAGCTCGGGTCGCACGGCGAGGGCGACGGCGCGCTCCGTCGCCACATCGTCGGAGGCGAACTCACCGTCCTCGGCCAGAAGACCCGCGGCCTGCGCGGTTCGTCACGAAAGCTCGAGCGGTTGAGCGGACGCATCGGCTACCTGCCGCAGGACGGTGCCGACCGGCTCAGCCCGGACCTGACCGTCGGCGAGGCCATCGCCGAACCGATCTACCAGCGCGACCGCCGCTTCGACCGGAAGGAAGCGGGCCTGATCGTCGCCCGACTGGTCGACGCCGTGCACCTGCCGCTCGGCGTGATGCGCCTGAACACGTGGGAGCTGTCCAGCGGGCAGCGGCAGCGCGTCGCCCTGGCGCGGGCCCTCGTGCTGGAACCGCAGCTCCTGGTCGCCGACGAACCCGCCCGCGGTGTCGACGTGCTCGTGCGCCAGTCGGTGCTCGAGGCGCTGGCGACCCTGCAGCGCAACCGGCAGTTCTCCGCCGTCGTGGTGTCCAGCGACCTGCGCGAAGCCGGTGCCCTGGCGGACCGCGTCGCCGTGATGGCCGACGCCCGGCTGGTCGGCCTCGGCACCTTCGACGAGGTCCTCGACAACCCCGTCGACCCCTACGTGAAGACCCTGGCCGCGACCGCGGCCCGCGGCGTCAAGCGACGTCCGGCGCCCACCGCCCCGCGCCGCTCGACGGCGCCGCGCCGACCGGTCGCCGCCGGCACCGGCCCCCGCACGGACCGACAGGAGAACCCGTGAGCACCGCCGCCCGAGGCCACCGCGCCGTCGTCCCGACCTCCGGCGCACCGTTGCCGATCGACGCGCCGCAGTCCGGTCCCGTCGCCGTGCTGCCGGAACCGACCGACCTGCACGTCACCGCGGTGACCGAGGCCGGCGGGACCGTCGCGCCGCTCGACGCCCAGACCCGCGGGCTCGTCTGGCTGGACCCCCGCGACCCGTCCGGCCTCGCCGACGCGCTCGACGCCGCTCCGGGTGTCGGCTGGGTGCAGCTGCCGTTCGCCGGCGTCGACGCCTTCGCGCACCTCATCCAGGAGCACGGTGACCGCGTGCTCTTCACCTCGGCGAAGGGCGCGTACGCCGAACCCGTCGCCGAGCACGCCCTGGCCCTGACGCTCGGGACGCTGCGGGTGCTGCCGAAGCGCGCCCGCGCGTCCTCGTGGGCGACCGAGCCCGAGGGTGTGTCGCTGTACGGGCGCAACGTCCTCGTCATCGGCGCGGGCGGGATCGCGCTCGAGTACATCCGCCTGCTCGCCCCGTTCGACGTCGACGTCACCGTGGTGCGTCGCTCGGCCGACCCGGTGGACGGCGCCTCCCGCACCGTCACGACCGACCAGCTCGACGCGGTCCTGCCCGACGCCGACGTCGTGATGATCGCGGCCGCCATGACCTCGGGCACCGCGAAGCTGTTCGGTGCGCGGCAGTTCGCGATCATGAAGCCGTCTGCCCGGCTCGTGAACATCGCCCGCGGGGGACTCGTCGACACCGACGCCCTGGTCGACGCCCTGCGCACCGGTGCGATCGCCGGCGCGGGGCTCGACGTCACCGACCCCGAGCCGCTGCCAGACGGCCACCCGCTGTGGTCGGAGCCCGGCGCGGTCATCACGCCGCACCAGGCGGACACCCCGGAGATGGTCGCGCCGCTGCTCGCCGAGCGGGTGCGGCTCAACACCACGGCGTTCCTCGCCGGCAGTGGCGAGGGGTTCGTCGGCGTCGTCGACCCGGTCGCCGGGTACTGAGGAACAGTGCTGCACCGGGGTCCGCGTCGCGGCGCGCCCGGGCGGCGTGTCCGATGCGGTGAGTGTCCCCACGGTGCTGCTATGCTGTTACCCGTTGTTCGCACGACATTCGCCAGCGGACAGTGATCCTCGATAGCTCAATTGGCAGAGCAGCCGGCTGTTAACCGGCAGGTTGTTGGTTCGAGTCCAACTCGGGGAGCGTCTGGCCCGGATCCTCACGGATCCGGGCCGTTTGCGTTTCGGGGGCGGTGCCCACGGCCGCCCGTCGTGCGGGCGCGCCGGTCAGGACGCGGGGCTGTCCGGCTCGATGCGGAGCGTGCCGTCACGGTTGTTGTCGTCGATCGTGCCGGTCTTGGTCACGTAGACGTCGAGGTAGTCGAGCCGGAAGTGGTCGAGCTGGTCGGCGTACTCGGACAGGAACTCCGTGACCTGGTGCGGCATGGCGCGGCGGTCGTCGTGCCCGACGACGATCGCGTCGAAGGGTCCGTACTGCGGCTTCTGCGTGCCACGCTCGGGCAGGTAGATCCGCCAGGTGTTCGCGCTGAACCGGGCGAACAGCACGCCCTCTGAGTCCTTGCCGCGCACCTGGAGCGCATCGGAGAGCAGCGCGATGCCGCTCGGACGGGACTGCGCCACCGCGACGCCGAGCCGTGCCGCCGGCACGAGCAACGACGCCACGAGCACCGTGGCCACGATGCGACCGACGGGCGGGCGCACCGCGGCCAGCCGGGCGTACCCGATCGCCGCGAGCGCGATGACGAGCGGCATCCACGCGTCGTAGTAGTAGGGGAGCGAGACGTTCGCGACGATGACGTAGAAGACGAGGAAGACGCCGAGCGCGATGCCGAGGTACGCGACGAGCCGGTCCGGTCGGATCGCGAACGCGCAGACGACGCCGACGAGCAGCACCGAGAGCAGCAACCAGCCGGTCCCCGCCGCCAGGAACGCGAAGTTCGCCCACCACGGGGCCGCGGGGTAGATCGTGCCGAGGATCGTCGTCGGGTGTCCGTGCGCGTTCTGCTGCGCCTGGAACTTCAGCATGTGCCCGATGGCGGTGAACAGCCCCACCGGCAGGTACAGGAGCACGAAGACGACCACGAACGCGACGCCACCGAACAGTGCACCGACGCCCAGGTCGCGCCAACGCCGGAACAGCAGCGGCAACGCGCCGATCGCGAGCACGAGCACCGCGGTCGAGACCTTCGACGTCACCGACATCGCGAGCAGCGCACCCGCGGCCGCGATCCACCAGCGGTTGCCGGTGCGCATCCAGGTCCAGGCGGCTGCGAGCGAGGCGACCGCGAAGAAGACCATCAGGGGCTCCAGCATCGCGAAGCGGTCGATCCGCGCGCCGATGACCGAGCCGGCCTCGGCCCAGCTGGCGCCGGACCCGCGCGGCGTCAGCCACCACGCGCCCGCGGCGAGGAGTCCTGTCCAGAACCCGACCTCGCGCCGCAACCAGACGAGCAGGACCACGCCGGTGCCGAGCATCGCGGCCGCGGCGACCAGGCGGGGCCCGAGCGGTCCCTGCCCGACGACGAGCTGCGCGATGCCGTACAGGTACTTCGCCGTCGGCGGGTGCTCGAGGTTGAGCGAGAAGTTGCCGTGCACGTACGCCCAGCTCGCCCGCAGGTACACGAACTCGTCGTTGACGATGGTCGGGCGGCCGAGGTGCCAGACGGCGACGAACAGGGCAGCCACGGCGACGACCACGAGGGCGGCGACGCGGACGGGGCGGGAGTGCAGGCGGGGGATGAGGACCTCCAGGGCGGGGCGTGCCCGACCATCATCGCAGGAGCGGCCGTGCGGCTCCTGCCGGGCAGTTGCTGTTAGCGTTCACAGGTGCACCGATCCCGTCCGACCCGCGCCGCGCTCCTCGGCGTGCTGCTCGCGGTCGTGGTCGCGCCGGTGCTGGTCGGGTGCAGTGGTGCCGGACCGGACACCGATTCGTCCGAGGAGCCCACGAGTTCGGAGACCGGGCTCGGGTCGGGTGCCTCGCCGGTCGTGTTCGCGTTCGTGTGCGACGACGGCGACCCCGAGACCTACACGACGTACTCCGCGGTGTGGGAGGACGAACGGACCTCGTGCACCGCGAAGCGGCTCACGGGCTCGGTGCCGTCGGCGCAGCAGCAGGCTGCGGTCGACGCGGCCCGCGGTGACGCGACGCTCGTCGAGCTCGCGAGCACCTGCGCCGTGACCGGCACGGACCCGTGGACGTCGGCCGTGGCCGACGACGGCGCCGCGCACGTCGCGGCCGGGCTCCTGCAGTACTGCCCGGGGCACCCGGAGACCGACCACCTGCGCGACGCACTGTCGACGTACCGGAGCTGAGCCGGGCCTCCTGGCCGTCAGCCCTCGGGGTGGTCGCGACCCGGCAGCCACGACTGGCCGGGGCCGCCCCAGCTGTTCTTGCGGATCGCCTTCGCGACCTGCTTGCCGTAGGGGTGCACCAGGCGGTCGGCGTAGAGCCAGCCGTCCAGGTGGTCGTACTCGTGCTGGAAGACGCGCGCGAGCCAACCGTCGGCCCGGACCTCGAAGGGTTCGCCGTGCTCGTCGAACGCGCGGAGCAACGCGCTGCCGGAGCGTCGCAGCGGGAAGCGCTCGCCCGGCACGGACAGGCAGCCCTCGGACTCGTCGTCCTCGTCGAGCTCGTCGACCGACTCGGGGACCGGCGGGCTGATCCACAGGACGGGGTTCACGGCGGCACCACGGTGCAGGACCTCGTCGTCGTCGGTGTACGAGTACACGAACAGGCGCTTGCCGACGCCGACCTGGGGTCCGGCCAGCCCGACGCCCGGGGCGAGGTCCATGGTCTCGAACATGTCGGCGACGAGCGAACGGAGGTCGTCATCGAACTCGGTGACCTCGGCTGCACGCTCGTGCAGGACGGGTTCGCCGGTGATGCGGATCGGGAGAACGGCCATTCACCCAGGTTATCCGGCGCGGAACGGTAGCCTCGACGCGTGACGACGGACCTCCAGCTGCCGGACGCAGTGAGCAACCTCACGCCGTTCCAGGCGCTCATGATCCCGGTCGCGCTCATCGGTGCGGTGTTCCTGTCCCTCGGTGCGCAGTTCCAGAGTCGCGGCGTGCAGCGGGTCGAGGCACGGCTCGGGCGGCAGTCGAAGGGGCTGAGCGTCCGGCACGTGGTCGGCCTGCTCTCCAGCGGCTCCTGGGTGCTCGGCACGCTGATGCTCGGCATCGCGGTCGTCCTGCAGCTGGTGAGCATCACGTTCGCGCCCCTGATCGTGGTGCAGCCCCTCGGTGCCGTCGCGCTCGTGATCACCACGTGGTTCTCGTCCCGGTCGTCGGGCGTGCCGCTGGGGCGTCGCGCGCGGCGTGCGGTGTGGACGTGCATCATCGGTGTCGCGATCTTCGTCGGCATCGCGGCCTTCGTCGGGCACGAGAGCGCCATCACCCGCCAGCAGCTCGTCACCGTCCTGGTGATCCTGGCCGTGGTGCTCGTCCTGGTGCTCGTGTCGTTCCGGCTCGTGGCCAAGCACAAGAGCGCGCTCTACTACATCGTCGGCGCCGGCGTCCTGTACGGCTTCGTGGCGACGTTGGCGAAGGTCGTGCTGAACCGCTTCGTGAACGGCACGTTCGACTGGTTGACGGTCCTGGCGATCATCGGGGTGGTCGTCGCGGCGTCGCTCGGCGGGTACTTCGTGCAGAACGCGTACTCGAGCGGCTCGGCCGACCTGGTGATCGCGGGGTTGACGGTCATCGACCCGATCGTCGCGGTCGGGATCGGCGTCATCGTCCTCGACGAGGCGTCCGGGGCGCCGTGGGGTGCGGTCGCCGGGTTCGTGGTCGCGGCCGGCATCGCCATCACCGGGGTGTTCCTGCTCGCCAAGCACCACCCGCAGACCCGCGCCTGACCGCGGTCGCATCGCGGCGCGGCGGCGACGACCCGGTCACCCCGGGGTACCACGGGGTCCTCCGCGCGGCTGACGCGGCAGCGGAACCAGGTGCGGTACCGTCGCAGTCCGACCAGCAATCGCCCACGAGAGGACGACGCCCGCCGTGTCAGGAGACGTCACCACCGCCACCGCCGAACCGACGGGTGCGACGGGCGGACACCGACCCTTGCGCGTCCTGATCGCCGCGGACACCTTCCCGCCGGACGTCAACGGCGCCGCCACCTTCGCCGAGCAGCTCGCCGTCGGCCTGGCCGAGCGCGGGCACGAGGTCCACGTCGTCGCCCCGGCGTCGAGCCGCCAGTACGGCACCTTCGACGAGGAGCACCAGGGCGTGACCCTCGTCGTGCACCGCCTGAAGTCGTACAAGTGGCCGCTGCACGCCTGGCTGCGCTTCGTGTGGCCGTGGAGCGTCAAGAAGTGGACCGGCCCGATCCTCGACGCCGTCAAGCCGGACGTCCTGCACATCCAGTCGCACGTCGTCATCGGTCGCGGCATCGTCCCCGAGGCGAACGCGCGCGGCATCCGGGTCGTCGCGACGAACCACTTCATGCCCGAGAACCTGCTCGAGTACACGCCGTTCGGCAAGTGGACGCTGCCGATCGCGCTGAAGATCGCGTGGAGCGACGCCGCGAAGACCTACCGGCTCGCGGACACCATCACGACGCCGACCAACCTGGCCGCCGACTACCTGCGGAAGGCGATCGCCGGGCAGCGGGTGCTCGCCATCTCGTGCGGCATCGACGCGTCCCGCTACGTCGCGCGCGAGGGCCGCCCGGCGAACAACGACATCGTGTTCGTCGGCCGGGTCGCGCCGGAGAAGAACCTCGACGTCCTGGTCCGCGCCGTGGCCCTGCTGCCCGGTTCGCTGGCGGCGACCCTGACGATCGTCGGCGACGGCGAGATGATCCCGAAGCTGACCGCCCTGGCGAAGGAGCTCGGGCTCGAGGACCGCGTCCGCTTCCTCGGGTTCGTCTCGGACGAGGCCAAGCGCACCGCCCTGACGAACGGCACCGTGTTCGCGATGCCCTCGACCGCCGAGCTCCAGAGCATCTCCTCGCTCGAGGCGATGGCGTCCGGACTGCCGGTCGTCGCCGCGGACTCGATGGCGTTGCCCCACCTGATCGACGGCAACGGGTACCTGTTCGTCCCGGGCGACGAGCACGACCTCGCCGCCAAGCTCGAGGCCGTGCTCACGGCCCCCGAAGCGGAGTACACGGCGATGCGGCAGCGCAGTACGGCCATGATCGAGGCACACGACATCAACCGCACGCTCTCGACGTTCGAGGCGCTGTATCGTGGGGAACCGGTGGCCTGAGGGTCGTCGAGGGGCGGTAGCCAAGCTGGTCAAGGCAGTCGGCTCATAACCGAACGATTCGCGGGTTCAAGTCCCGCCCGCCCTACGTGCACCTGCCGAGAAAGCGCGACACACCGCAGCAAGAGGACCACAGCCCGACGCCCAACGTGACGTTCGAGGTGACCCGTGGTGGCACCGGCGTGCGCGTCAACGCCTTCCGCATCGGGTTCATGGGTGCCATCGGTGTGCTCGTCGCCCTGCTCGCCGGCACCATCATCGGCGAGCTCAGCACCGTCCTCGTCTACATCGGCGTCGCGTTGTTCCTCGCGCTGGGCATCGACCCGCTCGTGTCGTTCCTCGAGCGGATCATCCCGCGGTGGGCGGCGATCACGATCGTCGTGGTGGGCGTCCTCGGGGTGTTCGCCGCCGTCGTGTTCGCGGTCGTCCCGATCCTGGTCGAGCAGGCGACGAACCTGATCCAGAACTTCCCCGAGGTCGTCGACGACATCTCGAAGCAGCAGTGGGTGCAGGACCTGTCGAAGCAGTTCGCCGGGTCGTTCGACATCGACCACGCCCTCGAGTCCGTGCAGTCGTTCGTCGAGAACCCGGGCAACCTGCTGAGCGTCGGCGGCGGGATCCTGGCGGTCGGCAGCGGCATCCTGTCCGGGCTCACCGGCGTCCTCATCGTCCTCATCCTGATGCTCTACTTCCTCGCGTCGATGCGGGGGATGAAGCGTGCGGCGTACCGGTTCGTGCCGGCGTCGCGCCGCGAGAACTTCATCGACGTCAGCGAGCAGATCACCCAGGCGGTCGGTCGGTACGTCGTCGGACAGGTGTCGCAGGCGCTCATCAACGGCATCCTGAGCCTGGTGTTCCTGCTCATCATCGGTGCACCGCTGCCGGTGCTGCTGGCGTCGTTCGCGTTCCTCGGGTCACTCATCCCGCTCGTCGGCACCCTCGGCGCCGCGGTCGTGATCTCGCTGCTCTGCCTGTTCGCGTCGCCCGCGACCGCCCTCGCCGCGGCGATCTACTACCTCGTCTACATGCAGGTCGAGGCCTACCTGATCTCGCCGCGCATCATGTCGCGTGCCGTGCAGGTGCCCGGTGCCCTCGTGGTCATCGCCGCGGTGGCCGGCGGCACGATCGGCGGCGTGCTCGGCGCCCTGGTCGCCCTGCCCGTCGCCGCGTCGGTCATCATCATCGTGCAGAAGGTCATCTACCCGCGCCAGGAGCTGGCGTGACCGACGCCGCCTTCGCCGCCCACGTCGCCGAACGCGATCGCTGGGCACGCGGCCCGCGGGGTCCGCTCGCGCTCGTGAACGCCCAGCGCGTCGACCACCCGCAGCCGGTGTGGCCGGTGCCGGGCACCTGGGCGCCGACGGCCGGCGGCCTCACCGTGACGGCTGCCGCTGCCGACGGCGTCGTCGTGGACGACGTGCCGGTCGACGGCACCGTCCTCGTCGCCGGTGACACCGCCGTGGTGCCGTCCGTCGTCGTGTTCCCAGACGGCTTCGCGGGCACCGTGTCCGGTTCGACGCTGCGCATCTGGGACCCGGCGGCGGAGCCGATCCAGCGGTTCGCGCGGATCGCCCGGTTCGACCGGTCCGACGACTGGGTGCGGTCCGGCACGTACGTCCCGCTGGGGGATGGTCCCGGTGACGACCGGGAGGCCCGTGGCGGCGTCCTCGACGCCGCCGGCGACGCCCTGCCGGTCGCCGGGCACATCGAGACGGCCGTCGGCAGCACCACGGTCCGGTTCGTCGCGGTCCGGTCGGCGGCCTTCCGGGGTGCGCCCCGGCTGCAGCTCATCGTGCAGGACGCCACGAGCGCCCTGCCCGAGGACGACCCCGGCAGCACGTACTCGATGGGCCGGTTCCTGTACCTCGACGACCCGGGCGCCGCGGGCACGGTCGCGCTCGACTGGAACCAGCTGGTGCTGCCGCCGTGCGCGTTCTCGTACCAGTTCGCCTGCCCGATCCCGCCCGAGGAGAACCGCGTCCCCGTGCCGATCACGGCGGGGGAGCGGCACCCCGTCGACGCCGCGGGAACCGTCCTGCACTGAACCGGATCGCACCCGGCGAGGTCCTTGCCGTTCCCAGCCGGAACGCTGCATAATGGGCGTGTCCTGTCGGGACATCACAATCGCATACCGAATGGTTCCGTGGCTCGCAGCCGCTCGGATCCTCCGCACCAGGTCGATGGGGAAGTCGCACCTGACGTATCGGAGGAACCGTGAACGGAACGACGACAGGAGTGCTCTACGTGCACTCCTCACCCCGCGCGCTCTGCCCGCACGTCGAATGGGCAGCAGGTCGCGCGATGAACCGCGCCGTGAACTTCTCGTGGCTCGACCAGCCGGCACAGGACGGAGCACGCCGGACCGAGTTCACGTGGACCGGTGCGGTGGGTGCCGGTGCCGCGATCGCCTCCGCGCTGCGCGGCTGGGAGCACCTGCGCTACGAGGTCACCGAGGAACCGACCACCGAGTCCGACGGTGGCCGCTGGATGCACACCCCCGACCTCGGGGTGTTCTACGCGCAGACCGACGTCACGGGCAACATGGTCATCCCCGAGGACCGCGTCCGCTACGCCATGGAGGTCGCGGGCAGCAACGCGCTCGAACTCCACCGCGAGCTCCGACTCGCCCTGGGCCAGGCGTGGGACGACGAGCTCGAGCCCTTCCGCCACGCGGCCGAGGGCAACCCCGTCGTCTGGCTGCACCGCGTCGGCTGACGGACACACGGCCCAGCGGGCCGGGCCCTGGACAGCGCCACCGGACGACGGAAGCCCGCCCCGACGACGCGGGACGGGCCTCCTGGCAGGGTGCGACGGATCAGACGCTGCGGAACGCGACCACGGCGTTGTGGCCGCCGAAGCCGAACGAGTTGCTCACCGCGAGCAGGTCGCCGTCGGGCAGCGCACGCGGCTCGCGCGCGACGTCCATGACGATCTCCGGGTCCTGGTCGTGCAGGTTGATCGTGGGCGGTGCGACGCGGTTGTGCAGGGCGAGGACCGTGAACGCGGCCTCGATCGCACCGGCACCGCCGAGCAGGTGACCCGTCGACGCCTTGGTCGCCGACACGACGATGTCGTCGAGGTGGTCGCCGAAGACGCGACGCATCGCGTGGTACTCGGCGACGTCGCCGACCGGCGTCGAGGTGGCGTGCGCGTTGACGTGCACCACGTCCTCGCGGCTGGCGCCGGCGTGGTCGAGCGCCTGCAGGACCGCGCGGGCGGCAGCGCTGCCCTCGGGGTCCGGTGCCGTGATGTGGAACGCGTCCGAGGTGATGCCGGCTCCGGCGACCTCGGCGTAGATCGTCGCCCCGCGGGCCTCGGCGTGCTCCTTCGACTCGAGGATGAGCGCCGCTGCGCCGTCACCGAGCACGAAACCGTCACGCGTGACGTCGTACGGACGCGACGCGGTCTCGGGGGAGTCGTTGCGGCGGGAGAGGGCCTGCATCGCCGCGAACGCCGCCAGCGGTAGCGGGTGCAGGGCGGCCTCGGCGCCACCGGTGATCACGATGTCGGCGTCCCCGTCGGCGACGTGGCGGTAGGCCTCGGCCAGCGACTCGGTCGACGAGGCGCAGGCCGACAGGTAGGTGCGGGCACCGCCACGGGCGCCGAACTCCATCTCGATGGCGGCGGCCGGGCCGTTCGCCATGAGCATCGGGACCGTCATCGGCAGGACCCGACGCGGGCCCTTCTCGCGCAGGGTGTCCCAGGCGTCGAGCAGGGTGTTCACGCCGCCGATGCCGGTCGCCCAGTCGACGATGAGCCGCTCGGGGACGACGGACTCGGCGTCGATGCCTGCGTCAGCCCACGCTTCACGCGCCGCGACGAGCGACAGCTGCGAGGACGGGTCCAGGCGCTTCGACTCGGGGCGGGTGAGCTGGTCGGTGAGGAACCGGCGCGCCTGGCCGGCGAACTCCACGGGGAGCTCGAGCTCGGCGTAGCGCGGGTCCTCGATGCGGGTGATGCCGGACTTGCCGGCGAGCAGCGCGTCCCACGTTTCCGGGGCAGTCGCGGCGAGGGGTGAGATCGCACCGATCCCGGTGACGACGACGGTCTTCTTGGTCATGGAACGACGGTTCTTTCGTTGGGGAACAAGATGAGCGCCGCGGCCGACGGTGACCGCTGGCCGCGGCGCTCAGGAAGCTCGTGTCAGGCCTGGGCCTTGACGATGTAGTCGACCGCGTTGCCCACGGTCTTGAGGTTCTTGACCTCTTCGTCCGGGATCTTCACGTCGAACTTCTCCTCGGCGTTGACCACGATGGTCATCATCGAGATGGAGTCGATGTCGAGGTCGTCCGTGAAGGACTTGTCGGCGGCGACGGTGTCGGTGGCGATACCGGTCTCGTCGTTGATCAGCTCGGCCAGGCCGGCGAGGACTTCTTCGTTGGACAGGGCCATGAGTTTCTCCTTGAGGGGGTGTCGTTTGACCGTGGACCAGCCTAGGGCACGCAGCGTGCTCGCGCCCGGAGGCTGGTCGGGGTGGTCGCGCGGGTGCGCGGCCGGGTGGGTTCAGGGGAGCACGACGACCTGCGCGCCGAACACGAGTCCGGCACCGAAGCCGATCTGCAGCGCGAGCCCGCCGGACAGCTCGGGGTGTTCCTCGAGCAGGCGGTGCGTGGCGAGCGGGATGCTCGCGGCCGAGGTGTTGCCGGTGGTGGTGATGTCGCGGGCGATCGTGACGGACTCGGGCAGGCCGAGCTGCTTCGCGAACTCGTCGATGATGCGGATGTTCGCCTGGTGCGGCACGAAGGCGGCGAGGTCCTCGGGCCGGACGCCGGCGGTCTCGAGGGCTTCGCGGGCCACCTTGACCATCTCCCACACGGCCCAGCGGAAGACCGTCTGGCCCGCCTGGCGCATGGTCGGGCGGGGTGCGCCGGCCTCCCACTCGTTGTAGGTCGCCGTCATGCCGATGGCGTCCCACTTGGAGCCGTCGGAACCCCAGATGGTGGGGGCGATGCCGGGGAAGTCGCTCGGGCCGACGACGGCCGCGCCGGCGCCGTCACCGAGCAGGAACGAGATCGAACGGTCGGTCGGGTCGACCACGTCGCTGAGCTTCTCGGCCCCGACGACCAGGACGTGGTCGGCGAGTCCGGACTTGATGAACGAGTCGGCCTGGGCGATGCCGTAGGCGTACCCGGCGCAGGCGGCGCTGATGTCGTACGCGGCCGCGGGGGTGGCGCCGATCCGCTCGGCCAGCAGCGACGCCATCGACGGCGTCGCGACGGTGTGCGTCACGGTGCTGACCAGGACGACGCCGATCTGCGACGGCTCGATGCCGGCCTTCTCGATCGCCTCGCGCGCGGCGGTCTCGGCGAGGTCGACGGCCTCGACGTCCTTGCCGGCGCGCTTGCGGGTGATGATCCCGGTGCGCTGGCGGATCCACTCGTCGGACGAGTCGATCGGGCCGACCAGGTCGTCGTTCGGCACGACGTTCTCGCCGCGGGCGGCGCCGAACGCCAGGATGCGGGTGAACTCGTGGCCGCGGCGCTGGGAGAGTGCGGGGCGTTCGGTCATGCGGATGCGTCTGCTTCCTGGCCCGCGCGCTGCAGCAGGTCGATCGCTGCGGGCAGGTCCTCGGGGGTCTTGATGGCGACGGACGGCGTGCCGCGCAGGCCGCGCTTCGCCAGGCCGACGAGGGCACCGGCCGGTGCGAGCTCGATGATGCCGGTCACGCCGGCGGCGGCGGCGGCGAAGGACTCCATCACCGCGTCCCAGTGCACGGGGTTCGCGATCTGCTGGACCATGAGGTCGACGAACCGGCGACCGTCGTCGACCCGGGAGCCGTCGGCGTTCGTCCAGATCGGCAGGGTCGGGTCCTGCACCGTGGCGGCGGCGGCGACCGGGGCGACCCGCTCGACGGCGGGGGCCATGTACCGGGTGTGGAACGCGCCGGCGACCGCGAGCGGGATCACGCGGGCCTTTGCGGGCGGGTCGGCGACGAGCGCGGCGATGGCGTCGGCGGCGCCGGCGACGACGGTCTGGCCGCCACCGTTGTGGTTCGCGGGGACGAGTCCGTGCTGCTGCAGTGCGGCCGCGACGGCGTCGGCGTCGCCACCGAGGACGGCGGCCATCGACGTCGGCTCGAGCGCAGCGGCGTCCGCCATGGCCCGGCCGCGCTCGGCGACCAGCGAGACGGCGTCGGTCGGTTCGAGGATCCCGGCGACCGCGGCGGCGGTGAACTCGCCGACCGAGTGTCCGGCGACCCCGCCGACCAGCGCACGGCGGCCGTCGGCGAGCAGGGCGTCGGTGGCGACGAGACCGGCGGCGACGATGAGCGGCTGTGCGAGCGCGGTGTCCTTGATGGTGTCGGCGTCCGACGTGGTGCCGTGCGCGGCGAGGTCCACCCCGATCGACTCGGACCACTGCCCGACACGTTCACGAACGGCGGCGTCCTCGAGCCAGGGGGCGAGGAAGCCGGGGGTCTGGGAGCCCTGTCCGGGCGCGACGACGACGATCACCGGACAATCCTGTCGCTCATGCACCGCGGGGCCCGTGTGGGCTTCCCACACGAAACCCCGCGTGACATTGTCGGTTCCCTACCGGCGCGGGGTGATCCGGCGTCGACCCGTGGCCGATTCCGACATGGCGCCGAGGATCAGGGCGGACTGCACGATCAGGGCGTCCCGCGCGTGCGTGGCGTCCCACCCGATGATGTCCGCGACCCGGCGCAGGCGGTAGCGCACGGTGTTCGGGTGCACGAAGAGCTCGCGTGCCGTGGCCTCGAGCGACCGCCCGGTGTCCAGGTAGCACCAGAGCGTCTGGAGGAGCTCGGTGGACTGGTCCTTGAGTGGGACGTAGATGCGCTGCACCAGGGCGGACCGGGCGAGCGGATCGCCGGCCAGGGCGCGCTCGGGGAGCAGGTCGTCGGCCAGCGCCGGACGCGGCACGCCCCGCCAGGCGCGTGCGACGGCGAACCCGGCGAGGGCCGCCTTCGCGCTCGTGGAGGCGTCGACGACCCCGGGGACCTCGTTGCCGAGGACCAGGTGGCCCTCGCCGAACAGCGGTTCGAGCGCCTGCGCGATGGCGGTGAACGACACCGGGTCCTCGCCCTCGGGCACGTCGTCCCGCGGGGTGGAGCGGCCGATCACCACGACGAGCCGCGAGCCCTGCACCCCGACGAGCACGTCGGCGTCCATGTGACGGGCGGTGCGGCGGACCTGGTCGACCTCGAGCTGCTTCGGCGCCGTGCCGACGAGCACTGCCACTTCGCCGTGTCCGTGCCAGCCGAGGGCCGCGATCCGGGACGGGAGCTCGTCGTCGTACTCGCCCGACAGGATCGAGTCCACCACGAGCGCCTCGAGTCGGGCGTCCCACAGCCCGCGGGCCTCGGCGGCGCGGGCGTAGACGTCCGCCGCCGCGAAGGCGATGTCGCGCGAGTACTTGAGGATCGCCTCCTGCAGCATCTCGTCGTCGGCGGCGCGTTCCTCGACCACGGTGACGACCACGCGGATGAGCTGCAGGGTCTGCTGCAGGCTCACCGAGCGCAGGAGCTCACGCGGAGCCGACCCGAAGACGTCGGCCGCGGCGATCCACGGCGTCGACGCGGTGCCCTCGAGCCAGCTGATGAACGAGGTGATGCCCGCCTGGGCGACGAGCCCGACGGCGGAGCGGCGCCCCGGTGGCATCTCGCTGTACCAGGGGAGGGTGTCCTCGAGCCGCTTGATGGTGGCGGTGGAGAGTTCCCCGGACACCTGACGGAGCCAGGAGAGCGCGCGCTCGCGCGCGCTCTCCTGGCTCTGGGCCTTGGACAGGCCCTCGGTGTCCGGTCGGACTGGCGTCACCGGCTGATCAGCTCTCGCCGCCCGCGCTGCCCGTGGTGCCGGCGGTCACGTCGTGCAGGCGGTACTTGTCGATCGCCTGCTGGACGAGTGCGCCGTCGACCTTGCCCTGGCGGGCGAGCTGCTGCAGCGTCCGCACGACGACCGAGGGGCCGTCGATGTGGAAGAAGCGGCGCGCGGCCGGACGGGTGTCCGAGAAGCCGAAGCCGTCGGCGCCGAGCGTGGCGTAGTCGGTCGGCACGAACGGACGGATCTGCTCCTGCACCTGGTGCATGAAGTCGCTGACCGCGACGACCGGCCCCTCGGTGGCGAGCAGGCGTTCGGTGACGTAGGGCGTGCGCGGCGACTCGTTCGGGTTGAGGAACGCGTGCTGCTCCGCGTCGAGACCGTCGCGGTACAGCTCACCCCAGCTCGTGACGCTCCAGACGTCGGCGGAGACGCCCCAGTCCTCGGCGAGGAGCTGCTGCGCCTCGAGGATCCACGGCACCGCCACACCGGACGCGAGCAGCTGGGCCTTCGGGCCGTCGTGCTCGCTCGGCTTGAGCAGGTACATGCCCTTGACGATCCCGTCGACGTCGACGCCCTCGGGCTCCGCCGGCTGGACGATCGGCTCGTTGTAGACCGTCAGGTAGTACATGACGTTCGGGTCGCTGTGCTTGGGCGAGCCGTCCTCGTTCGTGCCGTACATCCGGTCGAGGCCGGCCTGCACGATGTGCCCGATCTCGTACCCGTACGCGGGGTCGTAGGACACCACGGCCGGGTTCGTCGTCGCGAGGAGCAGCGAGTGGCCGTCGGCGTGCTGCAGGCCCTCACCCGTCAGGGTCGTGCGACCGGCGGTGGCGCCGATCATGAAGCCACGGGCCATCTGGTCGCCCGCCGCCCAGATCGCGTCGCCGGTGCGCTGGAACCCGAACATCGAGTAGAAGACGTAGACCGGGATGAGCGGCTCGCCCTGCGTCGAGTACGAGGTGCCGACCGCGGTGAACGCCGCCAGGGCGCCCGCCTCGTTGATGCCGACGTGGATGATCTGGCCCTGCGGGCTCTCCTTGTAGGCCAGCAGGAGCTCCCGGTCGACCGACGTGTAGTGCTGGCCGTTCGGGTTGTAGATCTTCGCCGACGGGAAGTACGCGTCCATGCCGAACGTGCGCGCTTCGTCCGGGATGATCGGGACGACGCGGTCGCCGAAGTCCGGGGAGCGGAGCAGGTCCTTCAGCAGTCGGGCGAACGCCATGGTGGTGGCGATCTCCTGCTTGCCGGAGCCCTTCTTCACGACCTGGTACTTCGAGTCCTCGGGCAGGGTGATCGAGGTGTACTTCGTGCGACGCTCCGGCACGTAGCCGCCGAGCGCCTGACGACGCTCGTGCATGTACTGGATCGCCTCGTCGTCGTTGCCCGGGTGGTAGTACGGCGGCGTGTAGGGGTTCTCCTCGAGCTGCGCGTCGGTGACCGGGATGCGCATCTCGTCGCGGAACTGCTTGAGGTTGTCGAGCGTGAGCTTCTTCATCTGGTGGGTCGCGTTGCGCCCCTCGAAGCTCGGGCCGAGGCCGTAGCCCTTGACCGTCTTCGCCAGGATGACCGTCGGCTGGCCCTTGTGCTCGGTCGCGGCCTTGAACGCGGCGTAGACCTTGCGGTAGTCGTGGCCACCGCGCTTGAGGTTCCAGACCTGGTCGTCGCTGTAGCCCTCGATGAGCTCGAGCGCCTTCGGGTCGCGCCCGAAGAAGTTCTCGCGGACGTACGCGCCGTTCTCGGCCTTGTACGTCTGGTAGTCGCCGTCCGGCGTCTGGTTCATCAGGTTGAGCAGTGCGCCCTCGGTGTCGCGGGCGAGCAGGTCGTCCCACTCACGCCCCCAGACGACCTTGATGACGTTCCAGCCAGCACCGCGGAAGAACGCCTCGAGCTCCTGGATGATCTTGCCGTTGCCGCGCACCGGACCGTCGAGCCGCTGCAGGTTGCAGTTGATCACGAAGTTCAGGTTGTCGAGGCCGTCGTTCGCGGCGACCTGGAGCTGTCCGCGCGACTCGACCTCGTCCATCTCGCCGTCGCCGAGGAAGGCCCAGACCTGCTGGTCGGAGGCGTCCTTGATGCCGCGGTTGGTCAGGTACTTGGCCTGCTGCGCCTGGTAGATCGCGTTGATCGGGCCGATGCCCATCGACACGGTCGGGAACTGCCAGAAGTGCGGCATGAGGCGCGGGTGCGGGTACGACGACAGGCCGCCGCCGGCGTGGGACTTCTCCTGACGGAACCCGTCGAGCTGGTCCTCGCCGAGACGCCCTTCCATGTAGGCGCGGGCGTACATGCCGGGGGAGGCGTGGCCCTGGAAGAAGACCTGGTCGCCGCCGGACGCGTGGTCCTGCGCACGGAAGAAGTGGTTGTAGCCCACCTCGTACAGCGCGGCACTCGACGCGTACGTCGAGATGTGGCCGCCGACGCTGATGCCCGGACGCTGCGCGCGGTGCACCGTGATGGCCGCGTTCCAGCGGATCCACCGGCGGTACCGGCGCTCCAGTTCCTCGTCGCCGGGGAACTCGGGTTCGTTCTCCGGCGCGATGGTGTTCACGTAGTCCGTCGTCGGGACCATCGGCACACCGAGGTGCAGTTCCTTGGACCGCTTGAGCAGGCTCAGCATGATCTCGCGACCGCGCTGGTGTCCGTGGGTCTGGACCAATCCGTCGAGGGACTCACGCCATTCGGCGGTCTCCTGCGGGTCCTGGTCGTTCGCCCCGGTGCTGTACGGGTCCTGGTCGTTCACCGTCACCCTTGACCTCGTTCGTTCTCGTGGTGGTGGACATGGTGGCTCCGGTGGTCGGGTCGCGACCGGATGGGGCCCCGTCCACTCTAGGCCCCAGCACCGACTCGGATGCTGATGGTGCCGTGCAGGTGGACGGGTGCTTGCTTTCGCGTGTCGTCGGCGTAGCATGGCCGATCGTGCACACGCGACCCGCGTGCGCACGGACCCGACGGGCACACCCCACACCCGAGGAAGAAGCACACGTACCGATGGCTCTCGAGATCGGCTCTCTCGCGCCGGACTTCGAGCTCCCGAACCAGTTCGGTGAGCACGTCCGACTCAGCGACTTCCGCGGCAACCGCCCGGTCGCACTCGTCTTCTTCCCGCTGGCGTTCTCGTCGAACTGCACGAACGAGCTCTGCGCCCTGCAGGACAACGTCGCGATGTTCCAGGACCAGCGCGTCGAGCTGATCGGCATCTCGGTCGACTCCAAGGCGACGCTCCGCTCCTTCGCCGAGCTCAACGGCTACGACTTCGAGCTCCTCGCCGACTTCTGGCCGCACGGCGCGGTCTCGAAGGAGTACGGCGTCTTCCTCGAGCACAAGGGCTTCGCCACCCGCGCGACCTTCGTGATCGACGTGCAGGGCCGCATCAAGGCCTCCATCATCACCGAGCCCGGCCTGCAGCGCGACGTCGCGGAGTACAAGGCAGCCCTCGACCGGCTCGCCGCCTGCACCGCACCCGTCCCGGTCGGCTAGCGTTCCGAACCCCTCCTGCGACGCATCCGCGTCGACATCGGACAGGAGGCACGGTGCACGCCATCGACACGGACGCACGTGACCGTGTGGTCACCACCGAGGCCTACGCCCCGTACCCGGTGTCGCCCACGCCCGCCACGTGGCACCTCCGGCGCACCGAGGTCCCGACGCCCACCGGGCCCGTCGTGGTGCACCACCGGCCCGGCCCCGACCCGCTCCTGCTGCTGCACGGCGTCGCGGGATCCTGGTCGACCTGGACCCCGTTGCTGACCGCTGCCGACGGCGTCGGCGACCGGGGACTCGTGCTCGTCGACCTGCCGGGGTGGGGATCGTCCCCGGCACCGGCACACCCGTTCGACCTCGACGACGTCGCCGGGTCGCTGACCACGGTGCTGGAAGCGCTCGGGATCGCGACGGTGGACGTCCTCGGGCACTCGATGGGCGCCTTCGTCGGGATGCACCTGGCGGTCGTGGCGCCCCTGCGCGTGCGGTCGGTGGCCCTGGTGTCCGGCACGACCGTCGCGACGGCGGCCGCCGCACGGCACCCCGTCCGGGCGCTCCGGACGCTACCGGCGTTCACGCTCCTGCGTGCGGGGCTGTCGATCACCGGCGAGGCCGCGCGGCCGGTGCTCCGGGCGTTGTCCCGTGTCGGGCTGCTGGCGCTGCTCGCTGCGCCGGTGTTCACGCACGTGCGACGCCTCGACCGCAGCGTGCTCGACGCCTTCGTCCAGGAGCTCCGGCCGACCCGGTTCACGGACGCGGCACGGATCGCGGCCGGCTACGACCTCGGTCGCTGGCGGGGGATCGCCTGCCCGGTCACCGCGATCGCCGGGCGCGACGACGTGTTCGCGCGCGTCTCGGACCTCGAGGCCGTGCGGGAGCTCGTGCCGCAGCTCCGCACGGTGCTGCTCGACGACTGCGGGCACTTCGCCCACGTCGAGCACCCGGACGCCGTGGCGCGCGAGCTCGGGCTCACCTGACCCCTCCGGACGATCAGGCGGGGACGGGGAACGTCGCCGCGACGCGGGAACGCACCTCGGCGCGGACGGCTCGGCGCATCACGGGGGAGAACAGCGAGTGGTCGCCGTCCTCGACCCGCACGATCGACACCGAGCCGCGCCGGCCGACCCCGCCGTAGCGGCGCAGGGCCTTCTGGCCACCGAGCCGGTCGAACAGGGCGGCGTCGTCCGGAGCGGCGATCACGACGACGTCGGTGCCGTGCTCCACGAGCGGTCGGACGTGCTCGACGACGCCGCCGACGCGGTCCCGCCGGGCGATCCACTCGCGCAGGGCCGTCGGCACGACGGCGTTGTACCGCTGGCGGACCCACAGGCGAGCGGGCGAGGGGGCGTCGATCGCCCGCACGGCGTCCTCGTAGCTGCCGGGGGCGGCCGGCTGCCGGCGGTAGTCGTTCGGGCTGATCTCGACGACCAGGCGGGGTGCCTCGTCGACGGACCGACCGGCGAGCCAGGCGCCGGCGCACATGCCGACGAGCACCAGGCGGTCCGACGGGGTGCCGAGGTCGGCGACGACGGCGGACTGGTCCTCGACCCACTCCTGGGCGAAGAGGAAGCTGCGTTCGTCGTCGCGCACGGTGGAGCTCTCACCGGTGGCCCGGCGGTCGACCCGGACGACGCGGGCACCGTCACGGGCGAGCGCCCGGGCGAGGTCGACCTGGTAGTCGGTGGCTCCGACCCGGTGCTCGGCGGCACCGTTGTGCAGGACCACCAGGGGAGCGTCGTGGTGCTGTGCGGACGAGACGGTCTCGACGGCGAACAGTTCGTCCGGACCGAGGCGGACGATGCGCTCGGACACCCGGCCGTCGACGTCCAGGACCTCGTCGAGCACGGGCGGCACGACCGGTCCCGACGCCGCGGGGGCCCAGGTGTCGAGCCAGGCGACGGCGGCGTCCACGGCGGCTCCGGGGATCCGCGCGTGGATGCTCGTGCCGTCGAGCAGCTCGGCACTGCCGGGCACCTCGACGGTCTCGACGGGCCCGAGGGTCTTCGGGGCACGGGTCTCCGGTCGCACGAGCGCCACGGTCGGACCGGTGCGCGGCGCGAACGCCAGGGTGGAGAGCGCTGCCGCTTCGTCCGGTTCGACCTCGATGCCGATCAGGCTCTCGACGCCGTCCACGAACCGCTCGGTGCCGATGGTGATGGTCGCCAGTGCGCGCTGGCGGCGGAGCCAGCCGCGGCCCGAGGCCGGGGCGTCCCAGACGACCAGGGCGTCGGTCTCCTCGGCGGCGGTCGCGGCGACGAGGGCGGCCGAGGCGAGCCCGACGAACGCGACGTGCCGGACCCCGGACGTGCGGAGCACGGCGGCCGCGTGGCGCGCGGACCGGACCTGCGCGTCGGGGTCGGTGTCGGGTGCGCCGTCACCACGTCCGGACGGGTCGTAGCGCACCGAGGCGATGCCACGGGCCTCCAGGCGGTCTGCGAGCAGGCGGAGCGTGCGGTACGCGATGACGCCCTCCTGCCCCAGCGGCGGGCAGATGACGACCCCGGCCCGCGCAGCGGGCGGCAGCTGCACGGCGGCGCGGACGGCCGGCGAACCGGACCACCCGTGCAGCGTCGTCACAGCGCGAGCGCCGCGCGGACCGGCGCCGGCCAGGCGTCGACGTCCGTGCCGTGTGCGGCGAACAGGGCGATGGTGATGCGCTCCAGTCCGAAGGCGATGCAGGCGCTGTGGGCGACCTCGCCGTCGGCGGTGCGGAGACCGAACGAGGTGCCGAAGTGGTCCTCGTGCAGGTTCGCCGAGCTGATCGCCGTGGTCGGGTGGTCGTCGCCGTAGACGGGCGTGACGAACTCGAACTTCAGCGCCTGCTCGACCTGGTTGCGGGCGAGCATCTGCCCGACGCGACCGAAGAAGGGGTCGTTGGCGGGGACCACGTCGATCTCGAGCCCGAACGACTCGAGGAGCTCGCGCATCACCGGGATCCGGTCGTCGCGGTGCTGCTGGGCCGACGCCGGCGTGCCGATGTGCACGAACTCGTGCATGTGGAAGGCCTGCAGGCGCATCGGGTCGAGCGACGGCTCGCGGCGGAACGAGTCGCCGACGATGTCGAAGCAGCGGCCCTCCTGCGGGATCGTGTCGCCGACCAGGCCGTACACCGGGTGGCAGACCGCCGGGGTGAGCATGAGGTCGGCGGGCTCGAGGAAGCCCTCCCACCGCTCACCGCGCTCGCGGGCGGCGAGCAGTGCCCGGTGCGTGCGGTCGTCGCCGGTGAAGCCGGAGATCGACGCGGCGAGGTCCGGGAACGAGGCGATGTAGTCGGTGCGCTCGAACGCGGCGAGCGGCTCGACCGGCGGGAACCGCAGCACCTCGGCGTCGAGGTCCTGCTGGCTGCGGACGGCCGCGGCGTCGACGGCCGTGTACACGCGCTCGAACACGCCGGTCCGGCCGTACAGCCCGGGCGAGCCGAGGTCGATGAGCACTCGGTCGGCGAGCAGGCGGGCGCGGAGGGCCGCCCGCGCGGCGTCGAGGTCCGGCGCGGTGGTGCTGGTCGCGGTGGTCGTGCTGGTGGTGGGGTCCGTGAGGGTCACAGGATCACTCCCGTCATGAGGGCAAGATCGGCGTCGTTCTTGAGGAGACGGTCGTTGCTCACCATGACGGCGGCACCGTGGGCGTCTCGGAGGTGTCGGGCGATGCTCATCGGGCCGGAGGCCGCGTAGCCCGCGATCCCGACGATGCGGAGCGCCTTGGTGACGATGTCGGTGACGCGTTCGGACGCACCGATCTTGAGGGCGTTCGCCGCGAGGGCGTAGGCGCTCGAGGCGAGCACCTCGGGGTCGTCGGCCGCGGCGTCGAACCGCTCGGCGGCGTGCCGGACGGAGTCGGCGAGGGCCTGCAGGTCGACCAGGAGCTCGGCGAGCCGGAGCGCTCCGGGCGGGGTCGTCCCGATCGCTGCACGCGCCTGCTTGCGGACCGCGGTCCGGGCGCGCTCGCTCGCCGAGGCGGCGATGCCGAGCCAGACCGAGGCCCACAGCACGTGCGAGACCGGCAGGACCGTCTGCGCCGAGATCGCGGAGTAGTCGTCGCGGAACACCCGGTCGACGGTGGTCTCGGTGTCGAGGATCCAGCCGTTGCTGCAGGTCCCGCGCAGGCCCATCGTGTCCCAGGTCGAGGTCTGCGAGAGCACCATCGAGTCGGTCCGGCAGATGAGCAGGCGCTGGTCGGAGGCCGGGGCGTCCGGGTCGCGGCGGGCGGTGACGAACACCGCGTCGGCCTCGGTCGCGTACGAGATCACCGGCGCGTCCTTGCGCAGGCGGATGCGGCCGTCGTCGGTGGCCTCGATCGAGCAGGTCGAACGGCGGGCGTCGCCGCCGACCCCGCGCTCCGTGGTGGCCGAGGCGACGAGCGCGCCGTCCCGGACCGCGGCGATCGTGTCGAGCACGCCGGCACCGTCGCCGCCGTGCCGCCAGAGCGCCATGACCTGGCCCTGGTGCATCGCGAAGACCATGCCGGTGGCGGCGCAGGCCCGGCCGAGCTCGGTGGCGATCGCCGAGAGCTCGGACACGGATGCGCCCTCGCCACCGTGCTCCGTGGGGACGGCGGCGGCGAGCAGCCCGTACTCGCGCATGGCCGCGATGGCCTCGCGCGGCGGGCGGGCGTCGCGGTCGACCTCGTCCGCGAACTGGGCGGCGACCGCAGCCACGGCGGCGGCGCGCTCGGCGAAGCGGTCGACGACCGGTGTCGTCGGCAGGGTCAGGGTCACGAGGCGAGCTCCGCAGCGGCGACGATCGACTCGACGGTGGCGAAGGTGGAGCGGTTCAGGACCGAGTCGGGGAACTCGACGTCGAGCTCGGACTCGACCGCGAGCATGACGTTCACGGTGGCGTGCGACGACAGCCCGAGCGCGTACAGGTCGGCGATCGAGGCGACGTCCTGTGCGTCCACGGTCAGGCGCCCGTGGTCGGCGAGTGCGCGGCGCACGGCCTGTTCGATCGTGGGGTCGAGCAGCGTCGCGGTCGTGCTCGAGTGCTGTGGTTCCTGGTCCATGCTGGCAACCATAAGGAGAACCGGGCCTCGGGAAACCGCCGTGCGGGTGCGGGAAACCGCACGCGATCCGCACCGCCTGTGCCGCGGCACAGGCGGACGTCAGCGGTCGGAGAGCGCCACCGCCGTCGCGACGGCCAGACCCCGCTCGTGCGCGAGGGACACCGCGATCGCGCCGCACCCGATCGCATCGGCCAGGGCGGCGGCGGTCCCGGTCAGCTCCACCGTCGGCGCGCCGTGGTCGTCGAGGACGATCGCCACCTCGCGCAGCGGGATCGCCTGGTCCGGTGCGGGGCGGAGGAGCTTCATCACGGCCTCCTTACCCGCGAACCGGGCGGCCAGGCGCTCCGGGTCGTCGCCCGCGTCGGTGCGCTCCCGGACGGTGAAGAGCCGGTCCAGGTACCGCTCGCCGTGCGCCGAGATGCCCGCCACCACGTCCTCGACCGCGGCGAGGTCGGTCCCGGTCCGGATCGTGCTCATGGCTGCAGGCTACGCAGGTCGCGGCGGAACCGCATGCCCGCAACGGCATGGGCGTCGGGGGCGGTTCGTATGATCGGTGCGAGAGACCACCGAGGGGGAACCGATGGCATCACCGTGGACCGGCATCATCGAGGACGCGCGACACTACCCGTCGCCGCACAACTCGCAACCGATCGTCGTGCGCGTCGAGGACGACCACACCGCGACCGTCTTCTACGACCTGCGGCGGGGGTTGCCGGCGGAGTCGTTCGGCATCCCGTTCGGGCACGTCTGCGCCGGGGTGTTCCTGGCCGGGCTCGAGGTCGTGGCCCGAGCGCACGGCTTCGCCGTGCAGGAGCGGCTCGACCACGCCGAGATGGACTTCGGCCGGCTCGACGCCGGCGACTCCGGGGCGGCGGACGACCACCTGCACCGGTTGGGCACGGTGCGCCTGCGTCCGCGGGCGGTCACCGCGGACGACCGGGAGGCCCTGGCCGTCTTCCTGGCACGGCGCACCTCGCGCAGGCCCTACGACGCGACCCTGGTGGACGACGCCGCCGTGGACGCCGCGTCCGCCATCGCGTCGGCCGCCGGGCAGCGGTTCCGCACCACGTCCGACCGGGCGACCGTCGACGAGATCGTCCGGGTCAACCAGGAGACCCTGTTCGACGACCTGCAGCACGACGCCGTGCACGACGAGATCCTGCACTGGCTGCGGTTCTCGAAGCGGCAGGCGGTGACCACCGGCGACGGGCTGTCGGCGGAGACGATGCTCATGCCCGGACCGGTCCTGCGGTTCGCGATGGAGCACCGTGGGCTGTGGGAGGCACCCGGTGTCGGTGGGGTATTCAAGCGCGTGTACCTGTCGACGATGCGCGGCGTCCGGCAGCTCGGGTGGCTCGAGGGGCCCTTCCGCACGCCGGCCGACTACGTCGAGGCCGGCCGGGTGTTCATGCGGATCTGGCTCGAGTTCAGCGCGCGGGGGATCGCCCTGCACCCGTTCGGCACCGTGATCACGAACCCGCGGTCGCACGCCGCCTTCGTCGAACGCGCCGGCGTCGACGAGTCCGACGGCCGGATGGCCTGGATGCTGTTCCGCTTCGGGCACAGTGCGCCACCGCCCCTGGCGCACCGCAGACCCGCGGCCGCCATGACGCTCGGGGGTGCACGGTGAAGCGCGCGGCGGTCTTCACGGTCGTGTGGGTCGTCGAGACCTTCGTGGCGCTGTTCATGCCCCGCGTCGGCACCCACAAGCTCCTGCTCACGCCGGGCATCGAGCCGCTCCGCTGGACCCTCGGACGCTGGCGTGCCTGGCGGACCGTGGAGCGGGCTGCGAAGCGGGTACCCGCCTACGGGGCGTTCCTGGCGGAGGCGGGACGGGCCTCCCGGCTCGACACGCGTGGCGGGATCGCCGCGGCGATCTCGGGCCTGCCCGAGATGGACAAGGACTCCTACGTCAGACGGTGGAGCATCCCCGAGCGCTGCGTCGACGGACGGCTGCCACGGCGCGGCGTGGTCGTCGACGAGTCGAGCGGGTCGAGCGGCACGCCGACCAGCTGGGTCCGCGGTCCCGACGAACGGCAGGCCACCCGGCAACTGCTGCAACTCGGGTTCTCGCGCACCGCGAAGGACCTGCCGAAGCAGCCGTTCGTGCTCAACGCCTTCTCGCTCGGGGCGTGGGCCACGGGCATGAACGTGACGGCGTCGCTCACCGAGTCGTCGATGATCAAGTCGATCGGGCCGGACCGCGACAAGATCGTGCAGACGATGCGCGAGTTCGGCACCGACTTCACCTACATCATCTGCAGCTACCCGCCCTTCCTGAAGGCGCTGTTCGAGGACGACCGGCTCGACTGGAGCGAGTACACGATCGTCGCGGCGTTCGGTGGCGAGGGCATCAGCGAGAACATGCGCGCCCACATCGAGCAGTACGCGCAGGCCGTCCTCGGTTCCTACGGGGCGAGCGATCTCGAGATCAACCTCGGCATCGAGACGCCGTTCAGCGTGCAGCTGCGCCGGGCGATCGCTGCGTCATCCGAGCTGTCCGCCGCGTTGACGAAGCAGGCCGAGTACGGCGTGCTGCCGATGGTGTTCCAGTTCAACCCGTTCGGGTACCTGATCGAGACGAACGACCTCGGCGAACTCGTCGTCACCATCACCCGGTCCGAGAACATCAGTCCACGGATCCGGTACAACATCCACGATCGCGGGCACGTCGTGCGGATGCGTTCGCTGCGCCGGACGCTGCGCGCACACGGCTTCGACGAGCTCGCCGACGCCGCCGAGCTCGACCTGCCCCTGCTGTTCCACTACGGCCGCTCCGACCTGTCCGTCGACTACAACGGTGCGGTCGTCGCGCCCGACGTCGTGCGTGACGTGGTCTACGACGACCCGGAGCTGCTCGAGGCCGTCGAGAACCACCGGCTGATCAGCTACGAGGACGACCGGGGCGACCGACAGCTGCACATCGCGTTCCAGCTCGCGTCCGGGGCGTCGGGGTTCGACTCGGACAGTGCTCGCTCCGCGGTCATCACCGAGCTGCGGCGGTTGAACAAGGACTTCTCGAACGCGATCCGGACGGCGCCGCCCGGCACCCTGCCGACGGTGGCGTTCTACCCGTACCGGACGGGGCCGTTCCGCGAGGACGGCAAGAAGCTCAAGAACGAGTACGTCTGGCAGCTGCCGGCCGGTGCGGTGGACCAGTGGGAGCTCGACCTGGCCTGGGTCGCGCCGAAGGAGGCCTGAGCGGGCTCGCCGCGCGGGGCGGGCCGGTGCTCGCTAGCCGTACTGCGGTGGCCAGTCGAAGGGGGCGGGCAGGCGCGGGACCTCGCCGATCGTCGTCACGATGAGCACGACCTCGCGCCGGTTCGTCAGCTCGATCGAACGCGGGTTGCCGATCCGGCGGTGGCCGTCCACCCACACGGTGAGCTCGCCACGCAGGCCGCCGACGTGCTCCGGACCGAGCGAGACACCCCACTCGTCGAAGAACTGGCCGAGCGTGAAGGTCTGCTCGGTGGGGGACTCGACGTGCACGATGCCCGAGGTGTCGTGCGTGTGGATCTCGGCGGCGAACTTCCCCCGGTCCGAGTGCCCGATGTTCGCGGGGACCGTCACCGGGTCGTCGCCGTCCAGGATCGTCAGGTGGGTGTGGACGTGCTCGGCGAGCCGCTCACCCCACACGTTCCGCAAGCCCGCCACGTCGGCACGGGCGGACAGGTCGGTCGGCCGCGGCCAGGGTGGAGCGTCGCGCGACGTCCCCGCCCCCGGCGCGGCACAGCCCGACAGCAGCAGGAGTGCGGCCACCGCGACCGCGACGACGCGGGTCCTCACCAGCGGTCGTGGACCGTGGCGCGGAACCACGTGTCGTACAGGTCGTGCACCGTGGCGTCGAGGCCCTCGATCGGCGGCAGGTCACCGGCGGCCGCGTTCGAGCGCGCCTGCTCCGGGTTCCGTGCTCCGGGGATCGCGGCGGTCACGCCGTCCTGCGCGATGACCCACGCCAGCGCCGCCTGCGGCACGGAGACGGCGTCGGGCAGGGACGCCGCGAAGGTCTGCGCCGCGCGCACGCCGTCGTCGTAGTCCACACCGCTGAACGTCTCGCCCTGGTCGAAGGCCTCGCCGTGCCGGTTGTAGTTGCGGTGGTCGCCCTCGGCGAACGACGTCTCCGTCGTGTACTTGCCGGACAGCAACCCCGAGGCCAACGGGACGCGCGCGAGGATGCCGACCCCTGCCTCCAGGGCCGCCGGCAGCACGCGGTCCAGCGGCTTGAGCCGGAACGCGTTGAGGATGATCTGGACGCTCGCGACGCCGGGCCGGGCGATCGCGGCCAACGCCTGGTCGGCCGTCTCGACACTGACGCCGTAGGCGGCGACCGAGCCGTCCGCGACCAGCGCGTCGAGGGCGTCGTACACGGCGTCGTCGCCGATGACCTCGGACGGCGGGCAGTGCAGCTGCACCAGGTCGAGCGTGTCCTGCCGCAGGTTCGTGCGCGAGCGGTCCACCCACTCGCGGAAGTTCGCCGCCACGTAGTTCGACGTGACCTGCTCGGCGCGGCGGCCCATCTTCGTCGTGATCGTCAGCGGCACGTCGGGGTTGGACGCACGCCACGCACCGATGAGCTGCTCGCTGCGACCGTCGCCGTACACGTCGGCGGTGTCGAAGAGCGTGATGCCGGACTCGACGGAGGCGTCCATCACGGCGTTCGCGTCCGCGTCGCTCACCGGACCCCAGTCACCGCCGAACTGCCACGTACCGAGACCGATGGGGGAGACTTCGCGGCCGGTACGGCCGAGGGTGCGACTCTGCATGCCGCCGAGCGTAGTCAGCGGGTTCGCGCGGTCGTTCAGCCGATGGTGGAGACCCCGCGGCGGAGCAGCGCACGGGCCGCCCGAGCGCGGGGGATGACCCAGACGGCCGCCCACAGGACCATGCCGGCCCAGAGCAGGATCAACATCGTCGTTATGAGGGCGTCGTGCTGGTCGCGCATCGACCACGTCATCGCGATCCACAGCGTGCCGAGGACGACCTTGCCCCAGCCAGCGCCCTCGCGGTCGGCCTGCGCCTGGACCAGCGGGATCCACAGCTCCGCCGGGACCCCGTAGGGCACCTGACCGTCGGCGATCCACTCGCGCACCGCGATCGAGCGCTCGTACCCGCCCTCGGCACGCCAGGCGCGCAACTGCAGGTACACGGCGATCGCGGCACCTGCCACCGCGGACGGGATGCCGACGGAGACGAGGACGGTGGTGGTCGCCTCGGTCCACGACGACAACACGAGCATGACGAGGACGACCGCGAACGCCGCACCCGTCACCCCGGAGCCGAGGAGCCGCAGCCGCCCGGATTCGTCGAGGACACCGGCACCGTTCACGAGGGAGAGGGTACGCGCCGTTGCCGAGGTTCCCCGGGGCGGGTGCGCCCCGAGGTTCCGCGGTGTGCCCCGAGGTTCCGCGGTGTGCCCCGAGGTTCCGCGGTGTGCCCCGAGGTTCCGAAATCTCGGCATCTCGTGGCCCTGTTCGCCCGGGATCGGCACCTGGGCGACCATCGCGCGGCATGTCGTGGAACCTCGCCACGTCCTTCTGGTTCGGACTGGAGGCCCGTCCCGCGTCGTTCTCCACAGATGCGTCCCACCGGGGTCGGGCCCGACACCTCGTGCGCGATGCTCTCGTCATGGGGAATCGAGCACGCGTCGACCACTCGCCGAGGCCGTTCCCGGTGCGAGAGGCGCTGGCGGCCGGAGCGAGCCCATCGCGGCTGACCCGCCGCGACCTCAGGGCTCCGGTCCACGGCGTCCGCGTCCGAGCGGACGTCCCCGTGACGGTCGTGGAAGCGATCGCCGTCGTCCTCCGGAGCGACCAGTTCGTCAGCCACACCACGGCCGCTCGGCTCTGGGGAGCGCCGCTCCCGGCACGGCTCGACGACGAACTCGTGCACGTGACGGCGATCGGGACCGCGCCGATCATGCGCCGCCCCCAGGTCATCCCGCACCGGCTTCGGATCGAGGGCTTCCGGCCGGAACTCGTCCGCTGCATCCCGGTCAGCCCGCCAGCGCGCGCGTGGTTCGAATCGGCGTCACTGCTCACCGTCGTCGAACTCGTCGTCCTGGGTGACCACCTCGTCGGTCCGAGCGGGCTCGCCACCATCGACGGACTGGCGGCCGCGATCGTTGCCGGGAGTCGCTCGGCACGACGAGCACGAGCCGCACTCGACGGGGTGCGGACCGGAGTCGAGTCGCCCATGGAGACCCGTCTCCGGCTCGGCGTGGTCGATGCGGGGTTCCCGGAACCCGAGGTGAACGTCGACGTCGTGGACGACCATGGTTCCTTCCTCGGCCGAGCAGACCTCGCGTGGCCGACGCTCCGGATCGCCCTCGAGTACGACGGCGATCACCACCGTGACCGCCGGACCTTCCAGCACGATCAGCGCCGGTCGAACGGCTTCGCGGTGAACGGCTGGATCGTCATCCACGCAACATCCGCCGACACCGGGCGTCCGGCAGTGTTGTTCGAGCGACTCCGACAGGCCTTCGTCCAACGCCAGGTCGAGGGTCGGGCTCGCCGCGCGGCCTGACGCGTCTCCGAAGCGGCGCGGTGCGGGTGGACTCGCTGTGCCGAGGTTCCACAACTCGCCGTGCGTTCGTCGCCGAGGTTCCACACTGACGTGCTCAGGGCCGCGAGATGCCGAGATTTCGGAACCTCGGGGACGGGGCGGGGGACGGGACGGGCGGGCCGACGGGCTCCGCGCGGGTCAGCTGTGCGCCAGGAGCCAGCACATGCCGGCGGCGGCGAAGGCCATCGCCCAGCTGACCAGGCTGCCGATCAGGAAGTACTCCGCCTGGTAGCCGGTCGTCTCGCGCCGGATCTCGGGGAACCGGACGATGCCCTTGGCCGCGATCAGCGCAGCGACCACCGGGAAGGCCCCCGCCACCGCGAACCCGGCCAGCAGCAGTCGTTCGATCGGGCCGATCAGGCGACCGCCCTTGAGGCGCACCGTGTTGTCCCCGGACTGTTCGGCGTCGGCGTCGGAGCGTCGGCGTCGCCCGAACCGGCGGCGGAGGTCGTCGGCCTCGGCGCCCGTGGTAGCTCCGCGCTGGAGTCCCGGCGGGAGTGCCTGGGCGACGACCACGTTCGCGGAGTCGACGAGGAACAGCGCCGAGCCGACACCGCCCACGACGGCGGCGAGCGGAACGGCGTCGACGAACGCCAGGCCCGAGCCGTCGTGCCAGTCGACCACGAAGCCCGTGCCGTCGGGCAGTGGCCCCCAGAGCAGCAGCACGGCCACGGCGACGGCGAGCAGGACCGCGGGCCAGGACCCGGACCCTCGCAGCAGCCCCCGGGCCGTCGGTTCGCCACGGTCGCCGTCCGCGGTCCCGCCACCGGCTCGGACCGGCGCGGTCGTGGCGATCCACGCCGCTGCGAGCACCACCGGGACGAGGACGCTCCACACGGGGACACCGAGACCGAGCCAGGCCACAGCGGACACCCCGGCCCAGAGCACGACGATAGCGATGGTGGTCAGCGTGCGCGGTCGGTGCGCGTCAGTACCGGTGCGTGCCCGGACGACGTCGCCCAGCCCGATGAGTGCGAGGAGGATCCCGGCGAGCATCAGCGTTCCTGTCCCGCGAGGACCCGGAGACCCTCGACGATCGCGGCCACGCCTGACTTCTGCACCGACTGGGAGACCGCGGACGGGGTGATCCCCTCGGTCGCGGCGATCTGCGCCTGGGTCCGGCCCTGGACGAGTCCGAGCGCGATGCGTCGGGCCCGTGGTGTCAGGCGGGCCACGACGTGGTCGCGGCTGAGGAAGTAGGCGTTCACGAGTCGCTCCTCGGTGCCGTGGCGGTCGTCGGACGCGTGGAACCACGACCGGAGGAAGGACGTCCGGCCGTCTTCGCGGCGGTGCGTCTCGTTGATGGCGTCGCGGGCGGACCACCACGCCGGGCCGTCCTGGAGCGGACCGCTCGTGCCGGACCCCACGGTGCGCACCGTCCCGCGACCCATCCCGAGTCGGACCTGCACCGTCGTTGGCAGCGCGAGCATCGCGGCGGTGCTGGCGACGAGCGCGTCGGTGAGCGTTGCGTAGATCACCTGGAACTCGTCGCCGACGGTCGCGTGCACCGGGTCCACCGGGGTGACGTCGGTCGTCTCGCGGAACGCCCGCTCGACGTCGCGCTGCGCGGCGGGGCGGTCCTCGAGCGTGCGGGAGTCGACGAGGTCGAGGATCACGGCGTAGATGGGCTCGTCCGACATGGGTTAAGTGTACGGCTTACTATCGGCGAAATGAAGCCGAGCACTGAACTGGTTCGCGGCCGAGCTGTCCAGCGCCACGATACGGGGGATCGACCTCTAGGATCGAGTCGCGGGCTCTTAGCTCAGTTGGTAGAGCACTTCGTTTACACCGAAGTGGTCGGCGGTTCGAGCCCGCCAGAGCCCACCGCAGACGCGATCACGGGGGGTCCGATGCACAGCCGACGACACGAACCGGTCCGACAGCACTCTGTCGACTTCCTGCCGGGAACGAGTGGGAACCCGGTCGCGCCGTTCCAGCGCGACCACCAGCCCGGACAGGGTCCCATCCGTCACGACTGGGTGTACCTCGTCCCGATCGGCGCGGTCCTGATCGGCGGGGTCATCGCGTTCTTCGTGTGGGGGAACTGACCTCGTGAACGGTCGACCCGGGTTCGTCCGCCTGTTCGCTGGAGTGATCGGTGCGGTGATCGTGTCGGCCGTCGCCCTTACCGGCTGCTCGGACGGTGATGCCGCACCACGTGCATCGCCGAGTGCGCACCCAACCGGAGCGTCGACGACGCCGCGTCCGAACCCGACGACCGACGCGGCAGACTACTTCTCGATCCTGCGGCAGCCGGTCACCGCCGCGGACGCGCTGCCCGAGGAGGACCAGACGACGGCTGCTGCCGACATGGTCCCGGACAGTGCACGGTTCGCGGTCGAGCGCGACGGCACGAAGTACTGGATCGCTGCCGTCGCCGACGGCGGAGCGTGCCTGATCGCACGGAACGATGACCCCGACAGTGTCGACAACTACGCGGTGTGTGCCGGCGGGCAGGATCTCGAGCCGGCATCGGTCATCACGAGCATGATCGACGAGCAGGAACACCAGACCCTCCTGGTGTCCGACGGCTACACCAGTGGCGGACCGGACCCGTTCCAGGAGCTCGCCCCCAACGTCTGGGTGTCGGCGCCCGGCGACTGACCGCACCGCCTGACCGACCGCACCGCCTGACCGACCGCACCGCCTGACCGACCGCACCGGTCCGCGCGACCGACGCGGGGCGGGTCACGTGCGCCGACGGCGGACGGGAGGCGTGGTGCGGGCCCGCACCGCGCCTCCCGTCCGTCCCTGACGTCGCGCCCAGGCCACGACGTCAGCGCTCGACGTGTTCCAGGTCTGCCAGCAGCGATTCGTGGACCGGCTCCCAAGCGAGCGTGCGACGCGTGTGCTCGCTCGACGCCGGCTGGTCCATCACGAAGATCGGGGCGAACGCCCCGAACGTCTCGTCCGCGACGCGCTCGACCGGTAGTCCGAGCCGTCGGCCGATCACCTCGGCGACGTCGCGCACCCGGTCGCCCTCGTCGGCCACGGCGTGCCAGACCGTGCCGGCCGGTGCGACCTCCAGCGCCAGTCGGAAGAGGACGGCAGCGTCCCGCGCGTGCACGGCGGGCCAGCGCTGTTCGCCGTCTCCGGGGTACCCGGCCACACCGCTGCCTCGGGCCGTCTCGGTGAGGATGCCCGCGAAGCCGCCCGCGCCGTCGGCGTGCACGGTGCGCGGCAACCGGATCGCGGACACCCGCACGCCACGCTCGGCCAGGTCGAGCGCGGCGAGCACCGATCGAGCGCGGCCGGCGACCGGTCCCTCGTGGGGCAGGGGGTCGGCCTCGGTCGACGCCCTGCCCGGGACCCACGGTGTGCCGGACACGACGACGAACGGGCGGTCGGAGCCGACGAGTTCCTCGCCGAGTACGGCCATCGCATCTGCTTCCTCGGCGATGCCCCGGGTCAGGGCTTCCGGCGAGCTGAAGTCGTTCGAGAACGCGAGGCTGACGACGCCGTCGGCGGCGCGCGCACCGGCACGGAGGGCGTCGAGGTCGCTGAGACCGCCCCGGACCGGTTCGGCGCCCGCCGCGGTGAGGGCTGCAGCGGAGCGTTCCGAGCGGGCGAGCGCAGTGACGCTGTGGCCTGCGGCGATGAGTTCGGCGACGACGGCCGTTCCGATGGTGCCGGTGCCGCCGGTGATGAAGACGCGCATGGGATCCTCCAGTGATGGGACAAGTGTCTCGTCACCGTACACCCGTGATGAGACAATTGTCCCGTCCCGTAGGATGCTCCCATGGCGCGATGGGAACCGGGAGCTCGGGAACGGCTGGTCCTGGCCGCCGTCGACCTGTTCTCCGAACAGGGGTACGACGAGACGACCGTGACGCAGATCGCCGAGCGCGCGGGGGTCACGAAGAGCACCTTCTTCCGACACTTCCCGGACAAGCGCGAACTGCTCGTCGCCGGGCAGGAGACGTTGAGCCGCTTGTTGTCCGAGGGGATCACCGACGCAGCGCCCGAACGTTCACCGCTCGACGCCGTCGCTGCTGGACTCGAACGTGCATCGGGCGAGATGGGTCCGATGAACCGCGAGCTGGGTCCGCGACTCAAGGCCGCGGTCGCCGCGAGCGCCGAGCTCCAGGAGCGCGACGCCCTGAAGAGCGTCGGTATGGCCGCCGCGATGACCGATGCGCTCATCGAGCGCGGGGTCGCGGAACCGACGGCCCGGCTCGCGAGCGAGATGGGCGTGCTCGCCTTCAAGCAGGGGTTCGACCGGTGGGCCGGTGCGGCACGCGCTGATGACGACGGACTCGCGGGCCATGCGCTCGCAGCGTTCGCCGAGCTGCGGGAGGCTGCTGCCGCGCTCCGGTGAGCACCGCCGACGCGGTACGACGAGGCCGTTGTCGCACGACGTCGACCTCGTCGTTCCGCATCGGGTCAGCGCCGACCAGCGCCCGCGTCAGCCAGCCACCACGTGCGGGTACTCGTCCGAGCGTCCCTGGAACGCGAGGATCGCCGGGTTGCGCACGTGACCGTCCTTGATCTCGACAGCGCGTCGGATCGTGTCCGAGTCGGCCCACGACGACGGGCCCTCCATCACCGGTCGGAGGAACGGCATGAGCGCCTCGCTGATCTCCCACGTCGTCGAGTTCCAGAGCAGCGACGGGCTGTGGTCGACGGCGTAGTAGTTCGTGCTCTCGCCGACGGTGATCATCGGTTCCGCGAAGGTCGTCGCCTGCGCCCACTCGAACCCCATCCCCACGTCGATCGAGACGTCGACGATGAGGCTGCCCGGACGGAACACGCCCAGGTCCTCGGTTCGCAGGTACGTGAGCGGGGCGTTCGGGTCCTGGAGCGTGCAGTTCACGACGATGTCGTTCTCGGCCAGGTACGGCGCCAGCGGCACCGGACCGTCCTCGGTCTTCACCGTGTTGCCGCTGGGGTCGTGGTCGTCCTGTCTGATCTGCAGCATGTCGACGGAGGGGATCGGCGACCCCACGGCCGCGATGTCGCGGTTGGTCAGGACGCGGACGTCGTGGATCCCGTGGGCGTTCAGCGCGGTGACGGCTCCGCGGGCGGTGGCCCCGAAGCCGATCACGACCGCGGTGAGGCGGCGGCCGTAGTCCCCGGTGGAGCCGCAGAGCTGCAGGCCGTGGATGACGGAGCAGTAGCCCGCGAGCTCGTTGTTCTTGTGGAACACGTGCAGGCTGAACCCGCCGTCCGACCGCCAGTGGTTCATCGACTCCCACGCGATGAGGGTCAGGCGCTTGTCGATCGCCACCTGGGTGAGGGCGGGGTCCTGCACGCAGTGCGGCCAGCCCCACAGGACCTGTCCGTCCCGCAGGTCCTCGAGGTCGGACACCTGGGGCTTGGGCAGCAGGACGACGTCCGACGCGGCGATGAGCTCGTCTCGGTCCGCCATGGCGCCGACGAGGGGTTCGAGCTGGTCGTCCGTGACGCCGAAGCGGCGACCGTACCCGCGTTCCAGGATGATGTTCGCGCGCAGGTCGGGGTCGATGCGCTCGAAGTGGGCGGGATGGATCGGGAGGCGGCGTTCGTCGGGTTTCCGCGACTCGGCCAGCACCCCGAGGTGCAGCAGCGGCGATGCTGCCGGTGTTTGGGTCATGGTGCACTCTACGGCCGCGTGCCGCCGCCGAGCGCCGTGAGCACCAGGGTCTCCATGTCGGGGCCGTCCTGGGCCCCGTGGTCGATCAACAGCCCGTGCATCCCGGCGGCCGCCGTCCGGTACGCCACGGTGGTCCCACTCGCGCTGCGGTTCCAGCTCGCGTACATCGGCTTGCTCTACACGGCGCTCGCGTTCCAGATGGTGTCGACGTGGGTCCGCGGCGACCTCGGGATCCTGCCGCCGGTGTTCCTCGTGCTCATGGTGGCGGTGCTCGTCTGGATCGTCCCGCTGACGCTCCGCCGGATCCGCCGTGCGACGGCCTACACCGCGCGGCACGCGGACCTGGTCGACATCGCCCAGACTTGATCCGTGTCCCAGACGATCCACTTCCACCAGAAGCACCACGACGCCGTCCAGCGCGGCGACAAGGTCACGACGGTGCGCTGGCAGGAAGACGTCCGCACCGGCCCCGCGGTGTTCGTCTTCGACGAGCACCCCTCGGCGACGCCGCTGGCCGGCCAGGTCACCGAGGTGACCGACCACCGCCTGGCGGAGCTCACCCCTCGCGCCGCGCACCAGCCGGCCGACACCGACATGGCCGACTTCGCTCGGCAGCTGCGCGCCAACTACTACCCGGACATGCCGGACAACGCGGTGGTCCAGGTCGCGGTCATCGCGCTCGACGCGACACCGCCTGCGTGACGTCCGCCAGGGCGGTGGACGCCACGACCTGACGGACGGGAGGCGCGGTGCGGGCCCGCCCCGTGCCTCCCGTCCGCCCGTCGGTCGCGCCCAGGGCGCGTGGTGGCGTCAGCCGTCGGTCTCGCCGTCGACGCAGTTCTCGACCTGCTGCGCCAGCTGCGAGTCGTCACTGAACGAACTCGGCGCGGCGGTCGCGGCGGTGTCCGACACCGCGTCCTGCGCGGTGTCGTTGACGGCGTAGAGCGGGCCGTCGAAGTCGTCTGCGGTCGGGTCGGCGGTGCTCGCCCAGACCGACACGGCGTCCTCCTCGTCGTCCTCGTTCGTGTCGTCGTCGCCCTTCGGCATGATCGTCGCACCGATGTACCAGCCGCCGTCGCCCTTCTGGATGTTGGCGGCGGTGATCGTGTCGTCCGGGCCGACGGCGTCCGCGATCAGGTCGACCGCGGCACCCGAGGCGAGGTCGCACTCGGCCGCCTGCGACTTCTCCTCGGAACCGGGCAGCTGCCCGACGGGGTTCGGGTTCTGTGCGCCGCCCGGGTCGCAGGCGGTGAGCAGCAGTGCGAGGGTGGCGGCACCGAACAGCGCCGTGGCGGTCTTCGTTCGCGTGGACATGGACGTGACGGTAGGCGAGCACGGGTGCGCGGCGACCCAGGCGCCCGCGACGGCCGGGCGGTGTGGCGATCCGACCATCACCGGTGCAGCGTGGCCTTCGGGTACTCGCCGTAGCGGCTCGTGTACTCCGCCGAGAACCGGCCGAGGTGCGCGAAGCCCCAGCGGCGGGCGACTTCGCTCACCGAGGTGGACGTCGAGTCGAGCCGCAGCAGGTCGCCTCGGACGCGCTGGAGACGCACGGACCGGACGTAGGTCGAGGGCGGCATCCCGAACAGCCGCTGGAACGACTCCTGCACGGCACGGACGCTCAAGCCCGACACGGCGGCGAGGTCCGACACGGCGATCGGTTCCGCCGCGTGCTCGTGCACGTGGTCGACCGCTCGCCGAATCCGGGCGTTCCGCGGGGCCCACAGGGCGCTCGACGGCCCGGCGGCCTTCGGCGGGTACAGGGCGAGGAAGGCCACGGCGACGGCCCTGGTGGCGTCCGACCACGCGCTGGAGGCCACGCCGTGTTCCGCGAGGACGCGACGAGCGGACTCGAGGACGTGCCGCCAGCGCACGACGGCGTCCGCGGTGGGGACGGCGTGTTCGTCGAGGTGCAGGCCGCCAGCGGGCAGACCGTGGCGCTCCTCGGCGACGGTCCGGACGAAGGAACGGTCGAGGTGCACCATCACGGCATCGTGGTTGCGCGCCTCGACCACGGCGTGTCGTTCGGTCGGCATCAGCGTGGGTGCGCCGTTGTCGACCGGTCCGCCGCCGCGCAGGAGATCGAGCGTGACGACGCCGCCGAGCACCAGGACGACGACGTACGCGTCGTCGGGAGCCACGGTGCCGCGGACGTACCCGCGCATCTGCGACCGGCGGAGCGTCACGTTGCCGTCACCGACGGCGAGGTACCGGAACGAGTACGCCCCGGTGGTCGGACGGGTCTGCCAGGCGGTGCCCGTGACGAGGCCCGGCAACTGCTCGAGCGCCTGTTCGGGCGAGGACGCCGAGGCTTCCAGGCGGACCGGTGCGACCGCGGTCACGGTGGTGCGCTCGCGGGTGTTCGCGGATGACGTCTCGTCGACGAATTGCTGCGGCACGGTGAATATCCCTGATCGTCTCGAGGAACACAGGAGTTCCGGCGACCGGGGTCCGGGGCAGCTGCCGCAAAGCTACGTCCGTCCTGCTCCGGGCACAAGGGCGGTGATCATGCTCCTGTCCCGAGCGGTGCGCTCTCTCCTACGTTCTGTGACGAATCACTGCGTCCCGTTACGTCGACGCTCGTGCGCGTCGCTCGCTCGTGTTTGCATCGCTCCACTGACGAGGGAGTGTTGCATGACGCACGTCGAACGCACCGCCCGCGCGGCCACGGTGCCGTTGCGGATCGCGGTGTTCTCGCACGGCACCGAGGCGCCGCCGGCGACCCGGGCCTACCGCGAGGAGCTCGAGCTGTTCACCGCGGCGGAACGCCTCGGGTACGACGGGGCCTGGGTCCGCCAGTTCCACTTCCGACACGACGACGCACCGGCGCGCGGCGGACTCCCGTCACCGTTCGTGTTCTTCGCGGCCCTCGCCGAGCGGACGTCCACCCTGCGCCTCGGGCTCGGAGCGGTCACGCTGCCGCACGAGGACCCGGTCCGGGTCGCGGAGGACGCTGCCGTCCTCGACGCGATCAGCGACGGACGCGTGGAACTCGGCGTCGCGAACGGTGGCGGCCCGGAGACCCTCGACGTCTTCGCGCCCGGTCTGGTCGGGGCCGACCACGACACCCGTCGTGCCGCGTTCGACGAGCAGCTCGCACGGCTGCTCGACGCGCTGCGTGGTGCGTCACTCGGCACGGGGACCGCACGCCTGAACCCGGACGGCAGCGGGCTGCTCGACCGGATCTGGGACGCCACGCTCAGCGCCGAGAGCGCCGCGATCGCCGCCCGTCGGGGGCACGGAGTGCTGATCGGCACCACGCAGACCGTGCCGGCCGAGGTCACCGCGGACGCCTACCACGCCGCACTGCCGGACGGCGCTGTTCCCCGCGTCGCGCTCTCGACGGCGATCTACCCGGCGCCGGACCGCGAGACCGCGCTGCGCGAGGCGCGTGCGGGCATCGAGGCGAAGTACGCGTGGGGCGAGTCGTTCCTGCCGCCGGCGACGACCCTGGCCGAGATGGCCGCGTCGCTCAACCTGCACTACGGCACGGCCGACGACATCGCCGAGTCGATCGCGTCGAAGCCGTACTCCCGGTACGCGACGCAGCTCAACGTGCAGGTCGACGACGGCTACTCCGACGTCGGTGCACGGACGGACGCCCTCGCGCTGTTCGCCGAACAGGTGGCCCCGCAGCTCGGCGCCGTCCTGGCCCACGAGGCGGTGACGGCATGACCCGCGACGGCGGCCTGGTGCTCGGCGGGATGGTCTTCTACCCCGGCGGCGAGCACGTCACGAGCTGGCGCCTGCCGGGCAGCGAACCGGACGCCTACCTGGACGTCGAGTACTACGTGCGGTTCGCGCAGACGCTCGAGCGCGGTGGGTTCGCGACGCTGTTCATCGCCGACGAGCTGTACGTCTGGGACCGCTTCGCGTCGGGCATCGACCACGCCGTGAACATCCGCACCGAGCCCTTCACCCTGCTCGGTGCCCTGTCGCAGCGGACCGAGCACATCGGGCTCGCCGCGACGGTCTCGACCACCTACAACGAGCCGTACCACGTGGCTCGGAAGCTGGCGTCGATCGACCACCTGAGCGAGGGCCGGGCCGCCTGGAACCTCGTGACGAGCGCCTCGGACGAAGAGGCCTGGAACTTCGGTCGCGACGCGAACCTCGACCACGCCGTCCGCTACCGCCGGGGTGCCGAGTTCGTCGACGTCGTGCAGGGCCTCTGGGACAGCTGGGACGACGACGCGTTCCTGTACGACCAGGAGTCCGGGTACTTCGCGAAGCGCGACGGACTGCACGTGCTCGACCACGAGGGCGAGTTCTTCCGCGTACGCGGGCCGCTCAACATCGCCCGGCCGCCGCAGGCCCACCCGGTGCTGTTCCAGGCCGGGGCATCCGAGGCCGGCCGTGCGCTGGCCGGTGCGAAGGCCGAGGGCGTCTTCACCCTCTGGCAGGACGACCTCGCCGACGCACAGGCCCTGTACGCCGACTACAAGCGCCGCGCCGTCGAGCACGGACGTGACGCGTCGTCGATGCTGATCCTGCCGGCGGTGTCGCCGGTGATCGGCGACACCGAGGCCGACGCGCTGCGGCAGCTCGACGAGATCGAGGAGCTGACACCGGACCGCGTCTCGCTCGACCTGCTGTCCCACTACCTGCAGACCGACCTGTCCGACCGGCCGCTCGACGCACCGTTCGAGCACGTCTTCGACGAGACGGCGATCAACCAGTCGAAGTCCGTCTACGAGTCGATCCGCCGCATCGCTGCCGAGGCCACCACGCTGCGCGAGGTCTACCGGACGATCCTGCGCCGTCGGTTCCTGCCGGGCACGCCCGAGCAGATCGCCGACTGGCTGACCGAGCGCTACGCGCAGGACGCCGCCGACGGCTACATGCTCGCGTTCTCGTCGATCCCGGTGAGCGTCGACCGGTTCGTCGACCAGGTGGTGCCGGAGCTCGAACGTCGTGGCGTGTACGACCGCGCGTACCGCGGCGACACCCTGCGGGAGCACCTCGGGCTGGCGCGACCGGCGAGCCGGTACGACGGTTCGGCAGCCGTGCCCGCGCCAGCGACAGTCGACCAGGAGGCGTCCGCATGAGCGACCGCATCCTGCTGGGCGCCTTCGCCTTCCACCCGGGAGGCGCGCACGTCACCGGGTGGCGGCACCCGTCCTCGCGTCCCGCCGAGCACCTGAGCATCCGGCACCACCGGCACATCGCGCAGACCGCCGAGCGCGGGGTGTTCGACACGCTCTTCCTCGCCGACGGCCTGTACTTCTGGGACCGGTACCCGTCGGGCGTCGACCACTACGGTGCGCTGCGGCCCGAACCGTTCACGCTGCTCGCCGCGCTGTCCCAGGTGACGTCGCGGATCGGCCTCGCCGCGACCGTGTCGACGACGTACAACGAGCCGTACCACGTGGCCAGGACCCTCGCCTCGCTCGACCACCTCAGCGGTGGGCGAGCCGCGTGGAACCTCGTCACGAGTCGTTACGACGAAGAGGCCCGCAACTTCGGCGGTGACGCCCACATCGACCACTCCCGGCGGTACGAGCGCGGTCGCGAGTTCGTCGACGTCGTCAACGGTCTGCTGGACAGCTGGGACGACGACGCGATCGTCGCCGACCCGGCGTCCGGGGTCTTCGCGCGCCGCGACGGCCTGCACCGTCTCGACCACGAGGGCGAGTTCTTCCGGGTGCGCGGGCCGCTCAACATCGCGCGGCCGCCGCAGGGCCACCCGCTGCTGTTCCAGGCCGGCGGGTCCGAGTCCGGGCTGGAACTCGCCGCGGACACGGCCGACGCGGTGTTCACCCGTGGTGGCTCCGCCGCGGACGTCCGACGCTTCGTCGACGACCTGCGCGCCCGCGCCGTCCGGCACGGCCGCTCCGCCGACGCGGTGAAGATCATGCCGTCGGTGATGCCGGTCGTGGGGGAGACCGCCGCCGACGCCCGAGCCGAGGCGGACGCGATCCTCGCCCTGACGCCGGACGCCCTCATCCTCGAGGACGTGTCGCACCAGATCGGGCAGGACCTGTCCGGCCGCGACGTCGACGTGCCGTTCGACTACGCCGAGGAGTTCGACACCTCGAACGAGACCCGCTCGCCGAAGCCCGCGGTCGAACGGCTGCTCGCCGACGGCCCGGCGACGCCCCGCGACGTCTACGCGTGGTCGTACCGCCGGAGCCTGCTGACGGGCACCGGTCCGGAGATCGCCGACCGGTTCGAGGAGCTCGCCGACGACGGTGGCGCCGACGGCTTCATCGTGCAGTTCCCGTACCTGCCCGGCGGGATCGACCGGTTCGTCGACCACGTCGTCCCGGAACTGCAGCGCCGCGGCCGGACCGCGACGGCGTACGACGACCTCACCCTGCGCGAGCGCTTCGGACACCCCCGGGTGCCGGACCGCGCGCACCGCTGACCGCTCCACCGCTCCCTGCACCGCACCCCTGCAACCCGAACCCCTAGGAGTCATCCGTGACCGTCGACCTCACGTCGCGGCGGCGTCGCCTCAAGCGCCTCGCCCTCGCGGCCACCGCGTCCGCCCTCGCCCTCACGCTCGCCGCGTGCTCGTCCGGCGGCGACGCCTCGCCCGGATCGTCCTCGGACACCGGCACCTACACGCTTGGGCTCCAGGAGCCCGACAGCACGATCAACCCGCTCACCACCTCGGACTACAACGCGATGTTCATCGTGGGGTTGGCGTCCGAGGGCCTGCTCAGCCAGGACGCGAAGGGCAAGCTCGAGGGGCGTCTGGCCGACTCGTGGAAGGCGTCGTCCGACGGACGCACCTGGACGGTGCAGCTCCGCGACGACCTGCAGTTCTCCGACGGTGCCGCGCTCACGAGCAAGGACGTCGTCGCGACGTTCGACTCGATCATCGGCAAGGACAGCCAGTCGCCCGGCAAGTCGAGCTTCGACGGCATCCTGCAGTCGGTCGCCGCCGACGGTGCCTCGACCGTCGACTTCACGCTCGCCAAGCCGTACGCCGACTTCCCCTACCTGCTCACGGGCTCGAACACGACCATCCAGCCGGCCGGCTTCGACGCCGGCGCGAACTGGGCCAAGCAGCCCGTCGGCGCCGGACAGTTCGTGCTGACGAAGTACTCGGCCGGCCAGGGCGCCACGTTCACGAAGAACCCGGACTACTGGGACGCGAAGGACGTGGAGCTGCAGCAGGTCGACGTGAAGTTCTACGCCGACGACCAGGCCCAGCTGCTCGCGTTCCAGAGCGGGGAGATCGACCAGATCGCCGCCAGCCCCACTGCGACGTCGACGCTGCGGGCCTCGGACTACACCGAGACCGAGCCGTACTTCAACAAGTTCGACGGCATCTTCCTCGACGTCACCAAGGCGCCCTTCGACGACCCGAAGGTCCGTGAGGCCTTCGCCCTCGCGCTCGACCGCGAGGAGATCGTCAAGACGGTCTACGGCGGAGCCGCCGAGGTCGGCAACGACACCACGTTCTTCCCGAGTTCGGCGATCCAGCCGAAGGGACTCGAGCAGCGCGAGCAGGACAAGGCGAAGGTCGCGGACCTGCTCGGCGGCAAGACGGTCTCCTTCGAGATCACGACGCTCGACGCCGAGAAGGCCCTCGCCCAGGTGGTGCAGCAGCAGCTCGAGGCGGTCGGCGGGTTCGACGTCACCCTCAAGGTGCTGACGAGCGCGCAGTACTACGCCGACGGCGACGACACCCCGTGGCTGAACGCCCCGGTGACGATCACCAACTGGGCGCAGCGCCTGCCCGCGCAGTACGTCGACCTGATCTACCGCGACGGCGCCGTCTGGAACGCCTCGAAGTACTCGAGCCCGGAGCTCGAGCAGCTGACCGACCGGTACGAGTCGACGACCGACGAGTCGGAGCGGCAGGACCTGGCGAACCAGATCGCCGAGATCGAGTGGACCGACCTGCCCGTGATCGTCCCCGCGTTCGCGTCGAGCAGCATCCTGCTGCAGAAGCGCGTCACGGGCACCTTCCGGTCGGGGCAGGACTTCCCGGGCGGGTTCGACTTCCGGGGCATCGGGGTCACCGCGTCATGAGCACCGCGCGCCGCCGTCGTCTGCTGACCCTGGTCGGGCAACGGGTCGTCCAGATCCCGCTCGTCCTGGTCGTGGTCTCCGTCCTGACGTTCTGGCTCGTCCAGGTCGTGCCGGGGGACCCGGGCCGGAACGCCCTCGGGCAGTACGCGACGGCGGCGCAGGTGCGCGCGTGGAACGTCGACCACGGGCTCGACGGGTCCCTCGTCAGCCGGTACCTGCACTGGATCGGCGGGTTCGTCACGGGGGACTGGGGCACGAGCTTCGTCTACTCCGAGCCGGTCCGCGACCTGGTGCTCGGCCGTCTCGGCAACTCCCTGCTGCTCGGCGCGTACGCGTTCGTCATCATGGTGCCGGTCGCGATCACGCTCGGCGCCGTGCAGGCGTACCGGCAGGGTCGCCGCTCCGACCGTGCCGTCACGGTCGGGCTGCTGACGATCTCGGCGGTGCCGGAGTTCGTCGTCGGGATCGTGCTGCTGCTCGTCTTCGCGGTCTGGCTGCGGGTGGTGCCGGTGCAGGCGTCCGGTGCGCTCGACGCCGGGTTCGGCGAGCGGCTCCGGGTGCTCACGCTGCCCGCCGTGGTGCTCGCCCTGGCGTACCTCGCCGTCCTGACCCGGATGGTGCGTGCGGGGACGATCGAGACGATCCGGTCGCAGTTCCACCGCACCGCCGTGCTCAAGGGCCTGACCACCGGCCAGGTCGTCCGCCGGCACGTCGTCCGCAACGCGCTCATCCCGACGTTCTCGGTGCTCGGCATCTACCTCGGCACCCTGCTCGGCGGCAGCGTCATCGTCGAGACCCTGTTCTCCTACCCGGGCCTCGGCGCGCTGCTCGTGTCGGCCGCCGAACGCAAGGACGCCCTGCTGCTCGAGAGCGGGGTGATGCTCGCCGGGGCGCTCTCGCTCGGCGCGCTCCTGCTCACAGACCTGCTGTTCGTGGTGGTCGATCCCCGGATCCGCTTCGAACGGGCGGCCACCGCATGACCGCCGTCGTCCCCGGTGCCGTCGAGACCGACGCCCTCGCCGGTCGTCCGTCGGCGTCGACCACCACGGGCACCGTACGGGTCACCCGCCGCGGGTGGCGCGGACTCCTCCGGCGTCCCACGTTCCTGGTCTCCGTGGCGATCCTGCTCTGGTGGGTCGTCCTGGCCGTGGGCTGGCACCTGCTCGGCCTGCAGCCCTTCGCCCGCACCGGCGAGCTCCTGCAGGCGCCGAGCGCTGCGCACTGGTTCGGCACCGACTCGCTCGGCCGTGACGTCTTCGCCCGCGTCGCCGCCGGGGCCCGGCCGGCGCTCGTCATCGGCCCGTTCGGCGCGGCGCTGGCGACCGTCGTCGGCGGCACCCTGGGCCTGCTCGCCGGCTACCACCGCGGCTGGGTCGACACCGCCCTGATGCGGTTCTTCGACGTGCTGCTCGCGTTGCCCAGCCTGATCTTCCTGGTCGTGCTCGTCGGAGCGTTCGGGGTGTCGACGCCCGCGCTCGTCCTCATCGTCGGCGTGCTCTTCGCGCCGGGCATCGCGCGGATCGTCCGGGCCGCGGTGCTCGTCGAGATGGGCAAGTCCTACGTCCAGGCCGCACGGCTGCAGGGCGAGAGCGCCGTCCGGGCGATGGTCACCGAGTTGCTGCCGAACGTGATCGGGGTCTTCGTGATCCAGGCGGTCCTGAGCCTCGGTGCCGCGATCTTCATCACCGCGTCGCTGTCGTTCCTCGGGCTCGGTTCGCAACCACCGGCCGCCGACTGGGGGCTCGACATCAACGCGAACCGCGCCTACCTACAGGCCGCGTGGTGGACGGTCGTGTTCCCGGGCGTCGCCGTGGCGTCGATCGTCGTGTCCGCGAACCTGATCGCCGACAACCTCAAGGAGGTCTCCGAGTGACCGAGCAGACCGGCACGAGCGAGCAGCCCCGGACCACCGGCACGACCGACGCACTGGTCCGCGTCGAGGGGCTCACCGTGTCGTACCGCGGCACCCGGGTGGTCGACGACGTCGCGTTCGTGATCGAGCCCGGTGGCTCGTACGGGCTCGTGGGCGAGTCCGGCTCCGGCAAGAGCACCGTGGCCGGCACGCTGACGGCGTCGCTCGGCCCGGACGCCGCCGTCGGGTCGTCGGCGCTGGTCGTCGACGGCGTCGACGTCGCGTCCCTGCGCGGTGAGCGCCTCCGGCGGTTCCGGCGCGACGTCGTGGCGGTCGTCCACCAGGAACCCGGCCTCGCCCTCAACCCGACGATGACGGTCGGACGCCAGGTCGCCGAGGTCCTGCGCGCCACGGGCTCCGGCCGCGCGGCTGCGGACACCGCGACGATCGAGGCGTTCACCCGGGTCGGGCTGCCGTCGCCGACGACGATCGGGGTCCGGTACCCGCACGAGCTGTCCGGCGGTCAGCAGCAGCGCGTCGCGATCGCGATGGCCCTGGTGGCCCGTCCGCGCCTGCTCGTGCTCGACGAACCGACGACCGGCCTGGACAGCACGGTCGAGGCGGGCATCATGGCGCTCATCGACGAGCTCCGGACCGAGATCGGCTTCGCGACCCTGCTCATCAGCCACAACCTGCCGCTGGTCGCGGCGCACTGCGGACGGGTCGGGGTGCTCCGCCACGGGGTGCTCGTCGAGGAGGGCACCGCGACCCAGGTGCTGCTCCACCCCACGGAGCCGTACACGAAGCAGCTCGTCGACGCCCTGCCCGACATCACGACGGGCAAGGCAGGAACGGCGGGCAAGGCCGACACGTCGGCCGACACCGCGCAGCACGACGTGCTCGCGACGATCAGGGGCCTCCGCAAGGAGTACGACGGCGCGGTCGCCCTCGACGGCATCGACCTCGAGCTGCGCCGCGGTGAGGTGCTGGGCGTCGTGGGGGAGTCCGGTTCTGGCAAGACGACCTTCGGCCGAGCCCTCGCCGGACTGGTCCGACACGACGGCACGATCGCGCTGGACGCCGGCGACCGGACGCCGGCCGGCACCCCACCCGTGCAGGTCGTGTTCCAGAACGCGGACGCCTCGCTCAACCCGCGGCGGACGGTCCGACAGGTGCTGGGACGGGCGATCCTGCTGCTGCACGGCGACGGCACCGCCGAGCAGCTCGCGGCGCGGGTCGGGCTGCCCGCCGACGTCCTCGACCGCCGGCCGGCCCAGCTGTCCGGCGGGCAGAAGCAGCGCGTCGCCATTGCCCGGGCGTTCGCCGGACCGGTGCCGCTCGTGGTGTGCGACGAACCCACGTCCGCGCTCGACGTCTCGGTGCAGGCGCGGATCCTCGACCTGGTGCTCGACCTGCAGCGCACCACCGGCACGACCTGCGTGTTCATCTCGCACGACCTCGCCGTCGTGCGCCGGGTCGCCGACCGCATCGCGGTCTTCGACGGCGGTCGTGTCGTCGACGTGGGCCCCGCGGAGCGGCTGTTCGACGCGGGCGCGCACCCGCGCACCCGCGAGCTCGTCGCGGCCGCGCTCGACCTGCGCCGGCGCGCCGGTCTGGTGGCTCCCGCGGCCTGAGTGGGGCCCTGGACCTGCGCACAGGGCGGACGGCGAACCCGTGGCGGACCCGCCACGGGCCTCCCGTCCGCCCTGTCTCCGCGCTACTTCGCGAGGAACTCCAGCACCACGCGGTTCCACTCGTCCGGGTGGCTGACGTTGACGCCGTGCGGGCCGCCGGCCACGACGTGCAGCTCGGAGCCGGCGATCGCGGCGTGCGTGCGGGCACCCGAGCCGTCGAACGGCACGGTCGCATCGCCGTCACCGTGGATGACGAGCGTCGGCACGGTTACCTTCGGCAGGTCGTCGCGGAAGTCGGTGTTCGCGAAGGACGCCATCGCCTCGAGCGCGGCGGTCTTCGACGCCTGCTTCGCGAGCGTGAGGGCCTGCTGCCGGTCCTCCTCGGAGACGACCAGGGTGCCGTCCACCGAGAAGAAGTCGGTCGTGAACTGGTCGTAGAACGCGTCCTCGTCCTTCGTCAGGCTCGCGGTCATCTCGGCCGCCTGCTCCTTCGGCAGCGGGCCGTCCGGGTTGTCCGACGTCTGCAGCAGGTACGGCGGCACGGCCGAGGCGAAGACGACGCTGTGCAGCCGCTCGGTGCCGTACTTCGAGAAGTAGCGGGCGACCTCGCCGCCGCCCATCGAGAAGCCGACGAGGGTGACGTCCTGCAGGTCGAGCTCGGTGAGGATCGTGTGCAGGTCCTCGGTGAGGTGGTCGTAGTCGTAGCCGGTCTTCGGCTTGTCGCTGCGACCGAAGCCGCGACGGTCGTAGGTGACGACGCGGTGGCCGGCGTCGACGAACGCCGGGACCTGCTTGCTCCAGGACTCGCCGGACAGCGGCCAGCCGTGGATCAGGACGACGGTGCGGCCGGAACCGCCGGTGTCGTCGACGTGCAGGTTCGTGTCCTTGAAGAGCCCGTGGTGGGCGGTGATCTCGGTCAAGAGTCGCTTCCTTCCCGCGCCGCACGGGTGGCGGCACGCACCTCGTTGCTACCAGCGGGATCCCGAGCGACAGCGCGGAGCGGACAGACCCCTCGGCGCCGTCTCCGGCGTCGCTGTCTGTGACGCGCGCGGCGACCACGGCCTACTGTCCAGCAGGATCAGGGAACCGTCACCGCGGCGGGTGCCCCTCGTCACGAGGGAGCACCGATGAAGTACGTCAACTACGCGGGGGCCGTCCGGGTCCTGACCGGTGACGCGGTGGCCGACGCGGTGATCCGGTACGCGGCCGCGCTGCACCAGAGCCGGTTGAGCGACGTCGTGTCGGTCCCGACGACCGACGAGTTCGGCGCGGCCAGCACGGTAGAGCTGCTCCTCGCTCCTGCGGTGGCGGTCGCCCTGGAGCCGGCGCCGGACGACGACCTGGAGCCCGAGGGCGGGGCCTTCCTGGCGGAGATGCGCCGACGGACCGAGGCGGTCCTCGCCGTGGACGCCAGCAGGTTCCCGACCGACCTCGGCCGGTGAGCGTCGCGACGACCGTGCTGCGGTCAGGCGACCGGCGTTTCGCCCGTCAGGTCGGAGCGGGTGTCCGCGTGGATCGTCTCCGGGTGCTCGAACGTGCCGGCTGCCGCACGCAGACGGGCGACGAACTCGCCGTTCTCGACCTCGAGCTCGTCCTCGTCCGCATCGGCGACGACGATCTCGCTCGACGGGCCGATGAGCATCTTCGTCGTGGTCATGGTGCCGTCCTCCGCCACCGCCGGGATCGCGATGGCGTCGGCTCGGTTGCCGCCGGCGAGCGCCGCGGCGTACTCGATCACGGCATCGGCGACGTCGTCGCTGGTCAGGATCGTCGAGCGGTCGTACTGGATGTACTTCATGGCCCACCAGTCAAACGCGCGGTTGCTGGCTGTCTTCCGAGGAACCCGGCGCGTCGTGCGTTGCGCGGATGCCGACATGTCGCGAGGATCGTCCTGTGCCCGAGATGATGCACCGCACGCAGCGGCAGATCAGGACAGACGAGCCGTCGGTCGCGGCCGAGGCACTCTCGGTGACCCACGTGACCCACGGCCTCACCGTCGAGGGCACCGGCGAGGGGTTCGCCTTCGAGGAACGCGTGCGGGGGACCGCCCTGCTGTCGCTCGAGTCGACGCGGTGCACGGGCACCCTGAGCGGCGCGGTCGAGCCCGGACGGGCGATGATGATCGTCTGGGTGAAGTCCGGCTCCGCGGTCGTCGACGACAACCCCGTCAAGGTCGGCCGCCCGGTGCTCTACCGGCAGGACCCCCAGCGGTTCCGGTGGGTGGACGTCCAGCACGACGTGCTGCGCATCGACCGGACGATCGTCGAGCAGGTCGCCGCCGAGCGTGGCGACTGGGCACCGGGTCCGCTCGAGTTCCGTCCGCGACACGTACCCGAGGGCGCGCCGCTGGCCGCGTGGTGGCTGATGGTCCGGTCGGTCGCGCAGGAGGTGCTGCAGGGCCCGGCCGACGTGCCGGTGGAACGTGAGCGCGAGCTCGCCCGGTTCGCCGCCGGTGGGCTGCTGACCGCGATCCCGCACTGGCCGGTGGGGCAGCACGAGCCGGTGATGGCCTCGACCGCCCGCTTCGCCCGCGCCGAGACGTTCCTGCTCGACCACGCGACCGAGCAGATCACGGTCAACGACGTCGCCGAGGCCGCGGGCCTGAGCGTGCGCGGTGTCCAGGCCGCGTTCCAGCGGCACCACGGCATCACGCCGACGATGTACCTGCGCCGGATCCGGCTCCTGCTCGCCCGCGAGCAGCTCGAGGCCGGCGACGACCGCAGCGTCGCCGAGATCGCCCGGGCGACGGGGTTCGCGCACCTGGGCCGGTTCGCCGGCAGCTACCGGCAGGAGTTCGGGGAGCTGCCGCGGCAGACGGCGCTGGCGGCGCGGGAGTAGCGGGCCGGGGCGTTACCGCAAGGATCACGCAACCGCCTCGGTGTCCGTTGTCGGGTCGCCCGGCAGCGCCTACGTTTCGGCTGTGCGACATCGCACCCCCCCCCGTCGAACCCAGGAGGCCGCATGGCCACGCCAGCCGTCCCCGTCCCCGTCCCCTCCACGTTCTCCCGACGCCTCCGCGAGGACGCCGCGCACGCCCGGGAGCACGTCCTCCTCACCGCCCTGCTCGGCTCGCCGTTCCTGCCGCGGGTGGTGCGACGGCTGCTGCTGAACGCCGCAGGCGCCCGTGCCGAGTCGGCTCCCGGTCCCGGGTTCTCACTGACCGGCGACCCGCGCAACCTGTCGGTCGCGCGCGGCGTCTACTTCAACCGCGGGACGACCATCGAGGCCATCGCCCCCGTCACCATCGGTGCGAACGCCGCGATCGGCATGCAGGTCCTCATCATGACGAGCCACCACGCGATCGACGCCGACGGCCGGTGGAGCGACACCGCGACCGGCCGTCCGGTCGTCATCGAGGACCGCGTGTGGATCGGCGGCCGGGCGACGATCCTGCCCGGCGCGCACATCGAGCACGACGTGGTCGTCGCGGCCGGCGCGGTCGTCACCGGGCGCCTGCTGGCGCACGGCGTCTACGCCGGCGTGCCGGCGAAGCGCATCCGCGACCTGGCCGGTGCGGACCCGGCCACGGACCGCACCGCGACCGCCTGACGGCCTGGAGGCGCTGGGCGGCCCCACCACGGGCCTCCAGGCCGCATCGCACGCCCGTCCACGGCGACGTGCCCTTCCGCGGGCACGTCGCGTCTGCGACGATGGGCGCGCAGCGGGCGACGACGCCCGCCCGTCGTGAGGAGTCCACCATGTCCGTGCGTCTCAACCCGTACCTCGGCTTCCGCTCCGGAGCCCGCGAGGCCCTCGACTTCTACCACTCGGTGTTCCACGGCCAGCTCACGATCGGCACCTTCGGCGAGGCCGGCATGAGCCAGGACCCGGCCGACGTCGACAAGGTCATGCACGGGCAGCTCGAGGGCGAGAACGGCCTGCTGCTGATGGCGTCGGACGCGCCGACCGGCATGGAGACGCCGTCGGAGAGCACCATCTCGCTGTCGCTCAGCGGCGACGACGACGAGGCGCTGACCCGCTACTGGAACGGGCTCGCCGACGGGGCGACGATCATCGAACCGCTGACGAAGGCGCCGTGGGGCGACACGTTCGGGATGCTCACCGACCGGTTCCGGGTCACGTGGCTCGTGAACATCAGCGGGTCGACGAGCTGACGGCGACGGGCACGCCGCCCACGCTCGCGGCGATCGGCCACCGCGGCACCCAGCACCGGACGCGCGCGGCGTAGCGGCGGAAGTCGTCGCCGAAGCGGACCTCGAGGTCGGCCTCCTCGAGCGGTCGGACGACGCAGTTCCACACGATCGAGCCGGCGAGCGCGTAGACGACGACCATCCACGACCCGAGCAGCAGGCCGACGGCGACGCCCTGCGTGATGCCGGCGAGCGCCATCGGGTTGCGGACCGACCGGTACGGGCCGGCGACGACCAGCCGGTTCGCGCTGGCGGACGGCAGCGGCGTCCCCGCGCCCTTGGTCGACATCGCCGCCGCCGACGCGATGCCGAGCGCGCTGGCGAGCGCGAGGACGACGAGCCCGATCACGAGCAGCGTGACGACGACCGGTTCGGGCAGCGCCTGGTGCAGCCGCCAGCGGTGCTCGGCCGCGGCGATGACCACGGGGAACACGCCGAGGAAGAGTCCCCAGAAGACGACGATCTGCACGGTCGTCGCGACCACGTGCCGCGACGTCGCGGCACCCGGGTCGGCGGTGCGGAACCGCAGCGGACCGGACGTCAGCCACTCGGTCGGCACCCGGCCGAGCAGGACGAGCGCGAGGGCCAGCCCGGAGCCGACGGTGGCCGCGGTCATGACCAGGACTCCCCAGCCGGCCTCACCGGTGACGGTGGCCCAGACGGCGAGTGCCGCGAGGACGACCGCCGTCCAGCTGGTGGCGACGATCGCGGCGGCCCGGCCGAGGGCACTGGCCGACGACGCCGCGATCGCCGACGCGACCACGAACAGCGGGACGTCGACGGCCGCAACGGCGACCGGGTCGAGCGAGCCGAGGGTGAGCGTCCGGATGCCCGGGACGGTCGCGACGGTGATCCACCAGACAGCGCCACCGAGTGCCTGCAGTGCGAAGTAGAGCCGGCCCCGGAACACGTCTGCACGCTAGCAGGGCGACGCGGTGCGCCGGGCGGCGCCTCAGTCCTGGCGGTTGATCTGCCCGAGCCACCGGCCGAACGCCGGAGTGCGGGTGTCGTGCAGCTTGGTCAGGACGGGCTTCGGCGTGCAGGTGCGCTCGTCGACGATCGCTGCGCCCTTGTGGGGTTCGAGGCTCATGGTGTGCTCCTTCGTGGTCTTCGTGATCGGTGCAGAGTCCGACAGCGGGCGGGTCCGATCCATTCCCACCCGCTGCCGTGTCGTCGGCGAGCGGTGCCGGTCAGGGCGTGACCATGCCGCCGTTCACGTTGAGCGTCTCGCCGACGACGTAGCTCGACTCGTCCGACGCCAGGAAGACGTAGGCCGGGGCGAGTTCAGCCGGCTGCCCGGCGCGACCCATCGGCGACTCGCTGCTGCCGAACTCCGGCAACGTCGACGGGTCGACGCCGCCGCTCGGCTGGAGGACCGTCCACGTCGGCCCGGGAGCGACGACGTTCACGCGGATGCCGCGCTCGACGAGCAGCTGGGACAGCCCCTTCGACAGGTTGTTGATCGCGCCCTTCGACGCCGCGTAGTCGAGCCGGTCGGGCGCCGGCTTGTACGCCTCCATCGAGGCCGTCGTGGTGATCGTCGCACCGGGCTGCAGGTGCGGCAGTGCCGCCTTCACGAGGCGGAACAGCCCGAAGACGTTCACGTCGAAAGTCGCCTCGAACTGGTCGTCCGTGATGTCGAGCACGTCGGGCTGCCACCGCTGCTTGCCGGCGACGCTCACGAGGGCGTCGAGCCCGCCGAGTCCGGCGACCGCCTGGTCGACGAGCTCCTGCGCGTACGCCTTGTCGCGCAGGTCGCCGGGGATCGCGACGGCGGTGCGTCCGGTGGCACGGATCTGCTCGAGGACGTGGTCGGCGTCGGACTGTTCCTCCGGCAGGTAGGCGATCGCAACGTCGGCGCCTTCGCGGGCGAACGCGATCGCGACGGCGCCGCCGATGCCGGAGTCACCGCCGGTGATCAGGGCCTTCCGGCCGGCGAGCCGACCGGTGCCCCGGTAGCTCGTCTCGCCCAGGTCGGGGACCGGGTCCATGGCGGACTGGAGGCCCGGCTCGTCCTGGGTCTGCGGCTCCGGCTGGACATCGGGGTAGCGGGTGCGCGGGTCGCCGTGTTCGTACTGGTCGGTGGGCATGGGGTTCCTTCCTGCTGGCTCGTGACCACCGAACCCGTCGGCGCTGGGGGAAGCCGGAGCGCCGTCCGTCCTGCGCACTCGTCCAGGGCCGGGGCGTTGCCTCGGGGGATGAGCGACGACGACGACCAGCAGACCGAGCGCGACTTCGCCGACGCGGTGAACATGACCCCGTCGGAGCTCCGCGAGTGGCTCGACACCGACGAGTCGAAGCACGTCGGGCAGAAGCCCCCTGGGGGCGGCGAGTCGACCGGGCACGAGAGCGGGCGGCACGTCATCCGGATCCTCGAGAAGCACAAGGCGGACCGGACCGACGACGACCACGCCCACATGCGGAAGGTGATCGGCTACGTCGCCCGGCACTCGGAGCAGCGGCCGGACGGCGACGTGCACGACACCCCGTGGCGGTGGTCCCTGATGAACTGGGGTCACGACCCCGAGAAGCGCTGAGCCGCCGCCGGCTCGGAACGACGCCGGGCCGGTGCGCGTACCGTGACGTCCCATGCCGAACCAACTCAAGAAGCCGGACATGTACGAGGAGCTCCGCAAGGAGGGCAACTCCAAGGAGAAGGCCGCGCGGATCAGCAACGCCGCAGCGGCCCGCGGCGAGAAGGCAGTCGGGAAGAAGGGCGGCGAGTCCGGCTCCTACGAAGACTGGACCGTCGCCGACCTCCGGAAGCGGGCGAAGGAGCTCGGCCTGACCGGGTACTCGTCGAAGCGCAAGGCCGAGCTCGTCGAGGCGCTCCGGGATCACTGACCGAGGTCGGCGACCGCGTCGATGCCCTCGGCGATCTCCGCTGCGTGCGTGTGGTGCAGGTAGTGCCCGCCGTCGAGCAGGACGACCTGACCGTCGGCCACCGACGCCGCCTGCTCACGGTGCAGACGCTCCCACCCCGGCACCTCCGGGTCGTCGCCCACGACGAACAGGCGGACCGGCAGATCGGCGGGGAACGCGACGCTGCGGGCGTGCCGGAAGTTCGCGCCGAGGTGCTCGTACTCGTCCAGGTACGTCGCGCGCATGCTGGTGCGGTGTGACAGCAGGGTCATCTGCTCCTTCTGCGCATCGGTGTAGGGCAACCCGGCGTACGCGTCGCCGGACACGGCAGTGAGCACGCGGGCGAGGCCGGTGGTCTTCACGAAGCGGAACAGGCCGGACCCGACGGCCTCGTCGATGCCGGGCTGCGTCGGCACACTGCTGTCGATGCCGACGAACGCCTGCACCTCGTCCGGGTACGCGTTCGTGTACTCGAGCGCGTAGATCCCGGCGACCGAGTGCCCGGCGAGCACGTACCGATCGATGCCGAGCGTCGACAGCGCCTGGTGCACCTCGTCGACGATGTTCGCGCTGGTCCGTGGTCGGTCGGTGCCGTCGCTCAGGCCGTACCCGAGCGGCTCGACCACGACCACCCGGTGGGTGTCCTGCAGCCGGTCGACGAGCGGGGCGAAGTCGATGACGGGGGACGCCGTGCCGAAGCCGGGCAGCAGCACGACGGTCGACGCCCCGGACCCGGTGACGGCGACGTTGAGCCGACCGCCGGTGACAGGGACGAGTTCGCCGTACGGGCGGATGTCGTCCCGTTCCGCCGCGGTCGCGATCGCGTCGTAGGTGGCCGTGCCGCCGAGCGTCAGGGCGCCGAGGCCCACGAGCCCGACGAGCGAGAACCCGATGATCCTCAACGGGCGGCGGCGGCGTCGTCGGCGTGCAGGTCGGGCCGGGGTGCTGGTGGGGGTGGCCGTGGGGTGGTGCGTGTCCATGCCTGCACGCTAGGTCCGGCTCGGACCGCCGCGCATCGGAGCACGGTACCGGCGTGCGACGTCCGTGTCGTACCGCGGGCCGACGTCGGTTGACCGCACAGCAGGCCCGGCATGGGGGAGAATGGCCGGGTGAACGAGACGGGCATGCCGCGCTTCCGACGGATCTGGTCGACCGTGCAGGTCGGCGTGCTCGCGATCGCCGTGGCGTTCTGCGTCGTGATGCTCGTGATCGGGCAGGGCAAGCTCGACCGCGTCTACGCCGTCGCCGCGATCTTCTTCGGCCTGGCGCTCGTCGGGCACAGCACGTACCTCTGGCTCCTCGCCCGCAACGCCCGCACCGGCCGCTGAGCCGAACGGCGACGCGAGGTCGGCTCCGGCTACACCCCGAACCGCAGTGCGAGCGGCACCAACAGTCCGGCGACCCAGACGAGCACCATCACGAGTGCGCCGATCGCGATGAAGCGGCGGCGGCGACGGAGCTTCGGGCTCCGCTCCTCGCCCCACATCTGTGCACGGACGAGCACGCGGTTCGCCTGCTCGACGACCCTGCGGACCTCGGGGTCGTCCAGCTCGAGGGCACCGGACCGGGCGTGTTCGGCGATGACCGTGGCTTCGTCGACGGTCAGGTCGTCCTTGCGCATGCTCCATCCTCGCACCGGGTGCAGGGGTACGGCGCGTCTGTGCGGGAACGGACCAGCGGCGCGTACCAAGGACGCATGGGACATCGGTACCGCGGGAAGATCGTCGTCGTCACCGGAGCATCGAGCGGCATCGGGAGGGCCGCGGCGCACGAGTTCGCCCGGCAGGGCGCGACGCTCGTGCTCGCCGCACGCGGCCACGACTCCCTGGAGGCCGCCGCCGCGGAGTGCCGGGCTCTCGGCGCCGACGCGGTGGCGATCCCCACGGACGTCGCCGACGAGCACCAGGTCAAGGACCTCATCGGCACGGTGACGAGTCGGCACGGCCGCATCGACGTCTTCGTCGGCAACGCCGCCCTGTTCGTATACGGCCTGTTCGAACAGACCCCCACCGAGGCCTTCAAGCGCGTCGTCGACACCAACCTGTACGGGCACCTCAACGCCGTGACCCACCTGCTGCCGCACTGGAAGCAGCGCGGGAAGGGCACGTACGTGCTCGTCGGCTCGATCCAGTCGCTGCTGTCCGCGCCGTACCAGTCGGCCTACGTGACGAGCAAGCACGCGGCGCTCGGCCTGATCGACGTCCTCGGTGACGAGTTCGCCGGCACCGGCATCCACTTCACCGCGCTGCTGCCGTCGACGATCGACACCCCGATCTACCAGAACGGCGCCAACTACACCGGCAAGAACTCGCACCCGCTGCCGCCGACGGTGTCGGTCGAACGCGCGGGTCGTGCCGTCGTCACCGCCGCCACGCACCCGAAGCGGTACCGCTTCGTCGGCCGGATCCAGGCGTCGCTCGTGCCGCTGCAGTACGTGTTCCCTGGCCTGTTCCACAAGATCACGAAGCCCATGGTCGAGACCTTCGCGCTGCGCGGGAGGGCCGCGCCGACCGACGGCAACCTCTACGCCCCGGCGGACGCCGACAACGCCACGAACGGCGGTTGGGTCGCCAAGCGGCGACGCGTCACACGCCCCATCGTGTGGCTCGGCGCGGCTGCGGCGGTCGGCGCGGTCGTGCTCGGCCGCGCGCGCCGGTAATCGGGCGTACCTTCCGAAACCGGGCGTACCTGCCGTGTTCTTCTCGGCAAGTACGCCCGATCTCGCTAGGTACTGCAGCCGTTCTGGGAAGGAACGGGCGGCTAGAAGAGCTTCGCGCTCGCACGCCGGGCACCCTCGCCGAGGGACTCGAGCTTGGCGGCGGCGATCTGCGGGTGGATGCGGCCGCCGAGCCCGCAGTCGGTGCCGGCGATGACGCGCTCGCGCCCGACGACCGAGGCGAACCGTTCGATGCGCTGCGCGACGAGATCGGGGTGCTCGACGACGTTCGTGGCGTGGCCGACGACACCCGGCACGATGACCTTGCCGTCGGGCAGGGTGACGTCCTGCCAGACGGTCCACTCGTGCTCGTGGCGGGCGTTCGCGGCCTCGAACGAGTAGGCGCCGGCATCGATGTCGAGCATCAGGTCGACGATGTGGCGGAGTTCGATGTCGGTGGTGTGCGGGCCGTGCCAGGAGCCCCAGCACAGGTGGAAGCGGACGCGGCTGGTGTCGAGGCCCCTGAGCGCGTGGTTGAGTGCCTCGACGCGGATGCGGGTGAAGGCGCGGTAGTCCTCCAGGCTCGGCTCGGGGTTGATCTGGTCCCAGTTCTCGGCGATCGACGGGTCGTCGATCTGCAGCACGAGACCGGCGTCGAGGATGATCCGGTACTCCTCGCGCAGGGCGTCGGCCCAGGCCCAGATGTGCTCCTCGTCCGTCGCGTAGTACTCGTTCGCGACCCGGGCTGCCGAGCCCGGGGAGAGCGCCGTGATGAACCCGTTGTCGGCGCCGGCGGCCGCGACCGCGTGCGTGAGGTTGGCGGCGTCGGCGCGCGCGGCGTCGTGCCCGGTGTAGGTGATCGGGCCGGTCGTGGTGGGGAACGCGGTGGCGTTCTTGCCGGTGCCGATGCCCGACTCCGGGTCGGTGTAGGCGTCGCGGAAGATCGTCCAGTCGCGGCGGTCCGGGAAGCTCGTGAGCTGCACGTTGCCCGGGCTCGAGCGGACCGGCTCCTGCGTGAAGACGTTCTCCTCGGTGAGCGAGAGGCCGCTGACCCGCTGGAACGAGTAGCCCCACCACGCGCCGTAGTCGACGCCGTTCGACATCGCCTTGCCGAACTCGCCGTCGCCCGGCTGCGTGATGCCGAGGGCGGTCTGGCGTGCGACGACGTCGTCGACCGCCGCGCTCGTCAGCTGACGGACCTCGTCGGTGGTCTCGAGCGTGAAGCCGTCCGCGCCCACGGGTCGGGCGGCGTTCGCGGCGATGAGCTCCGGCGTGCGGGGAAGCGAACCGGCGGTGGTGGCCTGGACGTGGTCGGTGTTCTCGAAGGGCATGGGCCCAATGTGCCACGGGGGCGTCACGGTGGGCGAGGCGTTACGCGACGCGACGCGGTCCGGGGAGAATGGGACCCCTATGCCCAGCGCGCGCCCGACCTCCCGCATCCCGCTCAACACCCTCGCCGCACCGTTCGGCCTCGCCGGCTTCGCGGAGACCTGGTCCTACGCAGCGCCCGTGCTCGGACTGCCGGCCGTCGTCCCACAGGTGTTCTGGGCGGTCGCGGCGGTGGCGTGGGTGTGGTTGCTCGGCGCGCACGTCCTGCGGGGCGTCCGCGTCGAGGAACGCCTGGTCGACCAGCTCCGCCACCCCGCGCAGGGGCCGATCGCGGCGCTGGTCCCCGCGACCGCGATGCTCCTCGGTGTCGACCTCGCTCGCTTCTGGGAGCTCGGCGGGCAGGTCCTCGTGCTGCTCGCGGTGACGGTCGCCGCCGGGTTCGCGGCGTGGTTGCTGAGCACGTGGTTCGAGGGGCGCCTCAGCCTCGAGGCCGTGCACGGCGGCTACCTGCTGCCGACCGTCGCCGCCGCCCTCGTGGCCGCCGTCGCCACCCACGAGGTCGGAGCCGGCTGGTCGTCGTGGGCCTGCTTCGGCGTCGGCGTGTTCTTCTGGGGCGTGATGACCGGGCTGCTGCTCATCCGGCTGTCGTTCCGCCCGGCACTGCCCGACCCCCTCGTCCCCACCATGGCGATCCTCGTGGCCCCGCCCGCGGTGGCCACCGTTTCCCTGTTCGCGCTCACCGACGACGCCCTCACCCTGCCCGTGCAGGCGATCGCCGGGCTCGGCGTCCTCATGCTCCTCGTGCAGCTCGCCCTGCTGCCCCGGTACGTCCGGCTGGGGTTCTCGCTCGGGTTCTGGTCCTTCGTGTTCCCGGCGGCGGCGGTCGCGACGGCGGCGATCGAGTGGTTCCGGGTGCTCGACCTGCCGGTGGCCTGGGTGCCCACGACCGTGCTGCTCGTGCTGCTGACCCTGCTCGTCGCCGTGGTCGGGGTGCGGTCACTGAACCTGGCCGCGCGCCACCTGCTCGGGCAGGCGGAGTCGGTGCTGCACGCCGCCGACGACGAGGACGCGGCACCGGCGACGAGCTGACGCGCGAAGCCCCGAGACACGGAACGACATCCTCGACGTCGTGTGACGTCGAGGATGTCGTCCGGGGCCGATCCGCGCCAGTCAGGCGCTGACGGTCTCGTCCGCCGTCAGGACCGGGGCGATCGTGCCCGTCCGGGCGCCCTCGTACGCCGCCAGGATCATGCCGAGCACCGCGATGCCCTCCCGCTCGGAGTGGATCGGCCGCGTGCCGTCACGCAGGCACGCCCCGAACGCGCCGATCTCGGCAGCGAAGGTGTCGACCTCGTCGAAGGTGACGGACTCGCTCGTGCCGTCCCGCAGGTCCCACCGCAGCGTGGTGCCGTCGCTCGTCAGGGAGCCGTGCTCGCCGACGACGCTGAACCGCTCGGTGCCGGCGGCCGGGTCGTACGCCCAGCTCGTCACGAGCTGCCCCACGGCGCCGTTGTCGAAGCGGAACAGGGCCTGTGCCGAGTCCTCGCCCTCCATGAAGGCGAGTCGGTGCGTGGACAGCATCGCGGTGGCCTGCACCGGGACGCCGCCGGCCAGGTGCATGAGCAGGTAGCTCGGGTGGTAGCCCGTGTCGATGAGCTCACCTCCGCCGCTCGTCGACGCGTGCGCACGCCACCCCATGTTCGACGGGTCGAACTCGTTGCGGAACGAGTCGGTGGTGCGGACCTCGTACACCGTGCCGAGCGCGCCGCCGTCGATGAGCTCCTTGGCCTTCGCGACCGCTGGCATGAACAGCTGGTTGTGCGCGCACATCAGGGTGATGCCGGACTCCGACACCGCACGCTGCACGTCGGCGGCCTCGTCCGGGCTCAGGCACAGCGGCTTCTCGCACAGCACGTGCTTGCCGGCCTTCGCGGCGGCGACGATCGCGTCGCGGTGCAGGTGGTGCGGCAGGCAGATGTCCACGGCGTCGATGTCCGCCTGCTCGAGCATCTCGAGGTAGTCGGTGAAGCAGGGGACGCCGAGCTCGGCGCCGCGCTCCTCGGCCGTGGCCGCGAACGCGTCGGCGACCGCGGCGACCCGGATCAGCTCCGGGTGCTGGGCGTACCCGCTGATGTGGAACGTGGCGATGCCCCCGCCGCCGATCAGGCCGACGCGGATGATGTCGCTGGACATGGTGACTCCTGTGGTGGGTTCGTGGCGTTGCACTGCTGGACTGCTGGGGCCGTCAGACGGATGCGCCGACGGGGGCGGCGTGCCCCGCGGCGTACACCGCGGCGTGTCCCGCGGGCTGGCCCGCGGCGTCGTTCGCGGCGACCACCAGGCGGGTGAGCTCGACGGCGCGGGCGAGGTTGTCGTCGGCACGCGTGCCGGCGGCCACGTGGTCCACCCACTGTCCGAACGCGTCCTGGGTGTCGGCGGGGACCTCGAGGGTGACCGTCTCGTCGCCGTAGGCCGGTCCGCCGGCGGTGAGCCGGGCCTCCAGGTCGGAGTAGGCGAGCCACCCCCGCGTGCCGGCCACGTCGATCGTGAACGGGGTGCCGGCGACGAAGCCGGCCTCGATCACGCCGATCGCCTGCGAGGGGTAGCCGACGGTGACCACGGCGTGGTCCTCGACCGCTCGGCCGGTGACCGAACGGTAGACGGCCGCGACGCTGTCCGGCCGTGCGCCGAGGAACAGCTGGGTCAGGTACACGGGGTGGCAGCCGAGGTCGGTGAGGGCGCCGCCGATCGCCGTCGCCGGGTCGAAGAAGCGCTCCGGCAGCCACGGTGCGACGGCACCGTCGTGCGAGAGCCGGACGCGGGAGGACGTGACGTCGCCGAGGCGACCCGCGTCGAGTTCGCGCAGGATCGCGGCGGTGTACCCGTGGTACAGCCGCGGGAGTGAGACGACGAGCGCGACGCGGGCCGTGTCGCAGGCGGCGATGACCGCCTCGCACTCCTCGACGGTGGGGGCGAGGAGCTTCTCGGTGAAGACGTGCTTGCCGGCCGCGGCGGCGCGTACGATGACGTCGCGGTGGACGTCGGTCGAGGTCGTGATCGTGACGGCGTCGACGTCCGGCCGGGCGAGCAGGGCGTCGAGGTCGTCGGTGAACTCGACACCGAACCGTTCGGCGCCGGCCCGGCCGCGCTCGGCGTCGTCGTCCCACACGGCGACGAGCTCGGTGCCGGGGTGGTCGACGGTCTGCTGCGCGTAGTCGCCGGCGTGGACGTGCCAGAAGCCGAGGACGGCGACGCGCAAGGGGGTGGAGGGCATGTGTCGGTGGTTCCTCTCGTGGTGACGGGCGGTGCGTTCCTGCTCAGATCCGGACCGTGTCGTAGTCCTTCGGCAGCGTGAACGGCGAGTACGTCTGCATCATCGGGTCGACGCGGTTCTGCGCACGCTCGACGGCCTCCTGCGGACTCGCGGTGCCGAGCAGGACGCTCGACCGCGCGTCGGCGAGGGAGTCCCACCACGCGCCGCCGACGGGCAACGGCGGGCGGCAGGTGGACGCGCCGATCGACTCGGTGAAGAAGCGGATCGACTTCGCCGAGCCCTTCGGGTCCTCGAGCGCTGCGATGTTCGACGGCACGCTCGTGGCCGGCACCATGTAGGTCTCCTGACCCTGCTTGCTCGTGAAGTACTTCATGAGCTCCCACACGGCCTTGTTCTTCTTCGAGCCCTTCGGCACGCACAGCGCGAAGCCGCCGGACCAGGTGTACTTGTCGCCGCCGTCCTGCTGGGTCGGCAGGTACGCGGTGCCCCAGTCGAGGTCCTTCGGGCCGTAGTTGTCGAAGGTCTGGATCGTCGACGGGACGCTGACCATGAACGCCATCCGGTCCGCCATGAACGCGGTCTGTCCCGGCGGGTGCCCGGTCGGCTCGTAGGTCGCGATGAAGGTGTCGGCGTCCTTGTAGCCGTAGCGCTTGGCCCAGTCCTCGTAGAACTCGAAGATGCTCCGGACGCTCGCCGAGTCCATCGTCATCTTCGAGTCCTGCTGGTCGAAGTACGAGGCGCCCAGGCCGAGCCCCCACGTGAACGGCCAGCCTTCGCCGTACCAGGGGAGCAGTCCGACGTGCGTGTAGTTCCCGCCGGACTTCTTCGTGAGGCGTTCGCTGACGTCCCACATCCGGTCCATGCTCACCGGACCGTTGTGCTCCCAGTCGAACTCGTCCGGGTCGATCCCGGCGCCGGTGAGCATCTTCCGGTTCACGAACATGCCGCGGGCGTCGGTGTCGTGGGGGAGGCCGTAGGTCTTGCCCTGGTAGCTGACCTCGCCGATCGTGAACCCGAGCCACTGCGCCAGGAACTCGTCCTTCGGCTGGTCCTCGAACTCCTCGATCATGTCGTCGATCGGTTCGATGAGCCCGATCGCCGCGTACTGCGCCGCACTGAACCGGTCGAGGAGCCACAGGTCGGGGGCGGTGCCGCCGCGCACGGCCGTGATGATGCTCGTGGCGTCGCCGGTGCCCTGCGAGGGCACGACGTTCACCTTCACGTCGACCTCGGGGTGGACCTCGTTGAAGTCCTTGATCACCTTCGTCTGGAACGGCACGAAGGTGCCCGTGACGCCCCAGATGGTGACCTGGTTCGGGTTGCTGCGCGCCCCGGAGCCACTCGCGCACGAGGCGGCGAGCAGTGCGAGCGCGCCGGCCCCGCCGGTGGCCGCGGCACCGCGGAGGAACGTTCGTCGGTCGAATGCGCTGCTCACTTGAAGCTCCCGATCTGGACGCCCTTGATGAACGTCCGCTGGAACACGAAGAACAGGACCACGAGCGGCAGGATGATGAGCACCGATGCCGCCATCAGCTGGTTGAACTGGAAGTCCTGCGAGTTGTTGAGGCGGAAGATCTGCAGCCCGATGGACAGCGTCTGCACGTTCTCGTCCTGCAGGTAGATGAGCGGTCCGAGGAAGTCGTTCCAGGCACCCACCGCCGCGAAGATCCCCACGGTGACGAGCGCCGCCCGGGCCTGCGGGAAGACGATCCGCCAGAGGATGCCCCACTCGGAGGCGCCGTCCATCCGCGCTGCGTTGAGCAGGTCCTTCGGGATCTGCAGCAGGAACTGCCGGAGCAGGAACACGTAGAACGCGGACCCGAACAGGCTCGGCACGATGAGCGGCAGGAAGGTGTTGATCCAGCCGAGTCGGGCGTACAGGTCGAACATCGGGATGAGCGTGACGGGGAACGGGATGAACAGCGTGGCGAGCACGACGTAGAACACCTTGTCGCGGCCGCGCCACTCGAGGCACGCGAACCCGTAGGCGATCACGAGGTTCGAGACCATCGAGAAGAGCGTCACGCAGACCGTGATGATGAGCGTGTTCCGGAAGAACGTGAAGAACGGCATCGCGTCGATCGCCTTGCCGAAGTTCGACCAGTCGAGCCACTGCGGGAACCAGGTGGGCGGGAAGGCACCGAGTTCGGAGTTGCCCTTCAGCGCCGAGATGACCATCCAGTAGATGGGGATGAGGAACAGCAGGCTCATCGCGATGAGGAGCACGCGGGCGAGGACGGACGACCACGGCGAGCGGATCGAGCCGTCGGCGTTGCGGGAGCGGTCGTCGGCACCCTTGCGGCCGCGGGGCCGGACGGCCTCGATCGACGAGGTGACGGTGTCGCGGTCCGGGTGTCGTTCAGTGCGCAGTGTCATCGGTCACTCCCCGGTCACGTCGTAGTTGACGAAGCGCTTGGACAGCCAGTACACGAGCCCGGACAGGATCATGCCGGCCAGGAACAGCAGCACGGCCATGGCGCTGGCGAACCCGAGCTGCGCGTAGCTGAACGCGTTCTTGTAGAGGTAGAGCATGTAGAACAACGTCCCGTTGTCCGGGCTGCCGAGGCCGCCGGTGCCGGACGAGATCACGTACGCCTCGGTGAAGACCTGCAGGCCGTTGCTGATGCCGGTGATCAGGTTGAACAGGATCACCGGCGAGAGCAGCGGCAGCGTCAGCGCGAAGAACTGCCGGACCGGTCCGGCGCCGTCCACGCGAGCGGCTTCGTACAGGGTCTTCGGGATCCCGCGCAGTCCGGCGAGGAAGATCAGCGCCGCGTTGCCGGCACCCATCTGGGCGAGCGCGACGATGACGAGCTTCGCCGTGGTCGGGTCGCCGAGCAGGTTCGTCGCCGGGATCCCGACGAGCTTCATGACCTGGTTGACCAGGCCGGTCTGCGGGTTGACGAGCACCACGAAGATGAACGCCAGCGCGAAGGTGGGGATGAGCGAGGGGATGTACAGCGCGGTCCGGTACCAGCCGATCTCGCGGACGTCCTGGTTCATCGCGATGGCGATGACGATGGCGATCACGATGCCGACGGGCACTGCGATCACGGCGTAGAACAGGGTGTTGCCGACCGCGGTGTGCACGAGCGGGTCGATGAACGCGGCGACGTAGTTGGCGAACCCGACCCAGGTGATGTCGGCCATGCCCGAGTACCGGGTCAGGCTGATCGCGAACGAGTAGATCAGGGGGTAGGCGATGAACACGAGCACGCCGAGGATCCACGGCGAGATGAACGCGATGCCGACGCGCAGCCGGCGTTTCTCGGCCGGGGTCCACGGATGCTTCTCGCGTGGTCGTCGACGGGCCGGAGCGTCACCGCCCGTGCGCGTCCGTGGTGGTGCAGTGGTCCCGGATCGTGTCGTCGTCGTCACGAGCGTCCCTTCCGACCCCGTGCCACGCCGGTGTGGCACAGGCGAATCCGTCGTCGGACGGGCGAACCGATCGCACCGTCGCGGTTTCAATCCAATTGATTGACAAATTCGTATGACCAGAGATGCTAGGGATCATGTCCGAGCCCCGTCAACCCCTTCCTGACACCGTGGTGCAGGGCAGAACGGGCGGCACGAACCTCGTGCGCGTCGGAGTCCAGAACCGTGCGCTCGTGCTCGACCTCGTCCGCCGCCGGGGGCCGTTCGCCCGAGCCGATCTGGTGCGTGCGACCGGGCTCAGCGCGCAGACGGTGTCGAACATCGCCGCCGGACTCGTGGGGGCGGGGCTGGTGCGCGAGGTGCCGGGCGGTGGGCGACGGCTCGAGGTCGTCGCGGGGTCGCGGTCGGCGATCGGGGTGCACCTCGACCCGGCGCACCTGGTCGTGGTGCGCACCGACCTGACCGGTGCCGTGCTGGCCGTCGAGCACGTCGACCTGGACGCGACCGACGACCCGGCGCGGACGCTCGACACGATGGCCGCGGCCGTGCGGCGCGTCCGCGGCGGCCGTTCCGCCCCTGCCGGCATCGGCCTGGCCGTCCCCGGATCGATCGACCCGGACGGCGTCCGGATGGGCACCCCCGCGCAGTTGCCCGCCTGGTGGTCGCTGCCCGTCACCGACGAGCTCGCCGCCCGGACCGGTCTGCCCGTGCTCCTCGAGAAGGACGGCGTCGCGAGCGCCCTCGGCGAGGTCTGGGCCGAGCCCGCTGCCGACGACCTGGTGTCCGTCTTCCTCGGCCACGGGATCAGCGCGGCGACGGTCGCGGCCGGCGAGGTGGTCCGCGGCGCCACCGGCAACGCCGGCGAGTTCGGGGGCATGCCGGTCGAGGCGCACGGCCGCTGGACCGAGGTCTGGGAAGCCTGCCAGCCCCTGCAGCAGGTCCGGCGCGCGGTCACCGCCGGGCTGCTCCCCGCGGGGATCCCGCTCGACCGGGCCACCGACGTCCGACGCGCGTTCGAGCGGCTCTGCGCGACGCCGGCCGCGGCACCGCTGGTCGCGGAGGCCGGGGCCGCACTCGGATCGGCGCTCGCCCACGTCGTCGAGCTGCTCGATGTGCCGCGGGTCACGATCGGTGGCAGCGCGGCCCTCGCCGGCGGCGACGTCTTCATCGCGGCCGTCCGGGAGCGGCTCGCCGTCCGCCTGCCGCAGGGGCCGTTCCCGACGGTCGCGGCGACCGCCTTCGGCGAGGCCTCGGTCGCCCGCGGTGTGGCCTGCGCGGTGCTGCAGGCCGACCTCGCCGTGCCCGCACCCGCCGTCCGCGGTGCCGGTCCGGGGCGTCGACCGGGAGGCCCGGTGCACCTCCGCAGCATCGCCCACCCCTGGTGAGCGGGCGCGTCCAGGGCACGGGGCCGGCAGCGCGCGTGACGCCGTGCGACGACGTCGGCGCGGCCGCCGTCGCGACGCCGTAGCGTCGGAGCATGAGCACGACGACGCCGACCGCATCCGACTTCGCCACCGAGTGGGCCGCCTGGCACGACGAGCACGAGCGGGCACGGGCGAGCGAGCACGGCTTCCTCGCCATCACCAGCATCCGGTGGCTCCCCGCGACGCCCGAGCGCTTCGACGACGCCCCGGGTACGTGGTCGACGGGCGAGGACGGACCCGTCGTCGAGCTCGCGGACGGCGAGACGATCACGGTCGACGGGCAGTCGGTCACCGGAACCCACCGCTTCGGACCACTGCCCGAGCGCTCGAGCACGAACGTCGTGTGGCAGGACGGCGACGAGTCCGTCGTGATCGAGGTCGCCCGACGCGGCGGCAGCGACGTCATCCGCCCGCGGCACCCCGGAAACGCGACCCGGACCGAGTACCCCGGCACCCCGACGTACGAGCCGTCGGAACGCTTCGTCGTCGACGCGCACTTCGAACCGTTCGACGAACCGCGCGAGGTCACCGTCGGCTCCGTCGTCGACGGCCTGCAGCACGTCTACTCGGCGCCGGGCGTGCTGACCTTCGACCTCGACGGGCCGCGGTCGCTGCTCGCGTTCAACGGGCACGGGGACGGCCTGCACGTCCTGTTCACCGACCGCACCAGTGGTGTCACGACCTACGCCGCCAACCGGAGCCTGGACATCGCCGCCCCGGATGCCACCGGCGCCACCCGGATCGACTTCACCCGCGCGACGAACCTGCCGTGCGCGTACACGGCGCACGCGACGTGCCCGCTGCCCCCGGCCGAGAACCGGCTCGACGTGGCCGTCGAGGCGGGGGAGCGGCTGCCCGTCTGAGCCCGTGTGGCTGGGGGCCGCGCACGCCCGACGCGGAACGACGTCCTCGATGTCGTGCGACGACGAGGACGTCGTTCGTTGCGCGCGCGGGTCGTTGCAGCCGCGCGGGAGCGAGGAGGTCGATGTCGTACGACGTCCACGGTGTCGCTCGGCGTCGGCGGTCGGCGTGCGTCAGGCGAGGGGCACGCGCTCCCAGGTGCTCGTCGCCCGCCACGCCCGCGCATCGAACGCGAACACGCTGCCCATGCCGGGTTGGTCGAGCGCGCGTGACACCGGCGCTCCCGTCAGGTCGGCGAGCAGGAGCGCCCCGACCGCACCGTGCGACACGATGGTCGCGTCGCCCGCCGCAGTGAGCCGCCGGACCGCTCCGACGATGCGGGCCTGGGCGTCGACGGCGCGCTCCCATCCGCGGACCGACCGGGCCGGCTCGGCGAAGAACCGGTCGACGACCCCCTCGAACTCGGTCGGTGGCAGGTAGCCCGTCGCGCTGCGGTCGATCTCGCCGAGCAGCTCGTCCTGCGTCGGCACGTGCCCGACCGCGGCCCCGAGCAGCTCGGCGGTCTCGACGGCCTTGCGTTCCGTGCTCGACACGATGCGATCGACACCCGAGTCCCACGCCAGCGCGTCCGCCCGCCCGGCACGGGTGCGCCCGACGACGGACAGTCCCCACGACTCGATCGGTTCGGCGGGTTCTACGACGACCTCGGCGTGGCTCAGGAAGTACGAGACCATCCGGCGATCCTGGCACGGACCGGGGTGGTGTGCGCGTCGGGGGCTCGTCGTAGGGTGAGCGCGTGGAGTTCCCGGGGGAGGCGGCCGGCGCGCGTGACGCGTCGACCTCTCCGGGGTCACCCCGGGGCACGCAGGACCAGCAGGACGACACGCCCCGAGCAGGCGAGCGCGCTCCGCGCGCGACGCTGCACGGAGGCACCGACAGGTCCTCCGGGAACCCCACGCCCCTCTCCGTCGTCACCGCCGCGCTGGCCGACGCGTTCCTGACCGCCGAGCGGTGGGAGGCGGACGTGCTGACGGCGGTCGGGTACGTGGTCGTCGGCGTCGAGCGTGCGTACGTCGGGCTCGCGGTCGCCGCCGCGCTCGAGGCGTACCCCCGGCCACCGGTGGACGCTCCGCGCCAGCTCGCGGCCGTGCTCGCCGCTGCGCCGCGCCTCGTCGCGCAGCACCGGTCGCGCGAGGACCGTCGGCCGATCCGGGTGCTCGTGCGCCGGGCCACCGCGGTCCGTGCCCGTCCGGAGACGGCGAGCCCGCTGCTCGTCGACACCCTGCCCGAGCTCGCGCGGGCACTCGACCTCACCGTCGGCCGGCTGCTCTGGCTCGCCGACACCCGCGCGTGGAACCGCCGCCAGGGACCCTCGAGCCCCCTCCACCACCACCGGCACGAGTGGATCACCCGGCCCGGTCGCGCGCCTCGCCTGCTCGAGAAGCCGATGGACATGCTCCGTCGCACCCAACGGACGATCCTCGACGAACTCCTGACGATGCTGCCGGTGCACGACGCCGCGCACGGCTTCGTGCCCGGCCGGAGCGTCGTCACGGGAGCAGCGGTGCACACCGGTCAGCAGGTCGTGGTCACCGCGGACCTCACGACGTTCTTCGCGAGCGTCTCCGCGCCGACCGTCTACGGCGTCTTCCGGGCCGCCGGGTTCGCGGAGCCGCTCGCGCACGTGCTGACCGGGCTCTGCACCCACCGGGTACCGGTCCACGTGCTCAGCGCGATGCCGGCCGGCGGCTCGCCGGAGGAGCGTCACGCGCTGTGTCAGGCCCTGGCGAGGGCGCACCTTCCCCAGGGTGCCCCGACGTCGCCCGCGCTGGCGAACACCTCGCTGCGGCACCTCGACGCCCGGCTGGCCGGATGGGCCGGGGCCGTCGACGCGGTGTACACCCGCTACGCCGACGACCTGACGTTCAGCGGCGGCGACCGGCTCGCCGCACGACCGGACGCGTTCCTGCGCGGCGTCGACCGCATCGTGACCGAGCAGGGGCACCGCCTCAACCCGTCGAAGACCCGGGTGCGGCGCCGCGGGGTCCGGCAGTCGGTCACGGGTGTCGTGGTCAACGAGCGTCCGTCGCCCGGGCGCCGCGAGGTCGACCGGCTGCACGCCGTCCTGCACAACGCCGCGGTGCACGGGCCTGCCTCGCAGAACCGTTCGGGTCACCCGGAGTTCCGGGCGCACCTGCTCGGGCGCATCGGGTGGGTCGAGCAGGTCAACCCGGGCCGCGCCCGACGGCTCCGCGAGGAGTTCGCCCGCATCGTGTGGTGATGCCGTCGGCGGACCGTGTGACGTCCGGTTGCGCTCCGTTGCCCCGCGTTGCGGCGGCCGGCCGCGCCGTGATCGCACCTGGGTAGCGTGCCGCCATGTGTCCGAGTGAGATCCCGGCCGACGACCGCTACGACGAGCTGATCGCACCGCTCCGGCCCGTCGTCGAGCGGATCGGCATCGACGCCCGCCAGCGGGAACGCGAGGAGCGTCTCGCCACGGAACAGCTCGGCTGGCTCGTCGACGCCGGCTTCGCGCGGTGGCGGACGCCGGTCGCGTGGGGCGGGGTCGGTGCCCGTCTGTCCGACGTGTTCCGGGCGATCGCCGAGATCGCCGAGGTCGATCCGAACCTGGCGCACGTGTGGCGGAACCACTTCTCGTTCGTCGAGGACCGCGTGCACGCCGAGGGCACCGCGTTCGACCGTGCGATCGTCACGCGGCTCGGTGACGGCGAGTTCGTCGGGGGCGGGTGGAGCGAGTCGCCGAACCCGGCCGGGGGCGACCTGACCACGCGGATCGTCCGCGACCCGGACGGGTCCTGGCGGCTGACCGGCCGGAAGTTCTACTCGACGGGCAGCGTCTACGCCCGGTGGATCACGGTCCTGGCGCTCGACGACACCGGTGCACGGTTCGTCGCGCTCGTCGACGCCCAGGGCCCCGGCGTCGTGGTGGGTGACGACTGGGACGGCTTCGGCCAGCGCATCACCGGCAGCGGGAGCGTGACGTACACCGACGTGCCGGTGCCCGACGAGCGGGTGCTGCCGTACGCGACCCGGTACCCGTACCAGGAGCAGTACTACCAGACCGTGATGCACGCGATCCTCGTCGGCATCGGCCGCGCTGCCCTGCGGGAGGGCGTCGAGGCACTCCGATCCCGGGCGCGCGGACACCACAACGGCACCGCTGCCGACCCGGCCCGCGATCCGGAGCTGCTGAGCGTGATCGGCACCGTCGACGCCCGGGTGCACGCCGCCGACGCCGCGTTCGCCGCGAGCCTCGGCCCGGTGGACGCGGCCGTCGACCGGCACACCGCCCTGCGTGCGGCCGGTGCCGAACCGTCGACCGACCCGGTGCTCCGGGCGGCGCTCGAACGCAGCTGGATCGCGGTGGCGCGCGCCCAGACGGTCGTCACCGACGCGGTGCTCGACGCGACGACGCTGGTGTTCGACGCCCTCGGGTCCTCGGGGACGTTCCGCTCGCTCGGCCTCGACCGGCACTGGCGGAACGCCCGCACCCTGGCGTCGCACAACCCGCGGGTGCACAAGCGCCGCATCGTCGCCGACCTGCTCGTCAACGGTGCGAGTCCGCTGGACCGCTGACCGTAACGGACCGTCACGGAGCGCAACCCGCCGACACCTGCGTGCGCCGCGCCGAGGCGAGCCCCTACGGTCGGTGCACCGGCTCGCCACGGACGCTGGGGAGGCGACCGTGGCGGGCCGTTCTGCGCACCCGAACGGGAGGACCACCGTGACCACCGCCCCCGCACCACCCGTCGTCGCCGTGCCGGACGCGGACCTCGCAGCAGCGGCAGCCACACCCGGCGGCATCGACAGACTCGCGGACCGCCTCGCCGGTTCCGGTGCCGCCGTCGTCGCCGTCGGCACCGACCGCTTCGATCCGGCGACGAGCACCGGCCACCGGCTGGACCCCACCACCGCGACACTCGCCCTCGGCCGTGCGCTGCCGGACCACGGGTTCCTCGTCGCCGTGGCCCCGACCCGCGAGCACCCGTACAACGCCGCCCGCCGGGTCCTCTCGCTCGACCACGTCCTGGACGGTCGGGTGGGCGCCGTCGTCGGCGCCCGAGACCACGGCGCAACGAACACCGGAGTCCCGAGCACCGGCGCACCGCACGACCCTGCCGAGTTCGCCCGGGTGCTCCGCGGGCTGTGGCGCACCTGGCCGCTCGACAGCATCGTCGGGGACCGCACGTCGGGGCTCTTCGCGCACATCGACCGGATCCGACCGCTCGACCACGACGGCGGACCGGACGGCTACCGCGTCCGGGGACCGCTCACGACGCCGTCGAGCCGGCAGGGTGAACCCGTCCTCGCGGTCTGGCACGACGTCGACCTGCCCGGAGCGGACCTCGTCCTGGGCGGGACCGCGCACCCGCTCGCACCGCTGCCGGCGGCGAGGTCCGAGGCGGAGCCGCACCGGGCCTCCCGGTCGACCGCGACGCGACCACCACGGCCACCGCGAGCAGCGCGACCGACGCTCCGCACCCTGCTGGGACTCCCGGACCCGACGGCGGTGACCGCGTGACGGGCCCGGCCGACGACGCCGGGCTGATCCTCGGCGTGAACCTGCAGGGCTTCGGGCAGCGCCCCGCGGCCTGGCGGACCCAGGACGTCGAGCCCACCGACCTGCTCACGGCGGAGTTCTGGGCCGACCTCGGGCGCACCGCCGAACGCGGCCTGCTCGACATGGTGTTCTTCGCCGACCACCCGGCGTTCGGCGACCCGAACGTCCGCGCCTACGGGTTGCTCGAGCCGTTCGTGGCGCTCGGGGCGATCGCCGACGCGACGAGCCACCTCGGGTTGGTCGGCACCGCGTCGACGACGTACAACGACCCGTTCGACGTCGCCGAGCGGCTGCTGTCGCTGGACACGGTGTCCGGCGGACGCGTCGCGTGGAACGCCGTCACCACCTACGACCGCTCGGTGTCCGCGAACTTCGGCGTCGCGACGAACCCCGACCGGCCCGAGCGCTACGCCCGTGCGGGGGAGTTCGTGGACCTGGTGACGGCGCTCTGGCGGTCCGCCGCCACCGGGGTCCCCGTCGTGCACCACGGCGGGTTCCTGGACCTCGAGGGCGTGCTCCGGGTCCCGTCGTCGGCCCAGGGCCACCCGGTCGTGTTCCAGGCCGGGGGATCGCCCCACGGCCGCGACCTGGCGGCACGCGTCGCCGAGGGGGTCTTCGCCGTCGAGTTGACGCCGGAACCGGCGCGGGAGCACCGCCGCGCCGTCAAGGCCGCTGCGGAGACACACGGGCGGAGCGCAGCGGACGTCGCGATCGTGCCGGGGTTGTCGCTCGTGCTCGGCAGCACCGAGGCCGAGGCGCAGCGCCGGTTCGACGAGCTCGAAGCCCTCGCGCCGGACGGTTACTCGCTCCGGGCGCTCGGGACGCACCTCGACGCCGACCTCTCGGGGCTCGACCCGGACGCGCCGATCCCGTCGGCGATCCTCGACCGCGAGGTCGACCCGGTCACCTACGGGCCCTCGCTCGGGTACCACGAGACCGTCGTGCGGTGGGTGCGCGCCAACAACACCTCGTTGCGGGACGTGCTGCGGGGCTTCGGTGGGTACGGCGCCCGGATCGTGGTCGGGACCCCGGAACAGGCCGCCGACACCATCGAGGACTGGTACCGCACCGGTGCCGCCGACGGCTTCAACCTGATGATCGACGAGTTCCCGCGGGGCCTCGAGACCGTCGTGGACGAGCTCGTGCCGATCCTGCAGCGCCGCGGGGTGTTCCACCGGTCGTACGAGGACGTGACGCTGCGCGGGCGGTTCGCCGCGCGTGCCCGGGGGCTCTGACCTCGCACGGTGCGCGGTCCGCGGTACGGCCGCGCTGCTGCACCGTGCGCGTGCGTTCACACGGTGCGAGGTTGGTCGCACCGTGCGGGCTCGCAGCCGCTCACGGTGCGAGCAACCTCGCACCGACCGACGGAAGCCGCACCGTGCGGACCGCGCGTCCCGCACCGTCCGCACCGCGCGTCCCGCACCCCGCGTGACGCTGTGTGACGGCCGGCACCGCGGCACCGCGTCACACGGCGACACCGCCGGTCACGGTCCGCAACACCCGTCGCCTCGGGGCCACGACCGCCCTAGCGTCGCCGACATGACCGACTACCTCGACCGCGAGCAGGACAAGACCTTCACGAAGGTCTACAAGCAGCAGACCCCGGACATCCTCAAGGCCTTCGTCCAGTTCGACGAGTCGGTGTTCCAGGCCGAGGGCCGCGCGATCCCGCTGAAGTACCGGGAGCTCATCGCCCTCGCCGTCGGCATCACCACGCAGTGCGTCTACTGCATCGACGGCCACAGCCAGCGCGCCGTGACGGCCGGCGCGACCGAGGCCGAGCTCGCCGAGGCCGCCTGGGTCGCCACCGCGATCCGCGCCGGCGGCGGGTTCGCGCACGGCCGACTCGGCTTCAAGTTCGGCGCCGACGCGACCCCCGCCGACGCGTCCCCGGCCCGCGCGACCCCCGCCGACTCAGCACCGGCCGCCGCCGACCACGCCGCGCACACCCACTAGGAGGACCGCCATGCCCGACCGCATCACCCTCGTCACCGCGCTGCAGGGCGCCGGCTGGCACCCCGCCGCCTGGCGCGTCGCCGGCCCGGTCGCGCAGCGCCTGTCCAGCCTCCGGCACTGGCGCGACGTCGTCGTGGAACAGGACCGTCTCGGCATCGACGCCGTCACCATCGAGGACTCGTTCACCGCGGGCCCGACGGCTGCCGACCACGACCTCGACACCACGACCGTCGTCGGACGGCTCGACGCCCTCCTCGTCGCGAACGCGGTCGCCCCCGCGACCCGCGCCGTCGGTCTGGTGCCGACCGTCTCGGTGACGCACACCGAGCCGTTCCACGTGGCCACGGGCCTCCAGACCCTCGACCACGTCTCGCTCGGGCGAGCCGGCTGGCGGATCCAGGTGAGTCCGACGACCCGCGAGGCGGCCCTGTTCGGCCGTCGACCCGGCGGCGACGACGCGGCCACCCTGTTCGACGAGGCCCGCGAGGCGGCGGAGGTCGTCTCCCGCCTGTGGGACAGCTGGGACGACGACGCGATCATCCGCGACGTCACGACCGGCCGGTTCATCGACCGCGACCGCATCCACAACGCCGAGTACGCGGGCCGCCACCTGTCCGTCCACGGCGCGTCGATCGTGCCGCGGTCGCCGCAGGGGCGGCCGCCGGTCTTCGCCCTGGCCCACCGCGCCGACGCTGCGGCGTTCGCCGTGGACGCTGCGGACGTCGTGCTGGTCACGCCCGGGTACCAGGGCCGGGAGGCGCGGGACCTGTTGGACGAGGTCCGTCACCTCGAGCAGGTGGCCGGGTCTGACGTCCGTCGTCCGGTCCTCGCCGACCTCGCGGTGCTGATCGGGTCGTCGTCCGCTGCCGCGGCCGACGAGCTCGCCGCGCTCGACGGCGCTGCCGGGAGCGCGTACGCGGGGGCGTCGGACACGTCCGTGCTCGCGACGACGGTGCCCGAACTGGTGTCGCTGATCGGGGACCTGCGGGGCCTCGGCTTCGCCGGCGTCCGGCTCCGCCCCCTGCGCATCCCGCTCGACAGCACCGCCATCGCCAGGCAGCTCGTCCCCGCGCTCGTCACCGCCGGGCTCCGCGCCGACGTGGCGTCCCGTCCCACCGCCGACCTGCGCACGCGGCTCGGCATCGCCCCGGCGGTCAGCCGGTACGCGTCCGCACCCGCCGGTTCCGTCTCCGTGGAGGTCTCAGCATGAGCACCAAGCGTCAGGTCCACCTCGCCGCCCACTTCCCGGGCGTCAACAACACCACGATCTGGAGCGACGACCGTGCCGAGAGCCAGATCGCGTTCTCGTCGTTCGAGCACTTCGCCCGCAACGCCGAGCGCGGGTTCTTCGACTTCCTCTTCCTCGCTGAGGGCCTGCGGCTCCGCGAGCAGAAGGGCCGCGTCCACGACCTCGACGTCGTCGGGCGTCCGAACACCCTCGCGGTCCTGGCCGCCCTGGCCGGGGTCACCGACCACATCGGTCTGGTCGGCACCCTGCAGACGACCTTCAACGAGCCCGTGGAACTCGCGAAGCAGCTCGCCACGCTCGACCACCTGACCGACGGTCGTGCCGGGTGGAACGTCGTGACGAGCTCGGACGCGTTCCACGGCGCGAACTTCCGCCGCGGCGGGTTCCTCGACCACGCCGACCGGTACACGCGCGCTGCCGAGTTCATCGCGTTGTCCCGCGAGCTCTGGGACTCGTGGCAGGCCGACGCCGTCGTCGCCGGCACCGCCGCGGGCGGCGCGCTGGCGGACGGCGTGTTCGCCGACCGGTCCCGCATCCACGACGTCGACCACCACGGCCCGCAGTTCGACGTCACCGGCACGTTCCCGGTGCCCCGCAGTCCGCAGCGGCACCCGGTGATCGTGCAGGCCGGTGACTCCGACGAGGGGCGCGACCTCGCCGCCGCGAACGCCGAGGTGATCTTCTCGCTGCACACCGAGTTCGACGACGCGCAGGCGTTCTACCGCGACGTCACCGAGCGGCTCGAGCGGGTCGGACGGTCGAAGGACGAGCTGCAGATCCTGCCCGGCGCGACCTTCGTGATCGGCTCGTCGGCGGAGGACGCCGAGGAGCGGTCGAACGCCATCCGTCGCGCCCAGGTCAGCCCGGCCACGGCGATCGCGTTCCTCGAGCAGGTCTGGAACCGCGACCTGTCGTCGTACGACGTCGACGGCCCGCTGCCGACGATCGAGCCCGACTACGAGGGCGCCGCGATCACCCGGGGCCGCGCCCGACACACCCGCGACGTCCCCGCCCTGGTGCAGTCGTGGCGCGACCTGGCCGAGGCCGAGCACCTGTCGATCCGCGACCTCGTCATCCGCGCGTCGACCCGGGGCGGGTTCGTCGGGACGGCGTCGCACATCGCCGCCGAGATCGACCGGTACGTGCAGGAGCGCGCCACCGACGGGTTCGTCGTCGTGCCGCACACCAACCCGTACGGCCTCGACGAGTTCGTCGACACGGTCGTCCCGCTGCTGCAGGAGCGCGGCGTCTACCGGCAGTCCTACGACGAGGGTGCGACCCTCCGGCAGACGCTCGACCTGCCCGGCACGATCCGCGACCGATCGGCCGCCGCACGCACGGCCGCTGCGGCGGGTCCGGCGCGTGCGGCAGCGTCCGCCGGGGTGCTCGCGTGACGATCTCCAGCCTCGCGATCCTCGTCCCCGGCAACTTCGAGGACGACGCCCCCGTCGACGGTCTCGAGGCCACCCTCGACCTGTTCGCCACGGCCGAGCGGCTCGGCGTCGACGGCGCCTGGGTCCGGCACCGGCACCTCGAGCACGGCATCGGCTCGGCCGCGGTCTTCCTGGCGGCGGCGTCGCAGCGCACCACGTCCATCGAGCTCGGCGTGGCCGTCGTGCCGATCGGGTGGGAGAGTCCCTTCCGCCTGGCCGAGGACTTCTCGCTCGCCGACGTCCTGGCGCACGGGCGGCTGCAGGTCGGGCTGTCCACCGGCTCGCCGCACGCCGAGATCCTCGGCGACCTGGTGTTCGACGGCGACTGGCGCGCGTTCGACCGGGGATACGGGCGGGTGTCCCGGTTCGTGGACAACCTCCGCGGCGCGTTCCTCGGCGCGGACGACACCGTCATCCAGAGTCCCGGGAACGTCCAGCGCCCCCGGTTGCAGCCGTACGCGCCGGGTCTGGTCGACCGGGTCTGGTACGGCGGCGGGTCGCTCCGGTCGGCCTCCTTCGCCGGCAGTTCCGGGCTCAACCTGCTGCTCGGCAACCTCACCTCGGGCGAGGGCACCGACGACTACGGCACCGCCCAGCGGAACCAGCTCGCGGCGTACCGCGCCGCGCTGCCGACCGGCCGCACGCCCCGTGTGGCCTGGGGCCGGTGCGTCGTACCGACCGACTCGGCCGATCGGGTCTCGCGCGAGCGGTACCGCACCTGGTCCGAGTCCCGTCTCGCACGGCAGACCGCGCCCCAGGGGCCGCGCCGGACCCTGTTCTCCGCCGACCTGGTGGGGCCCGCCGAGCAGATCGTCGAGCAGCTCGTGCACGACGCGACGCTGGCCGAGGTCGACGAGTTCCGGATCGAGCTGCCCTACGAGTTCGCCGGTGACGAGTACGAGCAGATCGTCTCGGACGTCGTGGCGAAGGTCGCACCGGCGCTCGGGTGGACGGCGCGGACGGCGGTGGCGGCATGACCCGCTACCTGCTCTCCCGCATCGGCCAGGCCGTGCTCGTGCTCTGGGCGGCGTGGACGATCTCGTTCTTCGTCCTCTACGTCCTGCCGAGCGACCCGGCCCGGATCATGGTCGGCCCGGACGCCACCGACGTCACGGCGGCACAGCTCGACGCGCTCCGGCACCAGTACGGCCTCGACCAGCCGGTGCTCGTGCAGTACGTCCAACACCTCGGCGCCCTGCTCACCGGCGACCTCGGCCGCTCGATCGGCGTCGGTCGACCGGTCGCCGACGTCATCGGCGAAGCGATCGCGCCGACCGCCCAGATCGCGGTCGCCGGCCTCGTGCTCGCGATCGTGTTCGGCGGTGGGATCGCGGTCCTGGCGACGTGGACCCGGAACCGGGCCCTCGGCCAGTTCCTGCTCCAGCTGCCCCCGATCGGCGTCGCCGTCCCCGGGTTCTGGTTCGCGCTGCTGCTGGTGCAGTGGTTCTCGTTCGGGCTGCACGTCTTCCCGGCGTTCGGTGGCGAGGGTCCGGCGTCGGTCGTCCTGCCGGCGATCACCCTGGCGCTGCCGACCGGTGCCACGATCGCCCAGCTGCTGTCGAAGTCCCTCGTCCAGACCCTCCGTGAGCCGTACGTGGACACCGCGTACGCCAAGGGTGCCGGACGCTGGCGGGTTCAGCTCCGGCACGCGCTCAAGAACGCTGCGCTGCCCGCACTCACCGTGACGGGACTCATCGTCGGGCAGTTGTTCTCCGGCACCGTCGTCACCGAGACGGTGTTCTCCCGCCCAGGCCTCGGTCGGGTCACCGCGACCGCCGTGCAGCAGCAGGACATCCCCGTCGTGCAGGGCATCGTGCTGCTCGCCGCCGCGATCTTCGTCGTCGTGAACCTGGTCGTCGACCTCGTGTACCCGCTGCTCGACCCGCGCGTCGTCGTCGCCGGCAGCCGTCGGAAGCTCCGCGACCAGGACGGCGCGACACCGGGCGCGACGCCCGACGCCACCCCGTCCAGCGCCACCGAACCGAAGGCGGTCCCCGCATGACCGAGACCACGCAGCTCGCCATCGGGCGCCCCGCGTCGCTCGCCACTGACCGCCTCCCCGGCGGCACCACGACAGCGCTCCGTGCGCTCGTCGCCCGCCCGACGCTCACCGTCGCGCTCGTCTGGCTCGCCCTCGTCGTGCTCGCCGCGCTCCTGCCCGGAGCACTCACCCACCACGACCCGCTCGCCGCCGACCCGGCCGCCAAGCTCACCGCTCCCGACGCCGCGCACTGGTTCGGCACCGACCAGCTCGGCCGTGACCTGTACGCCCGCGTCGTGCACGGCACCGCGCTCACACTGCAGGCCGCGGTCCTCGCGATCGTCATCGGCCTGGTCGGCGGCTCGCTCGTCGGGCTCGTCGCCGGTTTCGTCGGCGGGGTCGTCGACGCCGTGCTCATGCGCGTCGCCGACGTCCTGCTCGCGATCCCGAGCCTGCTGCTCTCGCTGACGATCGTCACCGTGCTCGGCTTCGGCACCGTGAACGTCGCGGTGGCGGTCGGCGTCGCGAGCATCGCCACGATCGCCCGCATCATGCGCTCCGAGGTCGTCCGGGTCCGCACCGCGCCGTACGTCGAGGCGGCGAGCGCGAACGGCAACCGCTGGTGGCGCGTGCTGGCCGTGCACGTGCTGCCCAACGCGGCCGGTCCCGTCCTGGTGCTCGCCGCCCTCGAGTTCGGCACCGCGATCCTCGCCGTCTCCAGCCTGAGCTTCCTCGGCTACGGCGCGCAGCCACCGCAGCCCGAGTGGGGTTCCCTCGTCGCCACCGGGCGCGACTTCATCGCGTCCTCGTGGTGGCTCACGACCATCCCCGGCCTCGTGATCGCCGTCACGGTGCTCGCGGGCAACCGCGTCGCCCGCGCGCTCGACACCGAACGGAGGGCCGTCCGATGAGCCTGCTCAGCATCCAGGACCTGACCGTCACCTACGGCCGCGGGAGCAGTGCGCGCACCGCGCTCCACGGCGTCTCGCTCGAGGTCGGCCGCGGCGAGCGCGTCGCCATCGTCGGCGAGTCCGGTTCGGGCAAGTCGACGACGGCGCACGCGGTCCTCCGGCTCCTGCCCGCAGCGGCGGACCTGACGGGAGGTGGGGCCACGCTGGCCGGTTCCGGGGCGTCGCGGAGCTTGCGGAGCGACGGCACGGCCGAGCCAGTGGGGACGGTGCGGCTCTCCGGGGCGGCCGACGGATCCGGGGACCTCGACCTGGTCACCGCGACCGACCGCCAGGTGCGTTCCGTGCGCGGCGTCCGGATCGGCTTCGTGCCGCAGGACCCGACGGTGTCGCTCAACCCCGTGACGCGGATCGGCACGCAGGTCGCCGAGGTGCTCCGGATCCACGGGCTCGCCACCGGTGCCGAGGCTCGGGAACACGCCGTCGAGGAGCTCCGCCGTGCCGGCATCGACCGACCCGAACTCCGCGCGCGGCAGTACCCGCACGAGCTGTCCGGCGGCATGCGGCAGCGGGTGCTCATCGCGATCGCGCTGATCGGCGACCCGGAGCTGCTCGTCGCGGACGAACCGACGAGCGCGCTCGACGTCACGGTCCAGCGGACGATCCTCGACCACCTGGACCGGCTCGTCGCCGAACGGGGCACGAGCGTGCTGTTCATCACGCACGACCTCGGGGTCGCCGCCGACCGGGCCGACCGCATCGTCGTGATGTCCGAGGGGCGGGTCGTCGAGCAGGGCACCCCGGCCGAGGTGCTCGGCGCACCCCGCGAGCCGTACACGCGCGCACTGATCGCGGCGGCGCCCAGTCTCGACGACGTGACCGTGTCCGTCGGACTCCGCACGGGCCTCCCGGCAGACGGCGACCCACTCGTCGTCGCGACCGGACTGCGGAAGTCCTTCGACCGCGTGACCGCCGTCGACGGCGTGGACGTGACCGTCCCGCGGGGCCGCACCCTGGCGCTGGTGGGGGAGTCCGGTTCGGGCAAGTCGACCGCCGCACGCCTCGTGCTCGGACTCGAACGCCCGGACGCCGGCCGCGTGCGGTTCGACGGCGCCGACGTGGGCGGAGCCCGCGGTGCGGCGCTGCGGGCGTACCGGCGGCAGGCGCAGATCGTGCAGCAGAACCCGTACGCGGCGCTGCACCCGCGGCTGTCGGTGGGGGCGGTGATCGCGGACCCGCTCGCGGCCTTCGGCATCGGCACCCGGCGGTCCCGCGCGACACGGGCGGCGGAGCTGCTCGACCTCGTCGCGCTGCCGTCGTCCGTGCTCGGTCGTCGACCGGCGGAGCTGTCCGGCGGACAGCGGCAGCGTGTGGCGATCGCCCGCGCGCTCGCACTCGATCCGTCGTTCATCGTCCTCGACGAACCGGTCTCCGCACTCGACGTGTCCGTCCAGGCGCAGATCCTCGACCTGCTCGCGGAGCTGCAGTCGACGCTCGGCGTCTCCTACCTGTTCATCTCGCACGACCTCGCCGTCGTCCGTCGCATCGCGCACGAGGTGTCCGTCCTGCGGGGCGGCCGTGTCGTGGAGCACGGCGACGTGGCGCAGGTGCTGCACGACCCGCAGCACGAGTACACGCGCGCACTGCTCGACGCGATCCCGGGACGATCCCGGCGCGTCGCCACCACCGAAGGAGTCTCATGACCACCCACCGCACCCCGTTCCGTCTGGTGGCCGCGATCGCGGCCGGCACCGCGGCGGCCCTGGTCATGGCGGGCTGCTCATCGGGCGGTACCGCGTCGACGTCCTCGTCGTCGAAGCCCGTCGACGGCGGCTCGCTCACCTACGCCATCGCGAACGACCCGATCACGCTCAACCCGACGGGCACCGGCGCGGGCAACGACACGCTGGCGATCACGCGGCAGCTCGTCGACTCGCTGCTCTGGCAGGACCCGTCCGACGGCTCGCTCAAGCCGTGGTTGGCGACGAAGTACTCGGCGAACGCCGACGCCACCGCGTTCACGTTCGACCTGCGCTCCGGTGTCACGTTCTCGGACGGCACCGCGTTCGACGCGACGGCCGTCAAGGACACCTTCGACGACATCGCCTCGGCCGGCGCATCGAGCACGGCCGCCGCGTACTTCTCCGGTTACACGGGGACGAAGGTCGTCGACGACGACACGGTCGAGGTCGAATTCTCGACGCCGAACGCCGCGTTCCCGAACGCCACGGCGTCGGTCGCCCTCGGCATCGTCGCCCCGAAGACCACCGAGACCCCGTTCGACGACCGTGCCGACGGGAAGGCCGTGATCGGCACCGGGCCGTTCACGCTGCAGTCGTACACGAAGAACACCTCCACCGTCCTCACGAAGCGCAAGGACTACGACTGGGGCCCCGCCGCGCGGTCGAACGCCGGGGCGGCGCACCTGTCCGAGGTGACGTTCCAGGTCGTCCCCGAAGCCAGCGTCCGCACCGGCAGCCTGCAGTCCGGCCAGCTCGACGCGATCAGCAGCGTGCAGCCGAGCGACGTCGACACCCTGCAGGCGCAGTACGACCTCGTCACCCGCGCCAACCCGGGCCAGGTGTTCGGCCTGACGTTCAACCAGAAGCGGCCGATCGTGTCCGACCTGGTCGTCCGGAAGGCGATCGCCCAGGCCGTCGACCCGAAGGCGGTCCGCGACACCGCACTGAACGACCTGTTCAAGGTCGCGGACTCGGTCCTCGGGTCGACGACACCCGGGTACGCGGACACGTCGTCGGGTTCGGCCACGTCGTCGGGTTCGGCCACGTCGTCGGGTTCGGCCACGTCGTCGGGTTCGGCCACGTACGATCCGAAGGCCGCGGCGGCTGCCCTGGACGACGCCGGGTGGAAGAAGGGCTCCGACGGCATCCGCTCGAAGGACGGGACGAAGCTGCAGCTCAAGCTCGTCTGGATCACGAACTTCGGACCGAACCAGACGTCCCTCGAGCTGATCCAGCAGGAGCTCGGGAAGGTCGGCGTCGGCGTCACCCTCGAGAGCGGGACCGTGCCGCAGTACCTCGCCAACCTGACGAGCGGCGACTGGGACCTGTCGTGGGACAACAGCTCGCGCGCCGACGGCGACGTCCTGCGGTCGAAGTTCTCCAGCTCGGGCGCCCAGTCGATCGGTGCGTCGGACACGACGCTCGACGCGCTGTTCACGAAGGAACTGTCCCAGTCGTCGGCGTCCGACCGGTCGGCCACCTTCGGGGAGATCCAGCAGCGCATCGCGTCCCAGGTCGACTTCGTCCCGGTGCACGAACTCACCAGCATCATCGCGCCCGCGACGGACGTGCACGGCATCGTCTTCGGGGCCGACACCCGGCTCGACCAGCTGACCGGCGCGTGGAAGGACGCGTCGTGAGCGCCGCTGGACGGGCGCCGCTCTCGGTGCTCGACCTGGTGCCGGTCACCGCCGGGTCGTCCGCCGCCACGGCGCTGCACCGCACCGTCGACCTGGCCGTCGCCGCGGAACGCGCCGGGTACGCCCGCTACTGGCTCGCCGAGCACCACCTCAACCCCGGGGTGGCCGGCAGCGCGCCGACCATCGTGATCGGTGCGGTCGCCGCCGCCACGTCCACGATCCGGGTCGGCAGTGCGGCGACGCTCGTCGGCAACGTCCGCGGGCTGCAGATCGCCGAGACCTTCGGCACCCTCGCTGCGCTGTACGGGCCGCGGATCGACCTCGGGCTCGGCCGCTCCGGGGCGCCGGCTCCCGGTACCCCGAAGCCGCCGTCGCTCGCGCCCCGGTCGGACGAGGTCGTCGACGGACTGCTCGTCCCCGCACCGTTCGACTTCCGCATCGCACCGGGCAGCCGGTTCGCGCTGCAGGGAGAGCTGCTCGGGCGGGTGCCCGGTGACGTCGACCGGTTCGAGGGCGAGCTGGACCTCGTCCGTGCGCTGTTCGCCGGCACCTGGTCGCGGGACGGCGCCGTCGTCGGGGCGCCGCCCGCCACCGGAGCCGCCGTCGAGCTCTGGATCCACGGGTCGACCGGAGGCGAGAGCGCCCGGGTCGCCGGAGCACTCGGACTGCCGTACGGCGCGAACTACCACACGTCGCCCGGCACGGTCCTGGCGTCGGCGCAGGCCTACCGCGACGCATTTCGCCCGGGGGTGCTCGAGGCACCGCGCGTCATCGTGTCGGCGGACGTCGTCGTCGGGCGCACGGAGGCCGAGGCCGCGGAGCTGTCGCTCGGGTACGCGGAGTGGGTGCACTCGATCCGCTCCGGCGTCGGGGCGATCGAGTACCCGACGCCGTCCGCGGCACGGGCTGCGCCGCTCGCTGCGGCGGAGGCGGCGTCGGTCGCCGATCGGCTCGCCACCCGGTTCGTCGGCGATGCCACGGCCGTCGCCGACCGCCTCGAGGTGCTGCAGCGGGCGACCGGCGCGGACGAGCTCCTCGTGACGACGATCACGCACGACCACGACGCCCGGGTGCGCTCGTACGAGCTGCTCGCGGCGGAGTGGGCCGCGCGGGGTGCTGGTGGTGGTGCTGGCGCTGGTACTGGTGCTGCGCGTGCGGGGGCTGGCGTGGGTGCCGGGGTGCGCTGACCGCACTGGTGCGCTGACCGGACTGGTCCGTGTCGACCCGGAACGACGAGCCCGATGTCGCACGACATCGGGCTCGTCGTTCGTGCGCGCGTGCAAGTGTCGGCGCCCGCAATGAGCGACACCGTGGTCGTCGTGCGACGTCGACGAAGTCGTTCGGCGTGCGGCCCGTGCGGCCGATGCGCGCGCATGCTCCGACGGTCCACGCGTCGATCACCTCGTGCAGTGTCGGACGATGCACGCGCAACGAGCGACACCGTGGTCGTCGTGCGACGTCGACGATGTCGTTCCGCGTCGGAGCCGACCGCCCGCGCACGCACAGAACGACTCCCTCGACGTCGTGCGACATCGAGGGAGTCGTTCCGAGTCGGACGGACCCGGCCCCGGGCCCGACCCCGGCCCTCAGCTCGCGTCGAGCGGCAGCCCCTCGGGGTTGACCTCGGAGTGCTCCACGGCCTCGTTCGACAGGTTGTACGACTTGAGCCACTTCGCGTACGTGCCGTCGTCGATCAGCTCGTCGATGGCGTCCGCGATGGGCTCGGCGAGCCCGCTGCCCTTCTTCGTCGTCGCCGCGATGAGCCCCTGCAGGTCGCCGCCCGCTCCGGAGAACGTGCCCGCGGTCTTCGTCGGGTTCGCGCCGTCCGCGCTCAACGTGTTCTGGTACGCGACCGTCGGGTTCGGCCCGAAGTACGCGTCGATCTTGCCGGAGTCGAGTGCCAGCTTCACGGCGTTGCCGTCCGGGTAGTACTTGATCGTGATCGTCTTGCCCTGCTTCGCGAGGTCGGCCTTCCAGCCGAGCAGGATGAGCTCCTGGTTGGTGCCCGAGCTCACCGCGACGGTCTTGCCGGCGAGCACGGACGGGTCGCCGTCGAACGTCAACGAGGAGTCCTCCGGCACCTGCAGCGCGAGGTTGTCCTGGCGGTACGAGGCGAAGTCGTACTTCTCCTTGCGCTGCTCGGTCACCGTGATGTTCGAGAACCCGGCGTCGTACTTGCCGCCGTCGATCCCGACGAACAGGTTGTCCCACGTGGCGTTCTCGACCTGGGCCTCGAGGCCGAGCTTCGCGGCGACGAGCCGGCCGAGGTCGGGCTCGGAGCCGGTCAGCGTCTTCTGGTCGTCGCCGGTGAACGCGAGCGGCGGGAACCCGGCCGGCAGCGCACCGATGCCGACGACGAGCTTGCCGGACTTCTTGATCGACGCGGGGAGTTCGTCGTGGAGCTTCTCGTCCGCGTCGACGGTGACCTTCGTCTCGGTGGCGGCACCGTTCGACGCGGCGCCGATCGTGACCGTGCCGTCGGACGCGCCGGAGCCAGAGCCAGAGCCAGAGCCAGAGCCGGAGCCGGCCGTCGCCGACGTGGCGCACCCGGCGAGGGCGACGACGACTCCGGTGGCGAGGACGAGGGCGCCGGCGCGGGTCCGCCAGCGGGAAGGGGTGGTGATGGACATGGTTCTCCTGGGATCGGGTGGAAGGGGAAGAAGGAACGTCGAGGGAACGGCGTCAGCGGACGCGGGACAGGAAGTCCCGCGTGCGAGCGTGCTGCGGATCGTCGAGCACCTGGGCGGGGGAGCCCTGCTCGACGACGCGGCCGTGGTCGAGGAACACGACGTGGTCGGCGACCTCGCGGGCGAAGGCGATCTCGTGCGTGACGATGACGAGCGTGGTGCCCGTGTCCGCCAACCCCCGGATGACCCCGAGCACCTCGCCGACGAGCTCCGGGTCGAGCGCCGAGGTCGGTTCGTCGAGCAGGACGACCGACGGCTCGAGCGCCAGCGCCCGCGCGATGGCCACGCGCTGCTGCTGCCCGCCGGAGAGCTGCCTGGGCCGGGTGTCGCCACGGTCGCCGAGTCCGACGCGCTCGAGCAGAGCCGCTGCGCGGTCGCGCGCCACGGCACGGGGGACCCCGGCGGCGATGGGTCCCTCGGCCACGTTCTCGAGCGCGGTCAGGTGCGGGAACAGGTTGAAGTGCTGGAACACGAACCCGATCCGCGACCGCTGCCGCAGGATCAGGCGCTCGGGCAGCTCCTTGTACCGGGGGATGCCGTCGCGCCCGGTCCGGAGCCGGACGCCGATGGTCTCTCCGCCGACCGTGACGACCCCGCGGTCGAGCGGTTCGAGGTGGTTGATCGCGCGCAGCAGCGTGGACTTACCGGAGCCCGAGGGACCCAGGACCACGGTGACGCTCCCGGACGGCAACGACAGGTCGACGCCGTCGACGACCACCGTGTCGCCGAACGCCTTGACGGCTCCGTGGATGCTGATCGCCGCGCTCATCAGATGGTCCTGTCGTCGATGGTGGAACCGGGGCCGGACGCGACCACGGCCGCGGCGGAGGCGGCCTGCCGGGCGCGATCCGGGCCTCCAGGCCGACCCGGCCCGCGTCCGGAACCGCGACGCACCGCGGCCCGCACCCGCTGGAACGGCGTGGGCGGCAACGCCCGCACCGACCCGCGAGCGGTCCACCGCTCGACGTAGTACTGCACGACCGACACCGCGCTGGTGAGCGCGAGGTACCAGAGCGTCGCGACGACGAGCAGCGGGATGATGTCGGTCGGGTAGGTGCTGGACAGGTTCTGGACGACGCCGAACAGGTCGAGCAGCGACACGTAGAACAGCAGCGACGACGCCTTGAGCAGCCCGACGACCTGGTTCACGAACGCCGGCACGATCGACCGCAGTGCTTGCGGCAGGATCACCCGCACGAACTGGCGACGGCGGGGGAGCCCCAGCGCCTGCGCGGCTTCGTGCTGGCCGTGGTCGACGGCGAGCACCCCGGCACGGACGATCTCGGACGCGTAGGCGATCTCGCTGAGGCTCAGCCCGATCACGCCGATCGCCAGGTCGCCGAGGACGTTGGCCGTGGTGACCTCGACCTGCGGCCCGAAGGGGATCCCGATGCCGATGGTCGGGTACAGCGACCCGAGGTTGTACAGGAAGACGAGCACCAGGATGAGCGGCACGGAGCGGAACAGCCAGACGTACCCCCACGCCAGCCCGGACAGCACCGGGTTGCGTGAGAGCCGGGCGATCGCGACGACGATGCCGCCGGTGAAGCTGATGACCGCGCTGAGTGCCGTCGCCACGAGCGTGAGCTGCAAACCGGTCAGGATCGCCGGGCTGAACAGCCACTTCCCGACGGCCGGCCAGCCCCACGACTCGTTCGTGAACAGGGTCTCGACGAAGTTCAGGAGCACCACCAGCACGACGGCTGCGGCGATCCAGCGCAGCGGGTGCCGCAACGGGACGACGGGTCGGTCGAGCGCGGCGCGTCCGGCCGCGTCGACGGTCGCGTCCGTCGTCCGGGAGGCCCGTGGTGTGCCCCGCGATCCGGCCGCGTCGTCGACGCTGGTCGCGTCGACCGCATCGGTCCCCGCGACGGCGCTGGTCGCGTCCCGGGGCGGTCCCGTTCTGGTGTCGGTCATGTCGCGACCGTAGAAGGGTCGCGGTGCCTGGACAACGCACGGTGCAACACACCGCTACGGGGCGGAACGCGGCGTCACAGTCGCGTCGCGCATGACGTTCCGTGACGCCTTGTGCGCAGTACGGTTCTGCCATGACAGCGCACCGCGTGACCGCTCCCGTGCCCCCGGCGGACGGCAGCAAGCCGAAGGGTCCGGCGTCGTACTTCCCGAGCATCGAGACGACGTACGGCCGCCCCGTCCAGGAGTGGCTCGACCTGGTTGCCGAGCAGCTCGACGACCACCCGCACATGCAGGTCGTCACCTGGCTGAAGACCGAGCACGGGCTCGGGCACGGCCACGCGAACGCGCTCGTGGCGTACGCGAAGCAGGCCCTCGCACGCTGAGCACCCGTCGCCGTCCCGCGGTGTCGACGGCAGTGTCGGTGGCGGTGCCTAGCGTGTGGACGTGGCCGAACCCGTCGACGCGTGGTGGCGCCGCCGACAGTGGTCGCGCGGCGAGGCGGTGCCGTACGCCGTCGGGCAGTTCCGCGCCGACTGGGCGCCGTACCCGGTGCTCATCCGCCAGTACCACCCCGACTGGAACCACGGTGTCGTCCTGACCCAGGTCCCGCCGGCGGCCGAGGTCCTGCTGACCTGGGAGTGCGACGTCGGCCACGTCTTCGTCGCCACTCCCGCCGAGCAGCGGTCCCGACCCGGTCGTGAACGCCGGCGCTCGGTGTGGTGCCCGGAGTGCGCGGTGCAGGCGCAGCCGCAGCGCTGGCCGGTCCTGCCGTCCGACTGGCCGTCGCAGGTGCCGGTCCCGCAGCGGGTGGTCCGTGCCACCGGCCGCCAGACCCTGCCGGCGGCGCCCTCCCGCGGCACCCCGGCGGGCGCCGTCGCCTCGAGCCGCACCCGAGCGCGTCGACCGGTGCCGGGGGTACCGCGACGCGCGAACCAGCCGGTGCCCCGCACGATCTGCCCGAAGACCCCGCGGCTGCCGTCGGGTGAGTCGTTCGCGAGCGTCTGCGCACCGGCGACGGCGTCCGCGGTCGAAGCCGAGCTGCGCGCCGCGCTGTCCGACCGGTTCGCGTTCACCTACGACCACTCGGCGATCCGCCTCGACCGGCCGTTCTTCGACCACGTCGAGGTCTGGCCGGACATCATCCTGCCGGAGCTCCGCGTGGCGATCGAGTACGACTCGACCGGTCGGCACGGCCTCGAACACGTCGGGCCGCGGCAGGACACCGACCGCAAGAAGGACCGCGCGGTCCGCGCCGTGGGCTGGGAGGTCGTGCGCATCCGCACCGGACGACTGCCGGCGCTCGGCCCGTACGACCTGCAGGTGTCCGGCATCTCCGGCCGGACGGTCGATCGGCTCGCCGACACCCTGCGGCGGATCCGTGGCGACCTCTTCGTCGACGCGTACGCACGATGACCGATCGGGGGACAGGATCGTCCGACGGGGTACACGCCGCCTGGGTCCGCCGCGGAGCGACCGGTAGGCAAGAGGGGTGACCCCTGCGTTCTGCCTCCACGCGTTGGGGGCGAGCTCCGAGGAGTTCGCCCTGCTCCGCCGTGCCCTGATCCGTGACGACCTCGAACTCATCGGCATCGACCTGCCCGGCTTCGGCCGAAGCCCTGCGTCGTCCGGCACCACCGTCGAGGAGATGGCCGTGCTCGTGGAGCGCGCGATCGGTGCGAGCGGCGCGAGCGAGTGGGTGCTCATCGGGCACTCCATGGGCGGCAAGGTGGCCACGGTCGTCGCCGACCGCACCATGTCGGGCGCGAACGGCCTGTTCGGCCTGCGCGCCGTCGTGCTGCTGGCGGCCTCCCCGCTGGCGCCGGAACCGATGGACGACGAGCGCCGCGCCGCGATGCTGTCCTGGGCGGCCGACGGCCCGATCGGCGCGACCCACGCCGCCGAGTTCGTCGACGCGAACACCGCATCCACCCTGGCGCCCGAGCGGCACACGACCGCCGTGCAGGACGTCCAGCGCACCGATCCCGGCGCGTGGACGGCGTGGCTCACGCGCGGCAGCCGCGAGGACTGGTCGGACGCGGCGCCGAACCCCGTGCCGGCGCTCGTGCTCGCCGGTGCCGAGGACGGCGACCTCGACGCCGAGGCGCAGCGTCGCCTCACGCTCCCGCACTGGCCGGACTCGGAGCTCCACGTCGTCGAGGGCGCTGCACACCTGCTGCCGTGGGAACAGCCCGAGGCCGTGGCCGACCGCATCCGCGACTTCTGGACCCGCCGCTTCACCGGGGCTCCCGTCGTGCCCGTCGAGCAGGCACGGGTCATCGCCTCGCCGCGGGTCAGCGCCCGCATGCGCTCCCTGTTGGCGGCACGCGCGCTGCCCGACGACCCGACCGCCGCGCCGCGCGCGCTCACGGCGCTCCAGCTGCAGACCCTCCGCGCCATCGCCCGGATCGTCGTCCCACAGCCCGGGGACGGTCAGGTCGACCTCGCCCTGCGCGTCGACGACCAGCTCGCCGCGGGGCTCGGTGACGGGTGGCGCGTCGACGGCATGCCGGCCGACGTCGAGGCGTACCGGGCGGCGCTCGACGTGCTCGCCGGGCCCGCGCAGGACGGCGTGCTCGACCGCGCGCTGCAGGACGTCTCCGCCGGTCGGTACCGTGCCGACGGCGTGCTCGACGCCGAGCAGCTGCGCGCCTGGTTCGAGGACGCCAGCGTCGACCTCGTGAAGCACTGGCTGGCCCACCCCGCGACGATGGCGGCGATCGACTTCGACGGCTTCGCGAACGGCGGCGACGGCGTGCGCAAGCAGGGGTTCCAGCTGCTCGCCGCCGACCAGCGCGAGGCCTGGGAACCACCGGCACCCCACCGCCGCGACGACACCCGCGACGACACCACGACGACGGAAGCAGCACGATGAGACTCGACGGACAGCGCACCTACGGCACGGACGACGTCGTCGACGTGGTGGTCGTCGGGACCGGCGCCGGCGGAGCCCCCCTGCTGGCCTCCCTGGCCCGTCGCGGCCTGCGGGTCGTCGCCCTCGAGGCCGGTCGCAACACCGAGCCGGGCGACCACGTGCCCGACGAGGTCGCCGCACCCGGCGACATCAACTGGATGGATGAGCGGCTGAGCGGCGGCGGAGCACCGACCGCGTTCGGCCCGAACAACAGCGGGACCGGCGTGGGCGGCTCGACGCTGCACTGGGGTGCGTTCACACCGCGCCCGAGCGAGCACGACCTGCGCCTGCGCTCCGAGAGCGGCCAGGGTCAGGACTGGCCGATCAGCCACGCCGAGCTCACCGGCTGGATCGAGCAGGTCGAGCACGACGTCGGGGTGGCCGGTCCCGAGCACTACCCGTGGGACCCGTCGCGCCGCTACCGGATGCGTCCGCCGGCGCGCAACGCCTCGTCGGACATGATGATGCGCGGGGCAGCGGCCGCCGGCATCACCGCGACCGACGCCCCCGTCGGCCTGACCACCGAGGACCGCCACCAGGAGCACCACGGTCTGCGCCATGCCTGCGTGTCCTGCGGCTCGTGCCACCAGGGCTGCCGCAACGGCGCCAAGGTCTCGATGGACACGACGTACCTGCCGGCCGCCGTGGCGTTCGGCGCCGAGATCCGGCCGGACTCGTTCGTGCACGGCATCGAGCTCGACGCCGCGGGCGAGGTCAGTGCCGTGCTGTACACCCACGACGGCCGCGAGCACCGGCAGCGCTGCCGGTCGCTCGTGCTCGCCGCCGGCGGCGTCGAGACCCCGCGCCTGCTGCTGCACACCGGGATCGCGAACGGCAGCGACCAGGTCGGCCGGAACTTCACCGCGCACGGCGCCACCCAGGTCTGGGCCCGCTTCGACCAGTCGATGCGCTCCTACCGCGGCTACCCCTCGTCGATCATCACCGAGGACTTCGTCCGGCCCGCCGACGCGGACTTCGCCGGCGGGTACCTGATCCAGAGCCTCGGGGTGCAGCCGCAGACCTTCGCCAACACGCTCGTCCGGGGCGGTGGCCTGCGCGGCGCCGAACTGGTGCGCGCGCTGCAGGACTACCCGTACTCGGCGGGCGTCGGCATCAACGCCGAGTGCCTGCCGTACGACGACAATCGCCTGGTGCTCGCGGACGAGGTCGACGAGCACGGTGTCCCGCGCGCACGGGTGTCGTTCACGCCCGGGTCCAACGAGGACGCGATCCGCCGTCACGCCGTCCGCACCATGACCGCCATCGTCGAGGCCGCCGGCGGCAAGGACGTCCGGATCCTCGAGCGCACCGCGCACACCATCGGCACGGCCCGCATGGGCGCGGACCGCGAGACCTCCGTCGTCGACCCCAACGGCCGCTCGTGGGACGTCCCGAACCTGTGGATCGCCGACAACTCGGTGTTCCCGAGCGCCGTCATCGCGAACCCGGCGCTGACGATCATGGCGCTGTCGCTCCGCACCGCCGACCGGATGCTCCGGGCCGCCTGACCTGCGCGAGCGGGCCGCCTGACCTGCGCGAGCGGGCCGACGGCGCGATCGTGCCACGGCCCGCTCCGGTCAGCCGCGCAGCGCGAGTGCCTCGCTCGTCCACCGGGCGTGCAGGTTCCACGGGTCGTCCACGCCGGCGGCGACGGCGTCGACATGTGCGAGCAGCGCCGGCGTCGCCCGGAACCACTCGGTGCCGGGGTACCGCGTGGCGGCGAACTGCGTGTGCCGGCGGCGTTCGAGCGACCGGTCGCCCCGCTCGAACGCCAGCAGGTCCTGGTGCGGGATCGCGGCCAGCCGCTGGCGCGGGTTCGTCGTCGTGCCGATCTTCACCCGGTCGCCGAAGTCGTCGCGCATCCGCAGGTAGTACACGACGTCGACCCGCGGGGGAGCGAGGTCGCCGTCGGGCACGTCGCCCCACCGCCACTCGCACCGCGCGCAGACGAAGCCGGACGGGAACCGCACGCCGATGCGCGACCCGCAGACCGCGCAGGGCCCCGGGAGGGCGTCCTCGACGCCGACGTGCTCGGCCGCGAACTCGGTCACCAGCGTGACGTGCGTGGCGCACAGGGGCACGCCCGCGAGCGCGTCCGCAGCGGTGCCTGCGCAACCCGGCACGCAGCACGACGAGGTGACCATGTCCGGAACGCTAGCCGGACCCACCGACGTCCCCCGTGCCTCCCGGAACCGTGCGCACCTGCCGGAAACGGGCGTACCTGGTCGGTTGGAACGACCAGGTACGCCCGTTTCCGCTTCCCATCGCAACCGCTCTGGGAAGAGCCAGGCGTACTTGCAGAAACCGGGCGTACCTGCGGGAACCGGTGCGCACCTGCCGGAACCGGCCGTACCTGGTCGGTTGGAACGACCAGGTAGGCCCGTTTCCGCTTCCCATCGCAACCGCTCTGGGAAAGACCGCGCGCAGGCAGCCGGCCGTCAGTCGGTGAAGATCACGCCGACCGGCTCGCGCTTCTCCTCCTGGAACTGGTCCTCGCCGCGCCCGAGCGCCCAGTAGGCGGACAGCGACATCTCGCGCTTCTCGAGCCCCCAGTCGTCCTGCAGCAGCCGACGGATCGCCTTCATCGCGGTCCGCTCACCGTGCGCGAAGACCTGGACCGGCCGGGAGGCGCGGGGCAGCGCCCGGGCCGCGTCCAGCAGGAGCGTGCCCGGCTGGGCGCCGGTGGCGTCGCGGTGCAGCCACCGCAGGTCGACCCCGGCCGGGTGCGCGATCTGCTGCTCGTCGGCCGGGCCGGCGACCTCGACCAGGGCGACGCCCGTGGCCGTGTCGGCCATGGACTCCAGCGCGGCGCCGATGGCCGGCAGGGCGCTGTCGTCGCCGAGCAGGACGTGCGTCACGTCCGGGTCGCCCACGGGCGCATAGCCACCGCCGGGACCGGACAGGGCGAGCTTGTCGCCGGGCTGCGCCGCTGCGGCCCAGGGCCCGGCGAGCCCTTCGTCGCCGTGCACGACGAAGTCGACCGCGATCGTCCTCGCGGTGTGGTCGACGGCCCGCACCGTGTAGGTGCGGCGGGCCGGCCGGTCCTGCTTCGGCAGGGTGTCGCGGAGCGCCTCGAGGTCGTACGGCGGCTCGAGGCCGAGCGACGGCTTGGCGAGCAGGAGCTTGACGTACTTGTCGGTGGCGGCCAGCTTGTCCGGATCGGCCGTGCCCACGAAGTCGTCGAAGGCCGGTCCGCCGAGGTGGACGCGCACCATGTGCGGCGACAGCCGCTCGGTTCGGTCGACCACGAAGACGTGCTGGGGGCGTTTGGGCTTGGAGCTCATCGGTACGAGCGTCCTCTCTCCTGCTTGACGTTTGTCGAACTAAGGTTAGCCTTACCTCATGGACACGACCGTCATCCCGTTCTCCGAGCTGCTGCGCAAGCGCACCCGGCGCTCGCACGGCTCCTCGGCCGGGAACGGCTTCATGCACGACCTGCTCGGCGGGAGGTGCGACGTCGCCGACTACGCGGCGTTGCTCGGACAGTACTCGTTCGTCTACGACGCCCTCGAGCGTGCCGCCGACCGGATGGCGGAACACCCCGTGGCGGCGCCGTTCGTGACCTCGCAGCTCACGCGGATGCCGGCGATCCGCGCCGACCTCGAGTACCTGATCGGTCCGGACTGGTCCGAGCTGGTGTGCCCGCTCCCCGCCACGACGGCGTACGTGCGGCGGCTCAACGAGGTCGCGGCGGAGTGGCCCGGCGGCTTCGTCGCCCACCACTACACGCGGTACCTCGGTGACCTGTCCGGTGGGCAGATGATCGGGCGGATGCTGTCCGACCAGTTCGGCTTCGACACGAACGGGGTCCTGTTCTACATCTTCGACCAGGTCGCGGACCCCAGCGCCTTCAAGGACACCTACCGTGCGCAGCTCGACGCGGCACCGTGGTCGGCGGACGAGCAGGAACGGGTCATCGCCGAGGTCGAACTGGCGTACTCGCTCAACAGCGGTCTGCTCGAGGGCCTCGACGCCCGTCGGCGGCCGGTGACGGACGGTGCCGGCGACGCGGCGGTGACCGCGTGACCGAGCCGTTCGACGACGAGGCGCGCCGCGCGATCCTCCGGCACATGAACGCCGACCACGCCCGCGACAACCTGGCGATCGTCCGCGCGAACGGTGCCGCGACCGCCGTGGCGGCGACGATGACCGAGATCGACGCCGTCGCCGGGGTCTGGCTCGCCCGCCTCGACGACGGCGACGAGGAACAGGTCATCGTGCCGTGGACGTCGCCGCTGACCGACCGCCGTTCGGCTCGGGTGCAGATCGTCGAGGTCCACTCCGCCGCGCAGGCCCAGCTCGCCGAACCGAGCTGAGCCGAGCGGAGCCGAGCCGCGCCGACCACAGACCCGCCGGGATCGCGGATCGCGTCGCAACTGCAGGGGTGCTCCCGCCTCGCGTCGCGATCCCGGCGTCCTCCGTGCGTGCCCGCGCGCGGCACGAACGGCCGGCTGGTCCGTCCGGACGGTCGACGTCACGGGCGGCCGTTGGCCGATACGCTGCTCGGAGCCGGGACGGTGTTCCCGGACGACCCCGAAAGGACCCCATGACGGCGATCGACGGATCGGCGCGCCATGAGCGCGCTCGGGACGACGTCAGCGGCGCGGTCGACAGTGACCTGCGCGCCGACGTGCGCTACCTCGGCAACCTGCTCGGCCGGGTGCTGCGCGAGAACGGCGGCGACGAGCTGCTGCGTGACGTGGAGTCGCTACGCGCAGCCGTGATCGACGCCTACGAGGGCGACCACGCCGAGGGCGCCGCCCGCGCGCAGACCCTCGTGTCCGCGATGTCGGCCGAGCGCGCCGAAGCGGTCGCACAGGCCTTCACGACGTACTTCCACCTCACGAACCTGGCGGAGGAGCACCACCGCGTGCGGGTGCTCCGACAGCGTGGCGACGACGGCGGGCTGGCCGGCGACTCGTTCCCGGCGACCTACGCGGAACTCGTGGCCGAGGTCGGCGAGGCCGAGGCGGCCGAGCGACTCCGGACGCTGCGGTTCCACCCGGTGCTGACCGCGCACCCGACCGAGGCCCGCCGTCGTGCGGTGACCACGGGCGTGCGGCGCATCACGGACCTCATCGACGAGCGCGACCGCGCGAAGAACGCCACGGCACGTGCCGAGAACGAGCGACGGCTGCTCGAGGAGATCACGACCCTCCTCCGCACCTCGCCGCTCCGCACCACCCGCCCGACCCCGCTCGACGAGGTCCGCACCGCGATGAGCGTGTTCGACCAGACCCTGTTCGAGATCGTCCCGCAGGTGTACCGCCTGCTCGACGACCGGCTGCAGGGCGACGACGCCGGTCGCGCACCGGTGACCGCCCCCGCGTTCGTGCGGTTCGGCACCTGGATCGGCGGCGACCGCGACGGCAACCCGCACGTGACCGCCGACATCACGCGCCAGGCCGCCGAGATCGCGGCCGAGCACATCCTGATCGGCCTCACCCGTGCCACGACCCGCATCGGCAGCGCCCTGACGCTCGACGCGAGCGACACCCCGGCCGACGCCGGGCTCACCGCGCTCGTCGCGGCGCAGGAGTCCCTCGACCCGACCATCGCGGAGCGCATCGGCGTCCGTGCCCCGAACGAGACCCACCGTCGTGCCCTGCTGTTCGTCGCGGCGCGCATCGACGCCACCCGCCAGGGCACCACGCCGCTCGGGTACAGCGGGCCCGACGCGCTGCTCACCGACCTCCGGACGATCCAGGCGTCGCTCGTCGCCGCCGGCGCGATCCGACCGGCGAACGGCGAGCTGCAGAACCTCATCTGGCAGGTCGAGACCTTCGGGTTCCACCTGGCGGAGCTCGAGGTCCGCCAGCACTCCCAGGTGCACCGCACGGCCCTCGCCGAGATCCGTGCCGGCGGCGCCCTGAGCGAGACCACCGAAGAGGTCCTCGCCGTCTTCCGGACCATCGCCGGCCTGCAGGAGCGGTACGGCGTCCGTGCCGCCAGCCGGTACATCGTGTCCTTCACGCAGTCGGCGGCGGACCTCGCCAACGTGCACGAGCTCGCCGTCGCCGCACTCGGGTCGCCCGAGGCCGCGCCGGTGCTCGACGTGATCCCGCTGTTCGAGACCTTCGCCGACCTGCACGCCAGCGTCGACATCCTCGACGAGGCCGTCCGCACCGAGACGTTCCAGCGTCGCCTGGCCGCGACCGGCCGTCGACTCGAGGTCATGCTCGGCTACTCGGACTCGTCGAAGGACGTCGGCCCCGTCTCCGCGAACCTGGCGCTCTACGACGCCCAGGCCCGCATCGCCGACTGGGCGCGGGACAACGAGGTCGAACTGACCCTGTTCCACGGCCGCGGTGGTTCGCTCGGCCGCGGCGGCGGACCGGCCAACGAAGCCGTCCTCGCGCAGCCGCCGGGATCGATCGACGGTCGCCTGAAGCTCACCGAACAGGGCGAGGTCATCTTCGCCCAGTACGGCGACCAGGACATCGCGGCCCGCCACCTCGAGCAGATGGCCTCGGCCACCCTGTTCGCGTCGTCGCCGTCGAACGAGGCGCGCACGGCCACGGCGGCGACCCGGTTCGCCGACCTCGCGCAGCAGCTGGACGACGTGTCGCGCGCGGCGTTCTACGAGCTGGTCAAGGCGGACGGCTTCGCCCCGTGGTTCGCGCGGGTCACCCCGATGGAGGAGATCGGTCTGCTCCCGCTCGGCTCTCGCCCGGCCCGCCGCGGGCTGTCGGTCGAGTCGCTCGAGGACCTCCGCGCGATCCCGTGGGTGTTCTCCTGGACCCAGGCGCGGATCAACCTGGCCGGCTGGTACGGGCTCGGCTCCGCGCTCGAGGCCGTCGGCGACGTCGACGTCCTGCGCGCCGCGTCCGCCGAGTGGCCGCTGTTCGGCGCGATGATCAAGAACGTCGAGATGTCGCTCGCCAAGACCGACGAGCACATCGCCCGTCGGTACCTCGAGCTCGCCGACCGCGACGACCTCGCCGCGAAGGTGCTCGACGAGATGGCACGCACCCGCGACTGGGTGCTCCGGATCTCGGGTGGCAGCGACGTGCTCGAGGACCGTCCGGTCCTGGCCCGGGCCGTCCGCCTGCGCAGCCCGTACGTCGACGCCCTGTCGCACCTGCAGCTCCGCGCGCTCCGGTCCATCCGGACGACGGGCAGCACCGACCCGACCGACGCCGACCACCGCCTGCTGCTGCTCACCGTGAACGGGATCGCCGCCGGCCTGCAGAACACCGGCTGATCCGCGGCCGGCGGGGTGCGTCGAATCGATTCGGCTGCGCGTAGCGTGTCGACCGTGACGACGGAGCGCATGCGGAAGCCGACGACGACCACCCTGCCGCCGGTCGTGCCACTGGCCCTGATCGTCGGGGTGTCACCGTTCGCCACGGACATGTACATCCCGGCGTTGCCGCAGATCGCGCGCGACCTCGGGACGACACCCGGTGTCGTCCAGCTGTCGCTCACGGCGTTCCTGGTCGCCTTCGCCGTCGGGCAGCTGCTCGTCGGGCCGGTCAGCGACGGGGTCGGCCGGCGGCCGATGCTCGTCGTCGGCACGGCGGTGTTCGCGCTCGCCTCGGTGGGGTGCGCCCTCGCGCCGGACGTCGGCACGATCGTCGTCGCCCGCATCGCGCAGGGGCTCGGCGGCGCCGCCGGTGCGGTCGCCGGCCGGGCGATGGTGTCGGACGTGGCGAGCGGGACCCGGATGGCGAAGGTCTTCGGCACGCTCGCGGCGATCAACGCGATCGGCCCCGTCGTGGCGCCGCTCGCCGGGGGAGCCGTGCTGACGGTCGGCACGTGGCGGGTCATGTTCGTCGTGCTCGCGGTGCTCGGCGCGCTGTTCTTCGCGATGGTGCTGCTCTGGTTCCGCGAGACCCTGCCACCGGAGCGACGCGGCGGTGTGGGCTTCGCGGCGAACGGGCGACGCATCCGCGAGTTGCTCGCGATCCCGCGGTTCCGTGCCTACGTGCTGAGCGGGGTGCTCTCGACAGTGGGCTTCTTCGCCTACATCGCGACGAGCTCGTTCGTGTTCCAGACCCAGTTCGGGTTCTCCGAGGGCATGTACACGCTGGTCTTCGCCACGAACGCCTCGATGATGATCGTCACGACGCTGGTGTTCGGTCGCGTCGTCGGGCGGTTCTCCGAGGACTCCCTGCTCACCGCCGGACTGCTCGTCGGCACCACGGGCGCGGCCGCCGTCCTCGTCGCCGCGCTGCTCGACCTCGGCCCGGTGCCGGTCTGGTGCGCGCTCGCGGTCGTCACGGGCGCGTGGGGCTTCGTGCTGCCCGCGGCGATGACCCGCACACAGCACGTCGGCGCGGCGCACCCGGGCACCGCAGCGGCCCTGCAGGGTGGTCTCACCTTCGGGATCGGCGGCCTCGGCACACCGCTCGCCGGCGCCCTCGGCGGGACCGCGCTGGCGATGGGCGGCGTCATGGCGGCGCTCATGGCGGCGGCCGTCGTGGTGCAGATCACCGCGACGCGGCGGGACCGCACCGGGACCTGACACGACGGAGCCGGTAGGTTGCTGGTTGCAAGGCGCACCGACCTGAGGAGGCCACCCGGCATGGACATCGTCGTACACGAAGCGCAGCCCGACACCGCGGTACTGGAGTGCAGTGGACGCCTCAACATGGTGTCCGCCCCGGCGTTCCGCGAGACGGTCGCGCAGGTCGTCGGCAACGGACGTGCCCGCGTCGTGGTCGAGCTCTCGGGTGTCGAGTTCATGGACTCGTCCGGACTCGGCGCACTGGTCGGCAGCCTGAAGACCGCGCGGCAGGCGGGTGGCGACCTCCGCATCGCCGCGCCGTCCGAGCAGGTGCAGATGGTCCTGCAGCTCTCCAACATCGACAAGATCCTCCGCACGTACCCCGACGGGGACGCTGCGGTCACCGACTGGTGATGACCGCCTCCGCCGCCGAGCACACGCTCGCCCTGTCCTGCCCGCCGGACGACGTGTCCGCCGTGCACGAGTTCCTGGCCGGTGTGTGGCAGGACGAGCCGTCGGTGTCCGTCGAGGACCGGATGGCCCTCGAACTCGCGATCGTCGAACTGACGTCGAACGTGATCGAGCACGGGACGCGCCCGGACGGCGTGACCTGCCGCCTGCGCCTGGAGATCGGAGCGGACCGGTTCTCCGCACTGCTGTCCGACGACGGCGTCGCCGCGACCGTGGACACCGAGGCGGCCCAGCTGCCGGAGGGACTCGCCGAGAGCGGCCGCGGACTCGCCCTGGTCCGGATGGTCGTCGACGACCTGCGGTACGAGCGGATCGCCGACGAGAACCGCTGGACGGTCCTGCGCTCCCGGCACTGACCCCGCCCCACCGCCGTTCGTCCGTCTCGCGCACTCCACGGGCCACAATCCGCAAGGTGTCCCGGCGGATTCCCGGGCGACCTGGCCGCCGTGTCACGATTCGCGCGATGACAGCCGAACCGGATCCCAGGATCAGCTTCGAGACGTCGGGGGTCGATCTCGACGCTGCCGTGCACATGTACGAGGACGCCTACGCCAGTGTGGGCTTCACCGCGACCCGCACGGAGCGGCCGTTCGCGTACCGTTTCCGCGTCGTGGGTGACGACGTGATGTCCTTCCGCTCGACCCGGTTCGACGCCCGGATGCAGGGCGAGCTGGACGTCCGCGACGAGTACGTAGTCATGTGGACCACCGACGGGGGCGGACGCGTCGACGTCGGCCGGCAGGAGGTCGCGTTCACGCCCGCCACCCCGATGATGTTCCCGACCGGGCGGCCGTTCGCCTTCGACCTGCAGGACGTCCGGCAGAGCCTGGTGCAGTTCGACCGGACCGCTCTGGAGCGCGTCGCCGCCGAGGTCCACGGTGCCCAGCCGGGCCCGCTCGTCTTCGACCACACGGCGGCACCCCGGACGGCGGAACTGCGGGGCTGGAACGCGCAGGTCCAGCGTGCCGCGGCGATCGTGCTCGGTCGGGCGTCGGTCAGTCCGCTCGCCCTGGCCGAGGTCGCCCAGGACACCGCCCGGTCACTGCTCCGCACGTTCCCGCACAAGCTGTTGGCTCCTGACATACCCCTGCCGCAGGGTGCCACGGGCCGGGTGCGCGAGGCGGTCGAGTACATGCACGCCTTCGCGCACACGCCGATCTCGACCACCGACGTCGCCGAGCACGTGGGGTTGAGCGTCCGCGGTCTGCAGCAGGCGTTCCAACGCCAGGTCGGTACCGCTCCGAACGCGATGCTGCGCGGGATCCGCCTCGACCGCGTGCGCGAAGAACTCCGCCGCGCGTCGGTGGGCGACCTCACCGTGGCCAGCGTGGCCATGCGGTGGGGCTTCGCGCACCTCGGCCGGTTCTCGGCGGCGTACGCAGCGCGGTTCTCCGAGTACCCGCGCGACACACTGCAGCGCTAGCGCCGGCCGGGTTCGCTACGCTTCCCGGGTGAGCAGACCTCGACCGTGGGTGATGGTCCCCGGGATCTGGAACTCCGACGCGGAGCACTGGCAGTCCGTCTGGCAACGCGAGCGCGGCGACGACGCGGTCCGCATCGCGCCGGCGTCCTGGGGGGAGCCGGACCCGGGGGACTGGCGGGACGCGATCTCCCAGGCCGTCGCGTCGTGCGCGGAGCCGCCGGTGCTCGTGGCGCACAGCCTGGGCGTGCTCGCGGTCGCCGACTGGCTCGCCGCCGACCGAGCGGACCGCGCTGGCCCGGGCGAGACCGCCGTCGCCGGGGCCTTCCTCGTGGCACCACCGGACCCCTCGGCACCGGGCTTCCCCGCCGCTGCCTCCGGGTTCACGGCGCCCCGCCCCGTCCCGCTCGGCACCGCGGCGGGCCGCGTTCCGATCCGCATGGTCGTGAGCGACGACGACCCGTACTGCACCGTCGACCGTGCGGTCGCCTTCGCGGACACGATGGGCGCCACGGTCCTCCGTGTCGGCACCCTCGGCCACGTCAACGTCGCCAGCGGCGTCGGCGGGTGGTCGGCCGGTCGGGAGCTCCTCGACGCCTTCGAGCAGACCCTCTGAGGCGCGCGCCGGTGTGACGGACGACACGCCGTTCACGTTCCGGGCGATATGGCAGGGATTGCTGCGACACACCGCGGATGTCCGCAGTTCCGACGCGCGCGATATTTATCCTTCGGACATGGAAACCCAGTCCGGTGCACGCACCCCCCTCGTCGACCCCTTCGGTCGCGAGGTCGAGGAGTGGCTCCGTGACGCCCCGGCGACGCGCACGCCGTACGTGGCGGACCTCGTGGTCCCGCCCGTCACCGGCCCCGTGCAGCGCCCCGGCGTCGCGGCCGAGGCCACCGCCGTCGAGCTGCCGGAAGCCGGCAGCGAGACGGCTGCACACGGCACCGCGACGCCCGTCGTCGAGCAGTCGCCGGCAGCCCCCGCGTTCCGCCGTGACCGCGCTCGGCACGCCGCCGTCTGCGCACCGTCGTTCCCCGAACCCCCGGAGCGCCTGGCCCTGCGCATCGAGGACCTCGCGATCGAGGTCTCCTCGTCCACCGGCCGCAGCACCATCGAGCGCATCGTCCTGCTCGAGACCGAGGTCCGGCGTCGTGACGAGGACCTCGCGCGCCTCGCCGCCTGGGAGGCCACGGTCTCCGGCGCCGACGACCCGGAGCTCACCGCCGCTCGCGCCTTCGCCCGGACGGTCTTCGCCGACCTGCTCGAGGACGCCGCCGCCGAGTCGGACCGTCAGGACCGCGCGGCCGCCCGCCGTGCCGCGACCGCCCCGGTCGCCGTCGTGACCGGGCCCGCCCCCGCTCCGGCGGCGGTCGTCCGCCCCGCACCTGCGGCAGTCGCCGCGCCCGCAGCCGACGTCGTCACGGCGACCCCGGCCGTGGCGTTGGTCACCCCGGAACGCGACGAACCCGTGCGACCGGTGCTGGGCCTCCCGGCCGTGTCGCCGGTGTCCGCGAACACGCGACCGACCCCGCTCGTCCAGCCCGCCACCGGACCCACGGTCATCGACCGTGCCGCGTTCGCGGCGGCCCTCACCGCCCACCAGGGCACGACCGCGAGCACGCCCGTCGTCCTGCCGGACGCGGTCGCCGTGCCCGTCGAGACGGCGGCTCCCACGCACGTCGACATCGACACCGACGAGCCGTCCCGGCCCGGCTGGTGGTCGCGGCTCGTCGCCGGCCTGCTGCGTGCGCTCGGTCGCCGCTGACCGGGAGGCCCGGATCACCCCGCGCGGACCGGCTGCCGGTTCCGACGCGGTCGCCTCGGTAGACTGACCGGATGCCGACGCTCCGCGAACTCCAGGCCGTGATCGAAGACCTGTGGCCCGCCGCAGGAGCCGAGTCGTGGGACGCCGTAGGACTGGTCGCCGGAGACCCCGACGCCACCGTCGAGCACGTGCACCTGGCCGTCGACGCCGTCCCCGCGACCGCACGCGAAACGGTCGAGCTCGGCGCCGGACTCCTCCTCACGCACCACCCGCTGCTGCTGCGCGGCGTCACGACGATCGCTGAGTCGACGTACAAGGGCAGCGTCCTCGCGACCCTCGTGCGCGGTGGCAGCGCCCTGGTCGCCGCCCACACCAACGCGGACGTCGTCACCACCGGCACCTCGGCGGTGCTCGCCGATCGCATCGGGCTGACCGACCAGCGGCCCCTCGATCCCGGGTCCGGCCCCGGCTCCGACCCCGCGACGGGCATCGGCCGTGTGGGCGTCCTCGCCGAGGGCACCACGCTCGGCGCCCTGGCGCGGAAGCTCGTCGACCTGCTGCCGCCCACCGCGACCGGCGTGCGGGTCTCCGGCGACTTCGACCAGCCCGTCCGCACCGTGGCACTCTGCGCCGGCGCGGGGGACTCGCTGCTCGGGCACCCCGCCGTCCTCGCGGCCGACGTGTACATCACGAGCGACCTCCGCCACCACCCGGCGTCCGAGTTCCGTGAACAGGCCCTGCTCGGCGGCGGCCCCGCCCTCATCGACACCTCGCACTGGGCCACCGAGTGGCTCTGGCTCGACGTCGCGGCCGCGCAACTGCGCGACGCCGCCGGCGTCCGGGTCACCGTGAGCGACCTCCGCACCGACCCGTGGGACTTCGCGGTCCTGCCGGCGGCCGAACCCACCACCCCCACTGAAGGAGTCTGACCATGAAGGCAGCACCCGAGGACCAGGTCATCCTCCTCGACGTCCAACGACTCGACAACGACGTCACCCGCATCGCGCACCGGATCACGTCGCTGCAGAAGGGCGACCAGCTCACCGAACTCGGCACCAAGGCGGCCGGGCTGCGCAGCGAACTCGTCGCCGCGACCGGCCTGGTCGAGGACGCCGAACGCGAACTCGCCCGTCTCGAGTCCGACACCGCAACTGCGCAGGCCCGCGTCGAACGCGACACCACGATGCTGCAGAACGTGTCGAACTCGAAGGACGCGGCCGGGCTCCAGAACGAGCTCGAGTCGCTCCAGCGCCGCATCGGTGGCCTCGAGACCGCCGAGCTCGAGGTCATGGAGAACCTCGACGGGCTCCGCGCCCGGGTCGGCGACGTCGAGGCCCAGCTCGCCGACGTCGAGGCAGCGCGCTCCGGCCTGGTTGCCGAGCGCGATGCCGAGATCGCACGGCTGTCCTCCGACCGCGCATCCGCCGAGCAGGCCCGCGCCGACGTCGCCGCGAAGGTGCCGGCCGAGCTGCTCGCGCTCTACGACCGGCAGCGCGCCCGCTACGGATTCGGTGCGTCGTTGCTGCAGGGCGGGGTGTCGACGGCGTCGGGCGTCGCGCTGAACAACTCGGACCTGCAGGACATCCGTCGGGCCGCTCCGGACGACGTGGTGCTCTGCCCGGACAGTGACGCGATCCTGGTGCGCACGGCCGAGTCGGGGCTGTAGGCGCTCGCACGCTGTCGACGGGAGGCGCGGTGCCGGGCTGGCACCGCGCCTCCCGTCTGTGCGTAGCCGGTTGCCTGGTGCGAGCTTGCACGCTCGGTGCGAGGCTGTTGCGGCGCACGGAGCGGTCAACCTCGCACCGGGTCGCGAACGTCGCACCGTGCGGGTCTGTCGGCGGGGGTGCGGGGTGTGGCGGCGCACGGTGCAGGGTCTCTCGCCTGGTGCGAGCTTGCACGCTCGGTGCGGCGTTGTGGCGCTGCACCGAGCGTGCAACCTCGCACGGGATCGCGAGCGCCGCATCGTGCGTCGAGCACGGGGCTCGTGGAAGTGGGGCGAATGGGCCGGCCGTACGCCGGGTTCTGTCCCGCCGCTTGCACGGCGGTGACGGCCATCTCTCTCGGACCGACGTTGCCGTCGGCCTCCAGCGGTCTACCCGAGGACTCGGCGAGCAGCCTCAGCGTCCTCTGTCTGACCTTGCTCCGGGCGAGGTTTACCGAGCAGATCCGGTCACCCGGACCCCTGGTGGTCTCTTACACCACCGTTTCACCCTTACCGACGTTGCCGCCGGCGGTCTGCTTTCTGTGGCACTGTCTCGCGGATTGCTCCGGGTGGGTGTTACCCACCGCCCTGCTCTGTGGAGCCCGGACGTTCCTCGGCACTCCCGGGGGAGTGACGCGACCGTCTCACCGACCCATTCGCAGTCCGAGTCTACCGGCCCCGCGCCCGCGCCCGAGCCCCGGCCCCGAGGTTCCGTAATCTCGGCATGTCGGCGCGCACGAGGGGCCTCCGTGGAACCTCGGCGCACCGCAGACGGCGAGTCGTGGAACCTCGGTGCGACCGGCCGGGCGCGTCGAACCGCGCCGGACAACTCCCACACCGCACGCTGCGGGCCGGTGTGCGGTCTGAGCGGATCGCCGGGTCAGGCGCTGCGCGCGGCCAGGGTCGCAGCGCCGATGATGCCGGCGTTGTTGCGCAGGGTCGCGGGGATGATCTCCGCCTGCAGGTCGAGCAGCGGCAGGAACTCCTCGTACTGCTTCGACACACCACCACCGACGACGAACAACTCGGGGGAGAGCAGCGCCTCGAGCGTCGAGTAGTACGTCTGCAGGCGCTTCGCCCAGTGCTTCCAGGACAGGTCGTCGCGCTCCTTGGCGGCGAACGAAGCCCGCGACTCGGCGTCGTGCCCGTCGATCTCCAGGTGCCCGAGCTCCGAGTTGACGATGAGCACGCCGTCGTTGATGAGCGCGCTGCCGATCCCGGTGCCGAGGGTGGTCACGATGACCAGGCCGTCCTTGCCCTTCGCCGCACCGAACTGCTGCTCGGCGAACCCGGCGGCGTCGGCGTCGTTCACGAAGTGGATGGCGCGGCCGAGCTCCTTCTCGAACAACGCCTCGGCCTCGAAGCCGATCCACTTCTTCGAGACGTTCGCGGCGGACATGGTCTTGCCGTCCCGCACGATCGCGGGGAAGCACACGCCCACGGGGACGTCGGCCGCGGGGGCGAGGTCCTCGAGGATCGAGGCGACGACGGCGGTGATGTCGTGGGGCTTCCCGCCTTCGGGGGTGGCCTTCTTGATGCGGTCCGTGGTGAGTTCACCGGACGCGACGTCGACGATCGCGCCCTTGATGCCCGTACCACCGATGTCGACGCCGACTGCGAGGGAGGTCATGAGGTTGTCGTGCCTTTCGGTTGCCTGCCGGAGTGCCCGGTCAGGAAGAGGGTCCCGTCAGGGAGACGGATCCGGTCAGGAGACGGTGAGGAGCTCCGCGCCGCGTTCGGTGACGACGAGGGTGTGCTCGAACTGCGCGGTCCACGACTTGTCGCGCGTCGAGACCGTCCAGTCATCGGACCAGATGTCGGCCTCGATCCCGCCGAGCGTGAGCATGGGCTCGATGGTGAACACCATGCCCGGTTCGATCACCGTGTCGTACTGCGGCGCGTCGTAGTGCGGGATGATCAGGCCGGAGTGGAAGGCACGACCGACGCCGTGGCCGGTGTAGTCCCGGACGACGCCGTAGCCGAAGCGCTTCGCGTAGGCCTCGATGGCGCGGCCGATGACGTTGACCTGGCGGCCGGGGGCGACGGCCTTGATGCCGCGCTCGAGGGCGAGTCGCGTGCGGGTCACGAGGTCCTCGACCTCCTGCGACGCCTGCCCGACGATGAACGTGCGGTTCGTGTCGCCGTGCATCCCGTCCTTGTAGGCGGTGATGTCGATGTTGACGAGGTCGCCCTCCTGCAGGACGGTGTCATCGGGGATGCCGTGGCAGATGACCTCGTTGAGGCTCGAGCACAGCGACTTCGGGTACCCGCGGTACCCGAGCGTCGAGGGGTAGGCGCCGTGCGCCACGACGAACTCGTGGCCGATGCGGTCGAGTTCGTCCGTGGTCACGCCCGGACGGATCGCGGCGCCGACGGCGTCGATGGCCTGCGAGGCGATGCGGCCGGCGGTGCGGATGCGCTCGACCTCGTCCGGCGAGTACGTGTCACCCAGGCCGTGCTCGTGCGGTTCGACCTTGCCGACGTACTCCGGACGCTCGATGTCCTTCGGGACTGCCCGGTGCGGGGAGATGCGGCCAGCGGTCAGGTGTCCGTGTTCGTCCCGGGGCATGCCGACCACTCTAGCCGCGGCGCGACGCGCCGAGCGCAACCGCCCCACGGTGCGGCCCGACGGGGTGGGCGTGACTGCCTGGAGGCCCGGGGGGGGGGGGGCGGGCCCGCCCCCGGCCGCCCCGCCGGCCCCCCCCCCCCCGGGGGGGCCCCGCGGGGGGGGGGGGGCCGGCGGGGCGGCCGGGGGCGGCCCCCCCGCCCCCCCCCCGGGCCTCCAGGCCGTCACCTGGGTACGGTGGGCGACATGAGCGACGAGCGCATCGAGTCCCAGTGGTGGTTCAACGACAAGACCGGTCAGGTCGAGCAGGGGCCGCAGTCCCCGCAGCGCGACCGCATCGGCCCGTTCGACACGCGCGAGGAAGCACAGCACGCCCTCGACCGGATCGCCGCGAACAACGAGAAGTGGGACGCCGAGGACCAGTGAGCCGGACACGTGCGGCGGCGGCGCGTCGCACGGCCCCGCGCACACCGCCGGACCACTAGCCTGGGACGAGGCCCGCCCGCGGCCACCCGATACACGGAAAGGTCGTGCATGGACAAGCAGACGGACTTCGTGCTCCGCACCATCGAGGAGCGCGGCATCAAGTTCATCCGACTCTGGTTCACGGACGTCATCGGGACCCTCAAGTCGGTGGCGATCGCCCCGGCGGAGGTCGAGGGCGCGTTCGCCGAGGGCATCGGGTTCGACGGCTCCGCGATCGAGGGCCTGTCCCGTTCGTACGAGGCCGACGTGCTCGCGCACCCGGACCCCTCGACGTTCCAGATCCTGCCGTGGCGCGGTGAGATCGACCCGACCGCGCGGATGTTCTGCGACATCACGACGCCGGACGGGCAGCCCGCCGTCGCCGACCCGCGCAACGTGCTGAAGCGCACGCTGGCCCGGGCGAGCGAGCGCGGCTTCACGTTCTACACGCACCCCGAGATCGAGTTCTACCTGCTCAAGAGCCGCGAGTGGAAGGACGGCGGCCCGCAGCCCGTCGACCAGGCCGGCTACTTCGACAACGTCCCCGGCGGGAGCGCGCACGACTTCCGACGCCGCTCCGTCCGGATGCTCGAGGACCTGGGCATCTCGGTGGAGTTCAGCCACCACGAGGCCGGTCCGGGCCAGAACGAGATCGACCTCCGGTACGCCGACGCGCTGACGATGGCGGACAACATCATGACCTTCCGCACGGTGGTGAAGGAGGTCGCCATCGAGCAGGGCGTCTACGCGACGTTCATGCCGAAGCCGATCTCCGGGCAGCCGGGTTCGGGCATGCACACGCACGTCTCGCTGTTCGAGGGCGACCAGAACGCGTTCTACGAGGCCGGCGGCGAGTACCAGCTGTCCCGGACCGCCAAGCACTTCATCGCCGGTGTGCTCAAGCACGCACCGGAGATCACCGCGGTCACGAACCAGTTCGTCAACTCGTACAAGCGCCTCTGGGGTGGCGACGAGGCCCCGTCCTTCGTGACGTGGGGCCACAACAACCGCTCCGCGCTCGTGCGCGTGCCGCTGTACAAGCCGAACAAGGGTCAGTCCTCGCGCATCGAGTACCGCGGCATCGACTCGGCGGCGAACCCGTACCTGGCGTACTCGCTGCTGCTCGCGGCCGGCCTCAAGGGCATCGAGGAAGAGTACGAACTGCCGGCCGAGGCCGAGCACGACGTCTGGAGCCTGACCGACGCCGAGCGCCGTGCCCTCGGGTACAGCCAGCTGCCGTCGAGCCTCGACCACGCCCTCAGCCTGATGGAGGACTCCGAGCTGGTCGCGGAGACGCTCGGCGAGCACGTGTTCAACTTCGTGCTCCTCAACAAGCGGCAGGAGTGGAAGCGGTACCGCGACCAGGTCACGCCGTTCGAGCTCGACACCAACCTCGGCGCCCTCTGAGCGAGCGCACCACATGACCGGTCGGACGACGTCGTCGCGCTCCGAGTTGGCCCGCCTGGGGTTCGCCGAGCTGTCGGAGAGCCTCGAGCGGATCGCCGACCTGGAGGCGCGGTTCGGCTCCGTCGTCCCGCTGCCGGTCAGCGGCACCCCTGCGCTCTGGGGCATCACCGCGGATCCCGACGGTGCGCTGCGGTTGCTGGAACGGCTGCTGGAACGTGCTCCTGACGAGCTGCGCCCCGTCCTGGCGGACGAGGCAGCGACCGAGCGGCTGATCCGACTCCTGGGCGCCTCGGTCGGTCTCGGGGAGTTCCTGCACCGCCGACCGGCCGAGCTCGCGCTGCTGCTCGAGCCCGTCGTCGCACCCTGGTCGCAGGAGCAGTACACGGCGTCCCTGATCGACGGGATCGACGGCGCCACCGGCGAGGAGGCGCGGATGTGCCTGCGGGTGCGGTACCGCCGGCACCTCGCCCAGATCGCCCTCTACGACGTGCTGCACACGTCGCCGACCGAGGCCTTCCCGGCGGTCGCCGCCGGACTGGCCGACCTGGCCGGGGCAGCGCTCGACGCCGCGGTCGACGTGGCCCGGCGCGAGGTCCCGTTCCCGGCGGCCGACGTCGCCGCGACCCCGCTCGCCGTGATCGCGATGGGCAAGGCCGGCGCCCGTGAGCTGAACTACGTCAGCGACGTCGACGTCATCTTCGTCACCGAGTCCACCGACGAGATCAGCACCGACCGCGCCGTCCTCATCTCGACGCGGATCGCGATCGCCGCGACCCACGCGATCACCGACCTGGCCGCCGAGCCCGGTCTGTGGGAGGTCGACGCGAACCTGCGACCGGAGGGCAAGGACGGTGCCCTCGTCCGCACGCTCGACTCGCACGTCGCCTACTACGAGCGGTGGGCGAAGTCGTGGGAGTTCCAGGCGCTGCTGAAGGCGCGGCCGATCGCCGGGTCGGCCGACCTCGGTGCCCGGTACGCCGACGCCGTCGCCCCGTTCGTCTGGAGCTCGTCGGCACGCCCCGGGTTCGTCGAGTCGGTCCAGCGCATGCGCGAACGCGTCACCGAGCACATCCCCGACGGCGAGGTCGACCGGCAGCTGAAGCTCGGTCCCGGTGGGCTGCGGGACGTCGAGTTCACCGTGCAGCTCCTGCAGCTCGTACACGGTCGCGACGACGAGTCGGTCCGGGTCCGGTCCACCCTCGAGGCGATGGACGCCCTGACGGCTGCCGGCTACGTCGGGCGGGCCGAGGCCGCACGGTTCGGCCCGGACTACGCCCTGCTCCGCGTCCTCGAGCACCGCATCCAGCTCCGCCGGTTGCAGCGGACGCACCTGATGCCGACGGACGAGGAAGAGCTGCGCGTCCTCGCCCGGTCGAGCGGCGTGGCCACCTCGGCCTCCGCGCTCGAGACCCGCTGGCGTGCCGTCAAGCTCGAGGTCCGTGGCCTGCACGAGCGGCTGTTCTACCGGCCCCTGCTGTCCGCCGTCGCCGCGACCGAGGACGAGATCGTCCTGACCGACGACCAGGTCGTCGACCGTCTCGGCGCGATCGGGTTCGTCGACCCGCCCGGTGCGTTGCGGCACATCCGGGCACTCACGCAGGGGACGAGCCGACGGGCGGCGATCCAGCGGAACCTGCTGCCGGTGCTCCTGCGGTGGATGGCCGAGGGGCCGGCACCCGACCGGGCCCTGCTGGCGTTCCGACGGCTCAGCGACACGCTGGGGGAGTCGAGCTGGTTCCTCCGGATGCTCCGCGACTCGTCCGGGGCCGCGCACTCGCTCACCACGGTGCTGTCCGAGTCGGCGTTCCTGTCCGGACTCCTCGAACGCTTCCCCGAGGCGGTCGCCTGGCTCGACGAACCCGAAACGCTCCTCCGTGCCCGCCCGATGGAGTCGCTGCTCGCCGAGATGACCGCGACGACCGCGCGGCACGGCAACGACGTCGACGGGGCGGCCGGCCTGCTGCGCTCGGCCCGTCGCCGCGAGACCCTGCGCCTCGGCATGGCCGCCGTGCTCGGGCACCTCGACGTGGACGCCCTCGGCGCGGCACTCAGCGACGTGACCGAGGCGACGCTCGCCGGGGCCCTCGCGCTCGCTCGACGGGACGCCCCGGCAGACTTCGAGTTCGGGATCATCGCGATGGGCCGGTACGGCGGCCGTGAGCTCGGCTTCGGCTCCGACGCCGACGTGCTCTACGTCTACCGTGCCCCGGACCTGGCGCCCGAGGTGGCCTCCCGGACGGCGCAGACCATCGTGCGCGAGCTGAACCGGCTCACCGAGGACACCGTCCACCCGCTCGACCTCGACATCGACCTGCGCCCCGAGGGGAAGAACGGCCCCGTGGCCCGCACCCTCGAGTCCTACGGTGCCTACTACGCCCGGTGGTCGCTGACGTGGGAGGCGCAGGCCTTGCTCCGTGCCCGCGGCGCCGTGGGTGATGCGCAGCTGCTCCGCGACTTCGAGCACCTGGCGGACCGCACGCGCTACCCGGAGCGGATCGACGAGCACGAGGTGCGCGAGGTCCGGCGGATCAAGGCGCGCGTCGAGTCCGAGCGGCTGCCGCGCGGTGCCGACCCGGCCCGCCACCTCAAGCTCGGTCGGGGCTCCCTGAGCGACGTCGAGTGGTTCGTCCAGCTCCTGCAGCTCCAGCACGCGCTCGAGGTCCCGGCGCTCCGCACCACGTCGACGCTCGAGGCGCTCGACGGTGCGGTGTCCGCGGGGTTCGTCAGCGCCGACGACGGCGAGCGGCTGGGTGCGGCCTGGCGCTTCGCCTCGCGGACGCGCAGCGCCCTGGTGCTCTGGTCGGGGAAGACGACGGACGTGCTGCCCGTCGACCGCGTGCAGCTCGAGGGCGTGGCGCGGCTGATGGAGTACCCGCCCGGCTCGGCGAGCCAGCTGGAAGAGGACTACCTCGGCGTCACCCGGCGTGCACGGCAGGTCTTCGAGCGCGAGTTCTACGGCGCCTGACGCGACCGCGACACGCCCGGGCATGCTCCCCGGAGCCGAAGCTGACGGGACGTCGGAGGTTAATTCCCCGTGTCGCGCACCGTCCCCCGTTCGTTTCGGACTGTACCCCGAGCGGCGTCGGCGGGCCGGTCGTTACCGCGTCGTGACCACCCTGCACCGGGCTGCCGGCCGACCTGCCGGAGGTGCGCGCCGACTCGCCCGGTGACGACGCCCTGAACAGGGGTTTCCTGGGTTGGTGATCCGCGCCTCCCGGCATCACGCGTCGCGTACCAGGGTGACCGATCGGGTGGACCCGGTCCGCAGGAGTGCTGTCAGCACGAGGGGGGACCACTGGTCCCGGCGGAGATGGGGACAAGTGTGTACCCCGTAACGCGTTCGAAACGCCCCCGGACGGGGGTCGCGTTGCGCGGGGGTTCAGGTTTCTGCGTCAATGGCATCACCCGAACCGACCCTGATTCCCCAACGTCGCGGAATCTCCACCTCGAACGTTGAAGCAGGGATCAGTGTTCACCTTCATTCTGCAGATCAGGCAGATGGTCGAAGGCCACCCCGAGTTCTACCTGTTCGCCGTGTACTCCGCGGTGATCTGGTTGCTCTGGTTGGTCAAGGTCGTCATCTCCGCCCGCTACCGCCCGTTCACCGGCACTTTCGTCGGTACCACCAGCGTCGTCGTCCCCGTCGTGGACGAACCGCTCGACCTGTTCCGCGACGTCATCGGTCGCATGGTCGAGCAGCGACCCGGCGAGATCATCGTCGTCATCAACGGCGCCCGCAACGAGGCGCTCGAAGCCGTCTGCGACGAGTTCGCCCCGCTCGTCCGCTGGACCCACACGCCCATCCCGGGCAAGCGCAACGCCGTCAAGGTCGGCACCGAGATGTCCAACGGCGACATCACCGTGCTCGTCGACTCGGACACCGTCTGGACCCCCGGCGCGCTCGAGGAACTCCTCAAGCCCTTCGCCGACGAGTCCGTCGGCGGCGTCACGACCCGGCAGCGCATCCTCGAGCCCGAGCGCAGCTGGATCACGCGCTGGGCCGACTGGCTCGAGAACTCCCGGGCGCTCTACTCGATGCCCGCGCAGAGCGTCCTCGGGCAGATCGGCTGCCTGCCCGGGCGCACGATCGCGTTCCGACGGAACATCCTCGTCCGGGTCATGGACAAGTTCATGCACGAGAAGTTCATGGGCGTCTTCCTCGAGGTCTCCGACGACCGAACGCTGACCAACCTCACGCTCAAGGAGGGGTACCGGACCGTCTACCAGTACACCTCGCTGGTCTACACGGACGCCCCGCTGCAGGTGAAGAAGCTGTTCAAGCAGCAGCTCCGCTGGGCCCGCGGCTCGCAGTACAACACGCTGCGCATGCTGCCGTGGATGCTCGGCCACGCCCCGGTGCTGGCGGCGTTCTTCATCACCGACATCATCCTGCCGTTCATGCTCTTCGGCGTCATCGCTGGCTGGGTCTACCGGGCATTCACCGGGCAGGGCGAGAACCTGTACCAGGGCATCCTGTCGCAGTACGGCTTCTCGACCGGCTTCGTCTACGTCGCCGCGCTGATGGTCGTGTCGTCGGTGCTCAGCATGGCCATCCGGCAGATGCGCCACCTGGCCGAGAAGCCGAGCGACTTCTTCCGCCTGCCGATGTTCATCATCGTGTCGACGTTCTTCCTGATGCCGATCCGGCTCATCGGCTTCTTCCGCCTGGCGCACGCGTCCGGCTGGGGGACCCGGGCCGGCGCCTACGCCGGCGGTCCGATGCAGGAGGACCCCGCCGAGAGCGTCCAGCCGACCACCCCTGGCACGCAGATCCCGTTCAGCCCGATCGACGCGGCGGACCGCGCCCAGGCGCTCGACGGATTCGTCCAGCTGCAGGGCACACCGTCCGGCGCCGCGCACGAGCAGGTGGCCGTGGACCGCGCATTCGACGAGCTCTTCGGCGCCGACGCCACGACCAACTCCACCGCGACCGTGCTCGCGACCCGGCGCGAGGCAGCAGCGGCGTTCGCCGACCAGCAGCCCGCGGCCCCACGGACCGCCCCCGTGAAGGCCCGCCGGTACAACCCGTACGCCGCGATCCCGTACTGCATCGGCTTCGCGATCTTCGCCCTGGAGGCGTTCCTCATTGTCTGACATCATCCGCTCCTCGAGTACCTGGTGGGCGCAGTCGAGCAAGCACGCCCGCTGGACGGCCGTCGGCACGACCGCCATCGTCCTCGCCCTCGCCCTCATCACCTGGTCGGTCTGGGTCTCCCCGGCCGGCCCCGTCTCCACCGCCGTCCACCAGGCGCTCGGGGTCACCGCCCCGAAGGCCAAGAAGGTGTCCGCCGCCGAGCTGCAGACGCAGCTCGACGCCGCCCAGGACCGCATCTGGGCGCTCGAGGGCAAGCTCGACTCCCGCACGGCCCAGGCCGGGTCGCGCGGCGACCAGATCACGCAGCTCAAGGCGCAGATCGCGTCGCTCCAGTCCCAGCTCGGTTCCGCGAAGGGCTCGGGAGGCTCGTCCTCCGTCAACGCTTCGGGTTCCGGTGCGAACGGGGCCGGCACCTCGGGCTCCGGCTCGGGTTCCGGGTCCGGGGGGTCCGGTGGGTCCGGTGGGTCCGGTGGGTCAGGCGGGTCCGGCGGGTCCGGTGTGTCCGACAACGGGTCCGGCTCGGGGAGCGGGAGCGGGAGCGGCTCGGGCGGCGGCTCCGGCGGGTCCGACGGCGGCTCCGGTGGGGTCACCAACCCGAACCCCGGCCCGTCGACCGACCCGGGCACCACGCCCGTGGCGGTCCCGACCAAGGCGGACATCCTCGCGCAGCAGTCCCGCTGGTACGGCCTGTACACGGCGCAGTCCCCGTTCAACTGGTCCGAGTACGACCAGGTCTCGCAAGAGGTCGGGAAGGCGACGAACATGGTCGGCTTCTTCCAGGGCTTCGACCAGGACTTCAACCAGAACGCCGTCCAGCGCTCGTGGGCGAACGGGCGTCTGCCGATGATGACGTGGGAGTCGGTACCCGCCAAGACGGGCAACGACCAGCCGTACGTCGAGGGCTACACCAATGAGGACGTCATCTCCGGCAAGTTCGACGCCTACCTGACGCAGTACGCCAAGGCGCTGGCGGCCAACGGCCAGCCGCTCGTCATCCGGTTCGACCACGAGATGAACGGTCAGTGGTACAACTGGTCCGAATCCGCGAAGCAGCAGAACGCCGCCGGCTCGTACACCGCGATGTGGCAGCACGTCTGGAAGGTCTTCCAGGCCAACGGGGCGAACCAGTACGCCATCTGGGACTGGTCGCCGTCGCGCATCGACAAGCTCGGCAACGCGAAGTACCAGACGCTCGAGTACATGCAGAACTACTACCCGGGCGCAGAGTACGTCGACTGGGTCGGCATGAGCGGCTACTACCGTGACGCCACCGAGCAGCCGACCTTCGAGAACACGTTCGGCGCGACGCTCGCCCAGATCCGGCAGGTCGCGCCGGGCAAGGGCATCGTGCTCAACGAGATCGGGGCCACCGAGACCGGGGGCAGCGTCTCGAACCCGCAGAAGACCCAGTGGATCGATTCGCTCTTCGACGCCCTGGCCGACCCCGCCAACTCGGACATCATCGGCTTCGCGTACTTCAGCGAGACCGCGACCACGATCGTCGACGGCACACGCACCACGAACGACTGGCGGCTCAACTCACGAGCCGACTCCCTGGCGGCCTTCGCCGAGGGCATCAAGCGCAACGACATCGACTACGACCTGCAGGAGGTCACGCCATGACCGCGTCCAAGAAGTCGCCCGACCAGGCCGACACCCGTCCCGCACCCGTCATCAGCGTCATCGGCACCGGCTACCTCGGCGCCACCCACGCGGCCGCCATGGCCGAGATGGGCTTCGAGACCATCGGCGTGGACGTCGACCCGGCGAAGCTCGCCGCACTGTCCGCCGGCGAGGTCCCGTTCTTCGAACCCGGCCTGCCCGAGCTCATCACGAAGCACGTCGCGAGCGGCAAGCTCCGGTTCACCGCCGACATCGCATCGGCCGTCGCCGCCGCGGACGTCCACTTCGTCTGCGTCGGCACCCCGCAGAAGGCCGGCTCGCACGCCGCCAACCTGGCGTACGTCGAGAGCGCCACCCGCGGTGTCGCCGAGAACCTGACCCACCCGGGCCTCATCGTCGGGAAGTCGACGGTGCCGGTCGGCACCGCAGCGCGGCTGCGCGGCATCGTCCGCGAGTTCACGCCCTCGGGGATCGACGCCGAGCTCATCTGGAACCCGGAGTTCCTCCGCGAGGGCAAGGCCGTCGAGGACACCCTGCACCCGGACCGCCTGGTCTGGGGCGGCGCGTCGGAGGCCGCCGACGCCGTCATCCGCGAGGTCTACGCCGCACCCATCAGCGAGGGCACCCCGGTCATCACCACCGACCTGGCGACGGCCGAGCTCGTCAAGGTGAGCGCCAACGCGTTCCTCGCCACGAAGATCTCGTTCATCAACGCGATCTCGGAGATGTGCGCGATCACCGGCGCCGACGTGTCGACGCTCGCCGACGCCCTCGGGCACGACGCCCGCATCGGCCGGAAGTTCCTGAACGCCGGCCTCGGCTTCGGCGGCGGCTGCCTGCCGAAGGACATCCGGGCCCTCATGCACCGCGCGAACGAGATCGGCGCGGGCCAGGTCGTCGGGCTCATGCAGCAGGTCGACGAGATCAACATGGGCCAGCGTCAGCGGGTCATCGACATGGCGATCGATTCGGCCGGGGGATCGGTGCTGAACCGTCGCGTGGCCGTGATCGGCGCCGCGTTCAAGCCCCTCACCGACGACGTGCGGGACTCCCCGGCGCTCAACGTCGCCGCTGCGCTGCACCTGCGCGGCGCCCAGGTCACCCTCTGGGACCCCGAGGCGATGGAACCCGCGAAGCGCTCGTTCCCGACGCTGAGCTACGCCGCGTCGATGACGGACGCGATCGAGGGCGCCGACGTCGTCCTGGTGCTCACCGAGTGGGAAGAGATCATCACCGCCGACCCGGTCGCCCTCGGTGACCTCGTCGGTCGCCGCGTCGTGATCGACGCGCGCAACTGCCTCCCGGTCCACGACTGGGTCAAAGCGGGGTGGACCGTCCGTTCCCTGGGACGGCCCACGCCGGTCACGGGTGCACCCGTGAGCGTCGCAGCGGGGACGAACGACTCGTTGGCCACGGCTCGGTAGTCACCGTTCGCGAAGCGGGGTCCGTGCCGGGCGGCACGGGCCCCGTTCCCGTGCGCGCTGGCGTGCGGTGCGTCCGCAGCCCGCGCTCCAGCCGGCCGAATCGTCTCGCGAAAGCGACAGAATCCCGTGAATGGTTCGCGGCACACTGTCGCTGTCGCGGCACAGACGAAGGGCCCCGCACCTGACGGTGCGGGGCCTTCCGTGCGTGGGGATCAGACGCCGAAGTACAGCTCGTACTCGAACGGGTGCGGGCGCTGGGCCAGCGGGAGGATCTCGTTCTCGCGCTTGTAGTCGATCCAGGTCTGGATGAGGTCCTCGGTGAAGACGTTGCCCTTCGTGAGGAACTCGTGGTCCGCCTCGAGGAAGTCGAGCGCCTCGTCGAGGGAGCCGGGGACCTGGGGGATGTTCTTGGCTTCCTCGGGCGGGAGCTCGTAGAGGTCCTTGTCGACCGGCTCGTGCGGCTCGATGCGGTTCTGGATACCGTCGAGGCCGGCCATCAGCTGCGCCGCGAAGGCGAGGTACGGGTTGCCCGAGGCGTCCGGTGCGCGGAACTCGATGCGCTTGGCCTTCGGGTTGGTGCCCGTGATCGGGATGCGGATCGCAGCCGAACGGTTACCGGCCGAGTAGACCAGGTTGACCGGCGCCTCGAAGCCCTTGACCAGGCGGTGGTACGAGTTGATCGACGGGTTCGTGAAGGCGAGCAGCGCCGGAGCGTGCTTCAGCAGACCGCCGATGTACCAACGAGCGAGGTCCGACAGGCCGCCGTAGCCGTTCTCGTCGTAGAACAGCGGCTTGCCCTCCGACCAGAGTGACTGGTGGGTGTGCATGCCCGAGCCGTTGTCGCCGAAGAGCGGCTTCGGCATGAACGTCGCGACCTTGCCCCACTGGTCAGCGGTGTTCTTCACGATGTACTTGAACTTCAGGATGTCGTCCGCGGCGTGGACCATCGTGTCGAACTTGTAGTTGATCTCCTGCTGGCCGCCCGTGCCCACCTCGTGGTGCGAGCGCTCGAGCTCGAAGCCTGCGTCGATCAGCTTGAGGGTGATGTCGTCGCGCAGGTCGGCGGTCTTGTCGACCGGCGACACGGGGAAGTAGCCACCCTTGTACGGGGTCTTGTTGGCGAGGTTGCCGCCCTCTTCATCACGACCGGTGTTCCAGGCGCCCTCTTCGGAGTCGACCGCGTAGAACGACTCGTTCTGGGTGACGGAGTAGCGGACGTCGTCGAAGATGTAGAACTCGGCCTCGGGGGCGAAGAACGCGGTGTCCGCGATGCCCGTCGACGCGAGGTACTTCTCGGCCTTCTTCGCCACCTGGCGCGGGTCGCGGCCGTAGATCTCGCCGTTCCGCGGGTTGTAGATGTCGAAGATCATGATGAGCGTGCGCTCGGCGCGGAACTGGTCCACGTACGCGGTGGTCACATCGGGGATCAGCTGCATGTCGGACTCGTGGATCGACGCGAACCCACGGATCGAGGAGCCGTCGAAGAGCTGGCCGACCGAGAAGAAGTCCTCGTCGACGGTCGAGGCGGGGATGTTGAAGTGCTGCTGCACACCCGGCAGGTCCGTGAATCGGATGTCGAGGAACTTGACGTCGGTGTCCTTGATGAAGGCCAGGACCTCGGAGGAATCGCTGAACATGGGGCCGATCTCCAATGGGTTGGGTGATGTCGGAGGCACCGATCAAGGCACCTCCGACGAGGCTATTGACACGGGGTTTCCCGGACGTGACTGGATTGTTTCGGGCGTGTTACGGGCGGCCGGTCGCCTACGCTTGTCGCATGGCTAGCAGCTCCTCCCGTCCGTCCGCGCCCTCCGAGCACCCGGACGGCTGGCCGGGCAAGGACCTGGGGCTGCCCGAGGACGGTCCCCGCAGCGTCGGGCGGATCGGACGGCGGATCGTCGCCCTGCTGATCGACGGAGCACTCGCCGACCTCATCGCCTACGTGACCGGGGTCTGGTCGCCGGTGAACGGTTCCGGGGACATCGCGCACTCGTGGGTGCAGCTGGCGATCTTCGCCGCGCTCCAGGTGCTCTTCATCTGCCTGCTGTCCGGCTCGTTCGGGCACATCTGCGTCGGCCTGCGCGTCGTGCCGATGCGCGGGGGCTACGTCGGGGTGTGGCGTCCGGTCGTCCGCACCGTCCTGCTCTGCCTGGTGGTGCCGGCGCTCATCATCGACCGGGACAGCCGCGGCGCGCACGACCGCATCGCCGGGACGGTGCTGGTCCGGCGCTGACCGGCGTCACGTGCGGCGGGGGCGCGGCCGGGTCCTGCGGCGCACGGTGCGAGGTTCGTCGCCGGGGCGCGGCGGGGTGCGGGCGCACGGTGCGAGGTTCGTCGGCACGGGAGGTTGCCCGCTCGGTGCAGCGCGACAGGCTCGCACCGAGTGGCCAACCCCGCACCGGGTAACCGAAGCCGCACGGTGCGCCCGGCTGGCCCCGCCCGCCGCACGCACGCAGAACGCCCCCGACCTGGCACGGTCGGGGGCGTTCTGCAGTGCAGCTTCGGGGACGGATCAGCGCGGACGGCCGGCGCGAGCCCGCATCGGGTCCATGCCCTTCGGGATCGCGGCCGCGGGGCTCTGCGTCAGGGAGTCAAGGCGGTTCGCGACCGCCAGGACCTCGTTGCGGTTGAGCGACTTCTTGAACTTGTTCATCGCACGGGGGAGCTTGTGCAGGGTGATGGTGTCGTCGCCGTCACCGACGCTGACCACGTGGACCGCGACGTTCGGGACGATGCGCTGCACCTTGCGGCGCTCTTCGTCGAGCTGCCGCTTCAGGTTGCCGCGCTGGCCCTCGGTGATGAGGACGACGCCGGGGCGACCCACCGCGCGGTAGACCGCGGACTGCGACCGGCCGTGCACGGCGACGGGCATCTCGCTCGAGCGCCACTGCCGACGCAGCGAGTTGGAGAGCACCGCACCGACGGCGCCGGGCTGGCCCTCGATCTGGGAGTACGCGGCGCGTTCGGCCAACCGGCCGAGGACGATCAGGAAGAGGAGCACGCCCATCAGGACACCGGCGACGATCCACAGGATCATCGCGAGCCAGTTCTGGCCGGGGAGCACCAGCGCCAGCACGATGCCGAGGACGACCGGGCCGACGAATGCGAGGGCGAACCACCAGACCGACGACGGGTCGGCCCGCCGGGTCATCTGGAAGACCTGGAACATCTGCTTGAGACGCCCCGGCTCCTTCGCCTTCGTGTCTGTGGAAGTGCTGCGTGCCATGCTGACAGGATACGGCCTCCGCGGTCCGGGGGAGACCGCAGCCGGTCCGGCTGTGCGCGAACACGCGTTGTCCACAGGTCGGGCCGGACGGCCAGGAGGCCCGACCCGCGTCCGACACGCTCGTCACCATGGACACGAGCACCGACCAGGGCACCCACGGCGCCCGGACCGACCGCTGGGTCGCGCAGGCCGACGACGCTGCAGCTGCCTCGTGGGTGGCGGACCGGTGTGCCACCGGGCACCGCCACCTGGTCCCCGTCTCGGCGGTCGGTCGGACCGTTGACGGCGCACTCGTGGTGCTGCTCGACCGCCCGTGCGGGACGCCGCTCCCGGCTGCGCTCGAACGGCTCGGCGCCCCGACGACCGGGGTCGCTGTGACCCTCTGCGTCCCGTTGCTCGAGCTGCTCGTCGCGGCGGTGGACGGTGCGCTGCGGCTCGGTGTCGCCGGGATCGACGACGTCCTGGTCGACGACGCCGGCGCCGTCGTGCTGTGCGACCACCCGGCTGGGGCAGTCCGCGACGGCACGGACCCGGGCAGCACCGACGCCGCAGGCGTCCTCGTGCTCGCCGCGCGGGTGGTCTGGGACCGGGTGGACCCGCGCGATCCGTCGCGCGACCAGGTGGACGCTGCACTCGTCGCGGCACTGGACGGTGACCGTACCGCGGTGAGCACGGCCCTCGACACGGTGCGGGGCGCTGCGCCGCCACGGCCGTTCCGGTGGACGCCACCCCCGGCCGACCTGGTGTTCGCGGAGGCCGACCCGCCGCTCGATCCCGGTGGCGTGGCGGCTCGGCTGCGTGCGGTCGTCGAACTCGGCATCCCCGTCGGCGTGGAGCGACGCGTGCCGCTCCGGCGCGCCCTGGTCGGCGTCGTCGTCGCGATCGGCACGGTCGTCGCGGCCGTCTCCGCGCTCGGTGCCGGTCCGCCGGGTGGTGGTGGCTGACGCCGCGGCCGCCGACGAACGAGGACCGCTCCGGCTCCCCACGAACGGGAACGGCCCCGGCTCCCCACGAAGGGGAACCGGGGCCGTCGGCCGTGCTGCGGGGTGTCAGTACCCGAGGTTGGGGGCGAAGTTGCCCTCTTCCAGGCGGTTCTTCACCGCGACCAGGTACCGCGATGCGTCCGCACCGTCGATGATCCGGTGGTCGTACGACAGCGCGAGGTAGACGAACGAACGGATCGCGATCGCTTCCTGCCCGTCGACCTTCACGACCGCGGGACGCTTCGTGACGATGCCGGTACCGAGGATCGCCGACTGCGGCAGGAACACGACGGGGGTGTCGAACAGCGCGCCACGCGAACCGGTGTTCGTCAGCGTGAACGTGCCGCCGGCGAGCTCGTCGGGCTTGAGCTGGTTGTTCCGGGTGCGCTCCGCCAGGTCCGCGATGGACTTGGAGAACTGCGCCAGGTCGAGCGACGCCGCGTCCTTGATGACCGGGGTCAGCAGGCCACGCTCGGTGTCCACCGCGATGGAGACGTTCTCGGACTCCGGGTAGACGATCTCGTCACCCTCGACCGTCGAGTTGATCTTCGGGTGGGCCTTGAGCGCCTCGGAGGCAGCCAGGGCGAAGAACGGCATGAAGGAGAGCTTCGAACCGGTCTTCTCGAGGAACTCCGCCTTGTGGGCGTCGCGGAACTGCGCCACCTTCGTGACGTCCACCTCGACGACGCTCGTGAGCTGAGCGGTCGAGGTCATCGACTGCACGGCACGCTCGGCCACGACCTTGCGCAGGCGCGTCATCTTCTCGCGGGTGCCGCGCAGCGGCGAGACCTCGGCGACGAACGGGCCGGACGCGGCGGCGGGTGCAGCTGCACCACCGGCGGCCGGGGCCTTCGCGACGGCCGCGAGCACGTCCTCTTTCCGGATGCGCCCGCCGACACCGGAGCCGGTGACGGTGGACAGGTCGACGCCCTGCTCGTTGGCGAGCTTGCGGACGAGCGGCGTGACGTAGCCGGAGGCTGCGCCGTCCTGCGACGGGTTCGGCACCGCGGCGGCGGTCGTCGCGCTGGGCGCTGCGGCCGGTGCTGCGGGGGCGGGGACCGCGGCCGGGGGAGCCGGGGCGGCGGCGGGCGGCGGGACCGGGGCTGCCTGCGGAACCGGGGCGGCGGCGGGCGGCGCGGACGGTGCCTGCGGGGCTGCGGGCTGCGTCTGTCCGGCCGGAGCCGGCTCGGGCTCGGTGGGCTCCGGGGCGGGGGTCTCGGACTCCTGCTCGGTGCTCGGTTCGGCCTCGGGGGCCTCTGCCTCGGCAGCGGCATCGTTCGAGGACTCGTCGGACGAACCGGCGTCGGAGGAACCGGAGTCGGACGAGCCATCGCCGATCTTCACGAGGGCGGTGCCGACCTCGACGGTCTCGTCCTCCTGGACGAGGATCTCCTCGATGACGCCGGCGACGGGCGACGGGATCTCGGTGTCGACCTTGTCGGTCGAGACCTCGAGCAGCGGCTCGTCGACCTCGACCCGGTCACCGACGTTCTTCAGCCATCGGGTCACCGTGCCCTCGGTGACGCTCTCGCCGAGCGCCGGGAGGCTGACGGATTCGCTCATCGGGTGGACTCCTCTTCGCGGGGGGTTGCAGTTGTTGTTGATGTCATTGTCACAGGGCGCGGACTCGTGCGGGTCACAGCGCGTGCAGCGGCTTGCCCGCGAGGTGCATGAACGCCTCGCCCAGGGCCTCGTTCTGCGTCGGGTGGGCGTGGACGAGCGGAGCGATGTCCTCCGGGTACGCCTCCCAGTTCACGGCGAGCTGCGCTTCGCCGATGAGCTCGCCGACGCGGGCGCCGATCATGCTGACGCCGACGACGGGGCCGTCGACGACGCGGACGACCTTGACCGAACCGGACGTGCCGATGATGTGGCTCTTGCCGTTGCCGGCCAGGTTGTACTCGTACGAGTCCACCTTGTCGGCGCCGTACTCGGCCTCGGCCTTCGCCTGCGACAGGCCGACGGAGGCGACCTCGGGGTCGGAGTACGTGATCTTCGGGATGTTCTTGTCCTCGATGACCACCGGGTTGAGCCCGGCGATCTCCTCGGCGACGAAGATGCCCTGCTGGAAGCCGCGGTGCGCGAGCTGCAGGCCGGGGACGATGTCGCCGACCGCGTAGACGTTCGGCAGGTTGGTGGCGAGGCGCTCGTTCGTGGTGACGAAGCCGCGGTCCATGGCGACGCCGACCTCGTCGAAGCCGACGTTCTGCGTGACCGGGCCACGACCGACGGCGACCAGCAGGACGTCGCCGTCGAAGGTCTTGCCGTCCTCGAGCGTGACGACGACGCCGTTCTCGTGCTGCTCGACGCCCTGGAACCGGACACCCAGCGAGAACTCGATGCCGCGCTTGCGGAAGGCGCGCTCGAGCTGCTTCGACATGGACTCGTCCTCGGCGGGGACGAGGTGGGGGAGCGCCTCGACGATCGTGACCTCGGCACCGAAGGACTTCCAGACACTGGCGAACTCGACGCCGATGACGCCACCACCCAGGATGACGACCTTGTTCGGCACGTAGTCCATGCGCAGCGCGGTCTCGGACGTGATGACACGCCCGCCGATCTCGAGTCCGGGCAGGGACTTCGAGTAGGAGCCGGTCGCGAGCACCACGTTCTTGCCGACGATGTTCTGGTCGCCGACCTGCACGGTGTTCTGCGAGGTGAGTCGACCCCAGCCCTCGACGACGGTGATGCCGCGGGCCTTGATGAGGCCCTGCAGGCCCTTGTACTTCGAGGTGATGACGCCCTGCTGGTACTCGATGACCTTCGGGACCTCGACACCGGCGAACTCCGCGATCACGCCGTACTTCTCGGCGTCGCGGGTCGCGTCGGCGACCTCGGCCGCGTGCAGCAGCGCCTTGGTGGGGATGCAGCCACGGTGTAGGCACGTCCCTCCGAGCTTGTCGCCCTCGATGAGCGCGACGCTCATGCCGAGTTCGGCGGCCCGGAGCGCAGCGGCGTAGCCACCGCTCCCGCCACCGAGGACCACGACGTCGTAAGTCTGTTCCGTCACCTGGTGCAACTCCCTCGTGCGTGTCGGGCCGATCGGGCCCTACGTGGACACCGCGGGGGCGGCGTCCGACGGTCGGACCGCGTGGTTCCGGTCCCGTCCCGTGCAGTACCGGTGGGAGGCGCGTCGATGCCCCGTCCCACCGGTACCAAACCTACTACTCGGACTGGAGGTCTTCTGCGAGTGCGATGAGCGTGCGGACCATCACACCCGTCGCGCCCTTCCCGAGCCACCCGTAGCCGCCGCCCTTGTGCTCGGACGGGCCGGCGATGTCGAGGTGCGCCCACGGGATGCCCTCGCCGACGAAGCGCTCCAGGAACTTGCCGGCGAGCAGCATGCCGCCGGCCGGGTTGCCGACCGTGGCGTTGACCATGTCGGCGACGTCGCTGGCGAGCCGCGCGTCGAGTTCCTCGGGCAGGGGCATCGGCCAGATCGGCTCCGACACGCCCTCGGCCACGGCGCGGACCTTCGCGACGAGGTCGTCGCTGCCCATCAGGCCCGTCGTGCGGTCGCCGAGTGCGACGACCTGCGCGCCGGTCAGGGTGGCCACGTCGACGATCGCGTCGGGCGTCTCGAGCGAGGCGGCGGCCATGCCGTCACCGAGCACCAGGCGGCCCTCGGCATCGGTGTTCGTGACCTCGACCGTCTTGCCGTTCTTCAGCGTGAGGACGTCTCCCGGGCGGGTCGCCGTGCCCGACGGCATGTTCTCGGCGAGCGCGAGCCAGGCGGTGACGCGCACGTCGAGGCCGAGGCGCGCGGCGGCGACGGTCGCGGCGAGCACGGTGGCGGCGCCGGTCATGTCGGTCTTCATGCCGAGCATCGACGCCGCCGGCTTGAGCGAGAGCCCGCCCGAGTCGAACGTGATGCCCTTGCCGACGAGGGCGAGGTGCTTCGTGGCGGACTCCGGCGCGTAGCGGACGACGACCAGGCGCGGGGGACGGGCCGAACCGCGGCCGACACCGAGGATGCCGCCGAAGCCCTGCTCCTCGAGCGCCTGCTCGTCGAGGACCTCGACCGTGAGCGGCAGGTCCGCGGCGAGGCCGGTCGCCACGTCGGCGACGTCCTGCGGCCCGAGGTCGCCGGCGGCGGTGTTGACCAGGTCGCGGACGAGGGACGCGGCGTCGGCGACGATGGCGGGCCGGACTGCTGCGTCGGCGGCGACGTCGGCGGGCGCGACGACCTCGATGCGCTGGTCACCCCGCGTCGGCGTGGTCGTGCCGGCGCCCTTGTGGCGGGTGAAGGCGTAGGCGCCGAGCGCGGCGCCCTCGAGTGCGGCGTCGACGAGCTCGGCCGAGTCGGTCGGCAGGGCCAGGGTGATCGAGGCGACCTGCGGGAGCTGGCGGACGGCGCTGCCGGCGGCGGCACGGATCGCCGCGACGCCGGTGGCCGACCCGAGACCGATGAGTGCGATCGAGGACGCGGCCACGCCGGTGCCGGGCAGGCGGACGAGCTGGTCCTTGGCGCCCGTGACGCCGATCGCCGCGAGGTCGAGCCCGGCGAGTGCCTCGACGACACCGGCGGCGCTCGGCGCGAGGGACGCGCCGGCAGCGGTGTCGCCGGACGGCGCGGCGTCGGTGGACGACCCGGGGCGGACCCCGACGACGAGCACGTCGGCGGTGGTGGTCTCGGGGGCGGAACTGGTGGTGGAGAGCGTCGGTCGGACCATGCGCCAACCCTATCCGCGCGCTGTTCGCTGTCGGCGTGGCCGTCCCACGCGGGTGCGTCGGTGGCCCCGCCTAGCATGGGGACGGTGAACCACCCCGAGGAGCTCTACACGTTCGACGAGGCCGCCCCGACCGTCCCGGCCGGACTGCACCTGGTCGCCGGGCTCACCGGTTTCGCCGATGCCGGCTCGGCCGTGGCCCAGGTGACGACGTCCGTGCTCGAGGACCTCGACACTCAGCTCGTCGCCGAGTTCGACCCCGACGTCCTGCTCGACTGGCGCGCCCGACGGCCGGTCATCACCTTCGAGCACGACCACATCGCCGCCGTCGAGCCGCCCCGCCTGGCGCTGCACCTGGTGCGCGACGAGATCGGCCAGCCGTTCCTCTTCCTGTCCGGGTACGAGCCGGACTTCCAGTGGAACCGGTTCGTGGACGCCGTCACCGGCCTCGCCGCCCGGCTCCAGGTCGCGGACACCACCTGGGTGCAGTCGATCCCGATGCCCGTTCCGCACACCCGGCCGATCAGCCTGACCGTCTCCGGCACCCGTGCCGACCTCGTGGAGCAGATGAGCGTCTGGAAGCCCGAGACCCAGGCGCCGGCCAACGTCCTGCACCTGGTCGAGCACCGGCTCGCGTCCACCGGATCGCAGGTCACCGGCCTGGTCCTCCTCGTGCCGCACTACCTGTCGGACACCGAGTTCCCCGACGCGGCCGTCGCCGCACTGTCCGGCATCGCCGCGGCCACCGGCCTCATCTTCCCGACGGACGCCCTGCGCGAAGCGGGTCGCGAGTTCCTCACCCGGGTCGAGGAGCAGGTCGCCGGCAACGCCGAGCTGCAGCGGCTCGTCGGTGTGCTCGAGGAGCGGCACGACACGTACATGGAGGGCAACCCGGTCGCGTCGCCGCTCACGGACGTCGACGGCGAGGTGCCGACCGCGGACGCGATCGCGGCCGAGCTCGAGCGCTTCCTGGCGGATCGTCGCACCCAGGGTGACGGCGGCGAGTAGCCGGGTCGGGCCCTGGACGGTCCGGAACGGCGGCCGGGAGGCCCGTGGCGGGCCCGCACCGCGCCTCCCGTCCGTCGTCCGGTCGTGACCAGAGCGTCGCGAGCCTCGACGACAGCCGTCGCGTATCCGGCTCCGCCGGATCGGTAACCTGTCGGGGTGAACTCCCGTCGCGCCTTCCTCGTCTGGGGCATCGCGGTGCTCGCCTACGTCCTCGCGGTCGTCCAGCGGTCCTCGCTCGGGGTGTCCGGCGTCGACGCGCAGGACCGGTTCGCCGTGTCGGCGGCGGTGCTCTCCACACTCGCGGTCGTGCAGATCGCCGTGTACGCCGGACTCCAGATCCCGGTGGGTGTCGCGCTCGACCGGGTGGGGCCGCGCAAGCTCGTCCTGCTCGGCGCCGCGTTGCTCGTGGTCGGGCAGGCCGTGGTGGCCTTCTCGCCGACGATCGGCCCGGCGATCGCGGGACGCGTGCTCGTGGGTGCCGGCGACGCGATGACCTTCATCTCGGTGATCCGTCTGGTGCCGATGTGGTTCAGCGGCCGGATCCTGCCGCAGATCTCGCAGTGGACGGGCAACCTCGGGCAGATCGGCCAGATCCTGTCGGCGTTCCCGTTCGCGGTGCTCCTGCACGCCGCAGGGTGGACTCCCGCGTTCGGGGTCGCCGCCGCGGTGAGCGCCGTCGGGCTCGTCCTGGCCTTCGTCTTCGTCCGGAACGGCCCGGTCGTCGTCCGGACCGGCACGATCCCGCTGCCGCACTCGTGGGGCGCCGCCTTCCGGACCTTCGGGCACGCGCTGCGGCGTCCCGGCACGCAGCTCGGCTTCTGGTCGCACTACGTGACGCAGTCCTCCGGCACGGTGTTCTCGCTGCTGTGGGGCGTCCCGATGCTCCGTGGACTCGGCTACAGCCCGGCCGAGGCCGCCGGCTTCCTGACGATCATCGTCGCCGTGGGCTTCGTCGCCGGACCGGTGCTGGGCCTGTTGTGCGCGCGGTTCCCGATGCGCCGCTCGAACCTCGTGCTCGGGGTCGTCGTGCTGCTCGCCGTGGTGTGGACCGCCATCCTGCTCTGGCCCGGCCACCCGCCCACCTGGCTGCTCGTGCTGCTCGTCGTCGCGATGGGGATCGGCGGCCCCGGTTCGCTGATCGGGTTCGACTTCGCCCGGACGTTCAACCCGGTCGGTTCCCTGGGGTCCGCGAACGGTGTCGTCAACGTCGGCGGCTTCCTGGCGGCGTTCGTGATGATGTACCTGATCGGGCTGCTGCTCGACGTGATGTCCCGCGTCACCGGCGAGACCGTCTTTGCCTGGGACAACTTCCGGGTGGCCCTCACGGTGCAGTACCTGGTGGTCGGGTTCGGCGTCGCGATGCTCCTGCACGCTCGGCGCCGGACACGGCGAGTGCTCCACGCGGAGGAGGGAATACGCGTCGGACCGCTCTGGGTTGCACTCGTTGCGCGCCTGCGGAAGCGGCACGTGCAATAATGATCACGGACCCACTCAGGACCCCCTTCCTGTCGGAGCACTTCGGAGCGCCGATCGACACGGGGGACTTGACATGGGTCTTAGTGCTGCCCGGAACGGTAGGACTCGACGACGCGGGGGACTGCGGCTCGGGCCCTGGGCGGCGAGGGAGGCCACGACCCCACGAACGTGGCACGACGAGAGAGGTGATCGCATGGCTGCCCGGAGCACGACGATCGATCCCACGAAGGACACTCAGCCCGAAGGTGCTGTGGCAGAGGACGCCACGGACACCGAGGGAACCGACGCGCCGAAGAAGCGCGCCACCAAGGCCCCCGCCAAGAAGGCCCCGGCCAAGAAGGCCGCCCCGAAGGCGAAGAAGGTCGACCCCGTCGACGAGGCGAACGAAGCCACCGACGAGCCGACCGAGGACGTCGAGGAAACCGACGACAAGGCGATCAAGCCCGACGCCGCCGCTGCGGTCGCTGCCGGCGCACTCGTCATCTCGCAGACCGACGACGACGAGGCGCCGGTCTACTCCACGACCATCACGGGCGCGACCGCCGACCCGGTGAAGGACTACCTCAAGCAGATCGGCAAGGTCGCCCTGCTCAACGCCGAGCAGGAGGTCGAGCTCGCGATGCGCATCGAGGCCGGCCTGTTCGCCGAGGACAAGCTGCAGCACTCGACCGGCCTCACCAAGCCGGCCGAGCGCGAGCTGCGCTGGGTCGCCCGCGACGGTCAGCGTGCGAAGTCGCACCTGCTGGGCGCGAACCTCCGCCTCGTGGTCTCGCTCGCCAAGCGCTACACCGGCCGTGGCATGCAGTTCCTGGACCTCATCCAGGAGGGCAACCTGGGCCTCATCCGTGCGGTCGAGAAGTTCGACTACACCAAGGGCTTCAAGTTCTCGACCTACGCGACGTGGTGGATCCGCCAGGCGATCACCCGCGCCATGGCCGACCAGGCCCGGACCATCCGCATCCCGGTGCACATGGTCGAGGTCATCAACAAGCTCGCCCGCGTCCAGCGCCAGATGCTGCAGGACCTCGGTCGCGAACCCACTCCGGAAGAGCTGGCCCGCGAGCTCGACATGACCCCGGAGAAGGTCGTCGAGGTACAGAAGTACGGCCGCGAGCCGATCTCCCTGCACACGCCCCTGGGCGAGGACGGCGACTCCGAGTTCGGTGACCTCATCGAGGACACCGAGGCGGTCGTGCCGGCCGACGCCGTGGGCTTCACGATGCTGCAGAAGCAGCTCGAGAGCCTGCTCGACTCCCTGTCCGAGCGCGAGGCGGGCGTCATCCGCATGCGCTTCGGCCTCGGTGACGGCCAGCCGAAGACCCTCGACCAGATCGGTGACACGTTCGGTGTGACGCGTGAGCGCATCCGCCAGATCGAGTCCAAGACGATGGCGAAGCTCCGCCACCCGTCGCGGTCGCAGTCGCTGCGCGACTACCTCGAGTAGGCCGATGCGGTTCTTCATCCCGATCCTGATCGGGCGGATCCTCCGTGCCCTCGCGCGAGCGCGGGGCGGGGGATCCGCGTACCCCGGCTTCATCGTGCTCAAGCTCGTGCCCGACTTCCTGCAGCACGTGACGAAGCAGTTCCCCAACGGTGTCGTCTTCGTGCTCGGGTCGAACGGCAAGTCGACGACGACGCACATGATCTCGGACATCGTCCGGGCGCACGGGCTCCGTGTCTTCACCAACCCCTCGGGCGCGAACCTGCCGCAGGGCATCGCGTCGGCGCTGCTGTCCGAGGTCTCGCTGACCGGTCGCCTGAAGGCGGACATCGGCATCCTCGAGGTCGACGAGGCCTTCGCGGTCGAACTCGCCGGCATCCTGTCGCCGTCCACGGTGACGATGCTCAACGTGCAGGTCGACCAGCTGTACCGGTTCTTCGAGACCGAACGCGTCGCCGACATGATGCTCGACACCGCGGCACTGTCGACGGCGAACGTCATCACGAACCGCGACGACCAGTTCCTCGACGCCTACGTGGCACGGACCGGCCAGCGCGTCCTGCGTTTCGGTGCGAGCGCCGAGGTCGTCGCCGCGGCGCCGAACGGCCTGCAGAACGCCGACGACTTCGACCGGCAGGACGCTCAGCCGAACGCCGCCGAGGCCGAGGTCGTCGTGAACACCGGTGACGGTGCGACGATCCGCTTCGACGGCGCCGAGATCCCGGTCCGGTTGCCGGCCCGCGGCCTGCACTACGCGGTCGACGCCGCCGCGGCCACGGCCACGGCCAGCGCGGCACTCGGCACCCAGTTCCGCGCCGACGCCGTGACGAAGGCCTTCGGCACGATGAAGCCCGCCTACGGCCGTGGGGAACGACTCCCGATCGCGGGCGAGTCCGCCGAGTTCACGATGTTCAAGAACGCCGCGAGCCTCCAGCTCAACCTCGACGCGCTGCCGGACCGCCCCGAGCAGGTCCTCATGGCGATCGACGAGGGCACGCCGGACATCTCCTGGATCTACGACATCGACTTCTCGAAGCTCGACCACGTGGACGTCGTCTCCGGTGACAAGGCCTGGCAGATCGCGATCGCCCTCGAGCACGCCGGTGTCCGCATCGGTCGGGTCGAACCCGACGTCGAGGCCGCGATCAAGCACATGGAGCAGCTCGGGTCGACGACCAGCGGGACGAAGAACTTCATCGTCAACTACGAGATCATGATGATCGCCCGCAAGGCCCTCGGCCACCCGGACATGGAGAAGACCGCATGACGGCCGACCGGCTGACCATCCTGCACGTCTACCCCCGGCAGATGGGCGTCTCGGGCGACCGTGGCAACGTCGCGGCCCTCGTGCGCCGTGCCGCTGCAGCCGGCCTCGACACCGAGGTGCTCGAGTACGCGCCCGGCGACGAGCTCCCCACGGCGGCCGACGTCGTCGTGATCGGCAACGGGCCGCTCAGCGCGATGCGGTCCCTCGGCGCCGACGTCACGCGCATCGGTGCCCCGCTCCGCGCGTTCGCCAGCAACGGGGTGCCGGTCATCGCGGTCGGCGGCGGGTTCGACCTGTCGACGAACGAGGTCGTCCCCACCGAGGGTGCACCGGTCGCCGGGTTCGGCGTGTTCGACGCCCGTGCCGTCCGCGGTGCCGAGCGGCGCGTGAACTACTTCGTGCTCGAGACCCGTTACCCGCTGCTTCCCGGAGCGCCGAAGCGTCTCGCCGGCTTCGAGGATCACGCCACCAGCATCGAGCTCGCGGCCGGGGTCACTCCCTTCGCCGACGTCGTGTCCGGCGGCGGCAACCAGGCGGGCGCCCCGGTCGAGGGTGCGATCGTCGGCACGTCCTTCGGCACGCACACCCAGGGCCCGATCCTGCCGCTCAACCCGCAGCTGACCGACGGTGTCCTCGCCGCAGCCGCCGCACGGCTGGGCCGCGAGTACACGCCGGACCCGGAGCAGACGGCGACCATCGACCGCTACGCACGCGAAGCGCGCGCGACCGTCGACCGCTACGTCGACAAGGCGTTCAAGCGCATCGCGTGACGCTCACGAAGGCCGGGTCCCGACGGGACCCGGCCTTCATCGTCTCCGAAAAGTGGCAACTATTGCCAACCCCGTCCGGTCGTGTTCAGGATGTGAAATGTTGGAAGCCGACAAAGGAGGCTTCATGCTCAACAACAAATCCGTCCTCGCCGTGGTCGGCGCCCTCGTCGTGACACTGACCACTGCCGGGGCCGTCGTCCAGACAGCTCCGGCCGAGGCCGCGACGCCGCGCATCAGTGATGCCTGCAGTTCGGTACCGACGACCACGACCGAGTTCGACGGGGTTCCGGGGACGATCTTCTACAAGCGGCTCCAGTGCCTCGGCAGCATGGCAGGGTACTACGGCTACAAGGGGCCGATCGACGGCGTCATGGGGCCGTACTCTTGGTCGGGTCTCTCCGAGCAGCTCGCGAAGGGCGGGTACTTCCGTGCAAGCGACCTCCACAACTGGCAGAGCCCCGAGATCATCCGGGCACTGCAGCGATGGGCGGCCGCCCACGGCCGCTACAGCGGCCCCATCGACGGTGTCTGGGGGCCGAACAGCTACCGCGGCGCCGCCTGGGCGCTGAACCGCGCGTTCTGAGACGGGCAACAGACAGACGGGAGGCCCGGTGCCAGCTGGCACCGGGCCTCCCGTCTTGCTGTGCTCGCGCCTTCGCGCGCTACTTCGACTCGTAGAGTCGGCTGCTCTCGTCGTGCCACTCGATGGCGGTCGCCGCGAGCTTGTCCTTGAACTCGGCGCCGTGGTGGGCGCAGAAGAACAGTTCGCCGCTCGACATGGTGGCTCGGATGTAGGCCTGCGCCCCGCAGCTGTCGCAACGGTCGGCGGCGGTCAGCTGGTGGTTGCTGACTTCGTCGATGGAGGGGTCCTGCACGGTCTGGGTCATTGCTGTGCTCCTCACGGATCGCAGGTGGTGCCGGGTGGTTGCACCATTTCAACACGTGATGCCTGAGAACGATGCATTGTGCAGCGCTGTTTCGCTGAGCGCGGATCGGTTGTCCCCAGTGCGAGTGTCCACGCCGAGGGTGTCGGTGCCGCTCGGTAGCATCGGACGGTGAGCTCCGACTACTCCGCACGCCATCTCTCCGTCCTCGAAGGGCTCGAGGCGGTCCGGAAGCGTCCGGGGATGTACATCGGCTCGACCGACTCCCGCGGCCTCATGCACTGCCTGTGGGAGATCATCGACAACTCGGTCGACGAAGCCCTGGCGGGGCACGGCGACGAGATCGGTGTCGTGCTGCACGCCGACGGCTCGGTCGAGGTCCGCGACACCGCTCGTGGCATCCCGGTGGACGTCGAACCGAAGACGGGCCTGACCGGGGTCGAGGTCGTGTTCACCAAGCTGCACGCCGGTGGCAAGTTCGGCTCCGGGTCGTACGCGGCCTCGGGTGGGCTGCACGGCGTCGGTGCCTCGGTGGTCAACGCCCTGTCCGAGCGCCTCGACGTCGAGGTCGACCGCGGCGGCAAGACCTACGCCATGTCCTTCCACCGCGGCGAGCCCGGCACGTTCGACGACACGAAGGGGATCGGTCCGGACGCTCCGTTCAGCCCCTTCACATCGGGCAGTGAGCTGCGGGTCGTCGGCAAGGTCAAGAAGGGCGTCACCGGTTCCCGCATCCGCTACTGGGCGGACCGGCAGATCTTCACGGCCGACGCGCGGTTCAGCACCGACGACCTGGTCACCCGCGCACGGCAGACGGCGTTCCTCGTCCCCGGACTCGGCATCACGATCACCGACGAGCGCGTGTCCTCGATCGAGGCCGCCGCCGCGCGTGCCGAGGCGACGGGCACCGCCGTCGAGGCCGGTCCGGTCGTCGAGCGCTTCCGCTACGAGGGCGGCATCGGCGAGTTCGTCGAGCACCTCGCCACCGACACCGCCGTCACGGACGTCTGGCGCGTGCAGGGCACCGGGACCTTCACCGAGACCGTCCCGATGCTCGACGACAAGGGCCACATGGTCTCCACCGCGGTCGAGCGCTCCTGCGAAGTGGACCTCGCCCTCCGGTGGGGCGACGGCTACGAGACCGTGTTCCGCAGCTTCGTCAACATCATCGCCACGCCGAAGGGCGGCACGCACCAGGCCGGCTTCGAGTCCGGGTTGGTCAAGGCCGTCCGCGCGCAGGTCGAGGCGAACGCCCGCAAGCTCAAGGTCGGGCAGGACAAGCTCGACAAGGACGACGTGCTCGCCGGCATGACCGCCGTGCTGACCGTCCGACTGCCCGAGCCGCAGTTCGAGGGGCAGACGAAGGAGATCCTCGGTACGCCGGCGGTCCGGAAGATCGTCGACCAGGTCGTGTCGAAGCGCATCACCGAGATCCTGACGTCGACGCAGCGCACCGAGAAGGCCCAGGCAGCGACCCTGCTCGAGAAGGTCGTCGCCGAGATGAAGACCCGCATCTCCGCCCGCGCCCACAAGGAGACGCAGCGCCGGAAGAACGCGCTCGAGAACTCGTCGTTGCCGACGAAGCTCGCGGACTGCCGGTCGCAGGAGACCGAGGGCACCGAGCTCTTCATCGTCGAGGGCGACTCGGCCCTCGGGACCGCGAAGCTCGCACGCAACAGCGAGTACCAGGCGCTGCTGCCGATCCGCGGCAAGATCCTCAACGTGCAGAAGGCGTCCGTCTCGGACATGCTGTCGAACGTCGAGTGCGCGTCCATCATCCAGGTCATCGGCGCCGGCTCCGGTCGCACGTTCGAGATCGACCAGGCGCGGTACGGCAAGGTCATCATCATGTCGGACGCCGACGTCGACGGCGCCCACATCCGCACGCTGCTGCTGACGCTGTTCTTCCGGTACATGCGACCGATGATCGAGGAAGGCCGGGTCTTCGCTGCCGTTCCGCCGCTGCACCGGGTCGTCGTGGTGAACCGCGGCAAGCCCAACGACACGCTCTACACGTACTCCGAGCAGGAACTGCAGACCGTGCTGAAGAAGCTCGAGAAGACCGGCAAGAAGTACCAGGAGCCGATCCAGCGGTACAAGGGCCTGGGGGAGATGGACGCCGACCAGCTCGCCGAGACCACGATGGACCGAGCGCACCGCACCCTGCGGCGGGTGAACATCACGCACGCCGAGAGCGCGGCGAAGGTGTTCGAGCTGCTCATGGGCAACGACGTCGCCCCGCGCAAGGAGTTCATCCTGGCCGGCGAGGGCCTCGACCGCGACCGCATCGACGCGTAGCGCGCCGGGCCGCGGTGCCGCTGCTGGCCCGAGTCGCGGCGAAGCCGGCTCGAGTCTCGCGGTGGGCGACCGAACTCGGGTGCCGGACCGCGAATGATGTCGCTCAGGCCGAGTCTCGGTGCCGCCGAAGCGACACCGTGACGCCACCCTGCGCCGACCGTGCCGCCAACGCGACAGTGCCCCGCGAACTGTTCGCGGACTTCTGTCGCTTTCGCGCCGGTGGGGCGGGATCTCCAGACGGGACCGGCCCGCGCCTCCCGGCCAGCGAGTCTCGCGGTGGGCGACTGAACTCGGGTGCCGGACCGCGAATGATGTCGCTCAGGCCGAGTCTCGGTGCCGCCGAAGCGACACTGTGACGCCACCCTGCGCCGTCCGTGCCGCCAACGCGACAGTGTCCCGCGAACTGTTCGCGGGACACTGTCGCTTTCGCGGAGGGTGGGCGCAGCGCAGCGCCGGGGGTCGCAGCGCAGCGCGGCGGAGGGTGGGCGTAGCGCAGCGCCCGGCCCGCCTACGCGTCGCCGGCGGTGCCGTCGAGCGCAGCGGCACTGCCACCGATCGAGCCGATGACGGCCTCGAGCGGCGCACCGGACCCGTCACGCTTCGACAGCCAGTCCGGCAGGGTCCGCGCCGCGCCGTCCGTGCCGACCGCGTGCGGGGGAGCGATGCCCGCCCAGCCCACGGTGAGCCCGTCCTCGCCCTTCAGGAACGCGTGCGCCCGGACGCCCTGGGTCGCACGGCCCTTGGCGGGGAACTCGGACAGCGCGGAGACCTTGGCGCGCCCGGAGTCCGTGCCGGGCAGCGCAGTCGACGTCGTGGACACGGTGGCGACCACGGCGTCGTCGGAGCGGGCGACGGACCCGAACCAGATCACCGAGGCGCCGGAGGCCAGCGCCATGCCCGCGACACCGCCGGCGGGGAGCCCCTGGGCGCGGACGCCTGCCGCGGGGAACCGCAGGAGCTGGGCGTTCGAGCTGATGAACACCAGGTCGTCGGACTCGGGTGCCTGAGCGGCGCCGATCACCGTGTCGCCGGGCTTCAGGCCGATGGCGACGAACTCCGGCTTGTCGGGCCAGGTGCCGGGCACGACGCGCTTGACCACACCCTGTGCGGTACCGATGGCGAGTGCGTCCGACGACGCGCCGGACAGGTCGACGAGCGCGACGACCGTCTCGCCCTTGGTGAGCGCCAGGAAGTCGGTGACCCGGACGCCAGCGTCGAGCCGGACGGCTGCGGGCGGCACCGCCGGGACGTCGACGGGGGAGAGCCGCAGCACCCGACCGGTGGAGGTCAGCGCGCCGACCTGGCCCCGGACGGTGCTCACCACGGCGGACCGGACGGCGTCGTGCTTGGAGCGCTTCGGCACGCGGACGATGCTGAGCTCCGACGTCGGGATGTCGACGCGGATGAGCCGTCCGGTGGTCGAGAGCAGCACACGGCACGGCGAGTCGGCGACCTGGAGCGACTCCGGGTCGACGGCTGCCTTGCGACCGCCCTTGACGGGTGCGTCGGCTTCGGTCAGCAGCGTGCGGCGCGGGGTGGCGAACCTGTCGGACACCTCGGTGAGCTCGAGCGCCACCTGGGCCCGCAGCCGTTCGTCGGACGCCAGCAGCTCCTCGAGCGCGGCGATGTCGGCGAGCAGCTGGTCGCGCTCGGCCTCGAGCTCCATGCGCGAGAACTTCGTCAGGCGCCGGAGCCGCAGCTCGAGGATGTACTCGGCCTGCACCTCGGACAGGTCGAAGACGTCGCGGAGTCGGCTGCGTGCCGCCTCGGAGTCGTCCGAGGTGCGGATGACCTGGATGACCTCGTCGATGTCGAGGATCGCGATGAGCAGTCCCTCGACCAGGTGCAACCGCTCGCGACGACGCGCGAGCCGGTACTCGGACCGCCGGGTGACGACCGACAGCCGGTGCTGCACGTAGACGTCGAGCAGCTCGCGCAGCCCGAGCGTGCGGGGCGATCCGCCGACGAGCGCGACGTTGTTGATGCCGAAGCCGTCCTCGAGCGGAGTGTGCTTGTACAGCTGCTCGAGCACCGCGGTGGGGTTGAAGCCGCTCTTGATGCCGATGACGAGCCGGAGCCCGTGGTTGCGGTCGGTCAGGTCGTTGACGTCCGAGATGCCGACGAGCTTCTTGGACTGGACGCCGTCCTTGATCTTCTCGATGACGCGCTCGGGGCCCACCAGGTAGGGCAGCTCGGTGACGACGAGTCCGACCTTGCGCGGAGTGAGGTTCTCGACGCTCACCTTCGAGCGTGTGCGGAACGTGCCGCGCCCGGTGGCGTAGGCGTCGCGGACCCCGGAGAGTCCGACGATCGTGCCGCCCGAGGGCATGTCCGGGCCGGGCACGAACTCCATGAGCTCTTCGAGGGTGGCCTGGGGGTTCATGAGCAGGTGCTTCGCGGCCTCGACCACCTCGCCCAGGTTGTGCGGCGCCATGTTCGTCGCCATGCCGACCGCGATGCCCGAGGCGCCGTTGACGAGCAGGTTCGGGAACGCCGCCGGCAGCACGCCGGGCTGCATGATCTGGTTGTCGTAGTTCGGGACGAAGTCGACGACGTCCTCGCCGAGGCCCTCGGTCATGGCCATCGACGGTTCGGCCAGGCGTGCCTCGGTGTACCGGGCGGCAGCGGGACCGTCGTCGAGCGAGCCGAAGTTGCCGTGGCCGTCGATCAGCGGCACCCGCATGGTGAACGGCTGCGCCATCCGCACCAGGGCGTCGTAGATCGCGCCGTCGCCGTGCGGGTGCAGCTTGCCCATCACCTCGCCGGTGACGCGGGCGCTCTTGACGTGCCCGCGGTCCGGCCGCAGGCCCATCTCGGCCATCTGGTACAGGATGCGCCGCTGGACGGGCTTCAGGCCGTCACGCGCATCGGGCAGCGCCCGCGAGTAGATGACGGAGTACGCGTACTCGAGGAAGGAGCCCTGCATCTCCTCGGAGACGTCGACGTCCTCGATGCGCTCACCGTCGGGCAGGCCGACTGCGTCCGTGCGTGCCATGGCACCTTTCTGGGAGACCGGAGTCGTCTGGAAGACCGGGGTCGTCTGGAAGACTCTGTGGAATGGGAACAAGCGTACCGACGGCCCCCGACGCCGCCGCGAACCTCGCCGACGTCTTCCCGAGTTGCCTCGTGGCGCTCGGGGCTGCGGACGACGCGTGGTCGCGTGCCAACGGCCTGGAGGCCCGGATCGCCCTCCGTCCCGCCCGTTCCGCGATCGTCGTCCTGGTCGACGGCCTCGGTTCGGTCGCGCTGTCGGCTCGCGCCGGCCACGCCCGCTGGCTGACCGCGGCGAAGGGCACCGGCACCGCGAAGAAGCTCCGCAGCGGGTTCCCGACCACGACGGCCGCGGCACTGAGCACGCTGACGACCGGACGGTCGCCCGGCACGCACGGTGTCGTCGGCTACAGCGGCTGGAACCCGGACACCGGCGCGGTGATGAACCTGCTCGGCGGGTGGGACACCGAGGTGCCGGCGGACTGGTTCCTCGTCGAGACGCTGTTCACCCGGGCCGCGGAGCTCGGCGTCGACCCCGTCGTGGTCGGTCCGGAGCGCTACCGGGCGTCCGGCATGACCGCGAACGTCCTCGGTGGCGCGCGGTACGTGGCAGCGGACACGATCCCGGAGCGCATCGACGCCGCCCTGGCCGAGACCGCCACCGGCCGGTCGCTCGTCTACCTGTACGTGCCGGAGCTCGACTCGATCGGACACAAGTCCGGGTGGCAGTCCGACCGGTGGACGGCGACGCTCGAGCTGCTCGACGGCGAACTCGCCCGCCTCGACGCCCGTGGTGCACGCGACGTCGGCATCCTGGTCACAGCGGACCACGGTGTGCTCGACGTGCCGGACCACGCGAACATCGCCGTCGACCCGCTGCTGCTGACGGATGTCGTCGGGGTGGCGGGCGACCCCCGGTGCCGCCAGTTCACGGTGGCGCCGGGCACCGACGTGCGCGGGCTCGTCGGGGCCTTCCGTGCGCGCTACGGCAAGAAGGCGTACGTCGCGAGCCGTGACGAGGCGATCGCCGCCGGCTGGTTCGGTGCGGTCTCGCCGGAGGTGGTCCCGCGCATCGGCGACGTGATCGTCGTGGCACGCGGCTCGTGGGCGTTCAACGACGACCGGGCGCTGCGCGACGGCGAGGTCCCGAAGCGCATGATCGGACAGCACGGTGCGATGACCGACGAGGAGACCCTCGTGCCGCTCCGGCTCGCCGGGGCGTTCGCGCAGTAGCCGGTCGCCGGCTACCGCGGATCAGTCCGAGCGGATCAGGCCGGGTCCTCCGGGCGGGTGCCGAAGACGATCTCGTCCCAGCTCGGCATCGACCGGCGGTTGCGCTTCTTGCGCTCGGCACGTCCCTCGGCTTCGGGCGCCGATGCCGGGCGGGCGTCGGTCGACGACGGGGCGGTGTCGCTCTCGGGCTGGTCCTCGAACCCCTGCAGCGGGATGTCGACGACGCTGATCGAGGTGCCGCGGGCGGGCTCGTCGCGCTGCTCGCCGAACGAGGCGGCTTCGCGCTCGCCCCGGCGTCGGCGGAGGGCCTCGAGCAGGTCGGCGGTCTCGTTGCCGGGTGCGCGCTCCTCGACGGCCGCCTGTCCGATGCGGGGCAGCGGTGCGCGGAGCGGCGCGCGGTCGGGGACGTCGGGGTTCGTGACGGCCTCGTCCTCTTCCTCGACGCGGAAGGCGCCGGAGTCGAAGCGGGTGCCGTCGTCGTCCTGCTGCTCGTACTCCACGGCACGCAGGCGGGGCGCGATGCCCTCGTCGTCGGTGTGCGAGAGCCGGTGCGCGTCGCCGTTGTCCGGCACGAGCGTCGAGGTCTTCGGGTCGAAGCGCCACTGGGCGTCGTGCTCGACCTCGGCCGCGGTGTAGCGGACCCGGACCTGCCAGCCGCTCTCCGGGTGCTTCCACGAGCCCCAGCTGATCGCGGTGGCCTCGCCGGCCTCGAGCTTCGCGGTGATCGCCGCGCCGAAGGTGTCCGGAGCCTCGTCGTCGACCGGGGTCACCGGCACGCGGTGCGAGGCGTCGAGCACGAACGCGCGTTCGGCCAGCACCGGACCCTCGAAGCGTCGGACGTACTCGACGTCGACGTCGAGCGCGGCGGCGACGTCGGCGGCGTCGGCACCACCACGGATGCGTGCCTGGACGTCCTTCGGGGAGACCCGCTTCTGCGGCCCGGCGTCGGGGTTGGCCTGACGGACCTGCCCCGGCAGCGAGGACGTGACGGGCAACCGGAACTCGGTACCGCCGTCGGTCGCCAGGAGGAGTGCGCCTGCCTCGACTCCGATGACTCTCACGTCTTGCATGGTCCAGCCTTCCCAGCGTCGCGTACGGTCGTGCGTCGTACCCCGTGAGTATGCAGTGGTCGTGGACGGTTTCCACGGAGGCGCACGGGCGTGCCGCGGAGTCTGCGGCGAGCGTCGACGGGTGTCGGGAATGTCCGGAACGGGGTACGGGTTGCAGGGCCGTGACGACGCGCCGCAGATCTCGGTTTGCACTCTGGCGGGACGTCGTGCAAACTGTCGCCGCCGATCACCCGGCGACGACCTCTCGATACGAGAAATGGATGGGCATGGCCACCGATTACGACGCCCCCCGGAAGACCGATGACAACTCCGATTCGGAGTCGATCGAGGCCCTCAAGGAGCGCGTTCCCGACAAGATGTCGGGGGTCGTCGACGATGATTCGGACAACCCCGGCAGCTTCGAACTCGCCGGGCAGGACCTGAGCGACGTCGACCTCGACGTCGTGGTGCTGCCCCCGCAGGTCGATGAGTTCACCTGCGTCGAGTGCTTCCTCGTGAAGCACCGCTCCCAGCTCGACCACGAGTCGAAGCTCGGGCCGGTCTGCGCGGAATGCGCGGCGCTGTAGACGCACCGATCACCGAAGGCCCCGCATCCTCCCGGATGCGGGGCCTTCTTCGTGCGGTGCGGGGCGGACGCGCGCCGGGCCTCCCGGTCGCCCGCTGCGGACCGTCAGGACCGCAGCGCCTCGACCACCTTGCCGGGCTGTCGGACGCTGACCAGCCAGTAGGGCGTCGGGTCGGCGTCGTCGCGCACCTCGACCTTGACGACCCCGCGCACGTAGCCGCGGAACAGCGTCCACGCCCGGGCGTCGAGCTTCGGACCGCGCTGCGTGGTCGCCTCGGCGCCCTCGAACGCCTCGACCGTGCCGACGAGCGCGCGCGGCAGGTGCGCCTTGCCGGCGCGGAACTCGCTGTCCGTGACCTCGATGGTGGGTGCGAGTGCCCACAGGAGCACGAGCACGCCGAGCTCCATGCCGATCGCCACGAGCACACCGGCGAGCACGCTGATGGGCAGGAACACGAGCAGGGTGGCGGGGATGACGAGCGCCGTCGCCAGGTACAGGGCGGGCGGGGCCCAGAGTCGTTCGCGGTACAGGGTCACGAGTCCATTCGACCACGACTCAGGCCAGGTCACGGTCGGGTCACGTCTCTGCACTACCCTCGACACGTGACCGAACCAGTCGACGTCCTCTGGACCGGGGAGAACCGCCCCGGACACGCCCACCCCGGCGACGCGGGTGCCGACCTCGTCTCGGCCGAGTCCTTCGTGCTGCAGCCGGGCGAGCGACACCTCGCAGCCACGGGGCTGCGGATCGCGCTCCCCGAGGGGTACGCCGCGTTCGTGGTCCCGCGCAGCGGCCTCGCCGCGAAGCACGGCATCAGCATCGTCAACAGCCCGGGCACGGTCGACTCCGGGTACCGCGGCGAGATCAAGGTCGCACTGCTCAACACCGACCGGTCCGAGCCGTACGAGGTGCACGTCGGTGACCGCATCGCGCAGCTGATCGTGATGCCCGTCCCGCGGGTGACGTACACGCACGTCGAGGAGCTGCCCGACAGCGTCCGGGGCCAGGGTGGCTTCGGCTCGTCGGGCTACGGTGACCGGAGCGGCGCCGTGACCGGTGCCGCCGACGATGTTCAGGAAGGAACGCGCGCATGAAGTTCGGTCGACGCAAGCGTGACGAGGGCGAGGTGGCCGAGGTCGAGGTGGCCGAGGTCGAGGTGGCCGAGGCCGTCGCCGACGAGGTCGAGATCGCGGACACGACCCCCGAGGTCGACATCGCGACGGACGCCGACGCGGACCTCGACGAGGTCGACGCGGTGGCCCCCACGGACAAGTCCGCGCCCGAGGACCGCGCCGAGAACGGTCCGCACGACGAGACCGAGGCGAACCTGGTCCGTCCGTACGTCGACCTGGGTGGCGTGAAGGTCCTGCCGCGCGAGGGGCTGCACCTGCGCCTCGAGGTGGAGGAGGGCTCGCAGCGCGTCGTCGCGGTCGGGCTCGACTACGACGACTCGACGCTCCAGGTCCAGCCGTTCGCCGCACCCCGCTCGACGGGCCTGTGGCACGAGATCCGCGCGCAGATCGCCGAGCAGATCGAGCGCCAGGGCGGTGTCGTGACCGAGGTCGACGGCCCGTTCGGCCCCGAGCTCCGTGCATCCGTGCCCGTCGCGGTCGACGGCGACGGCGGCGCGGCCGGTGTCCGGCCGGCCCGCTTCGTCGGCGTCGACGGCCCCCGCTGGTTCCTGCGTGGCGTGATCGCCGGCAAGGCCGCCGAGCAGCCCGACGACGCGAGCGAGATCGAGGAGCTGTTCCGCAGCGTCGTCGTCGTGCGCGGCACGACGCCGATGCCGCCGCGCGACCTCATCCCGCTGCACATGCCGAAGTCGACGCAGACCGCGATCTGACGCTGCGGCCGGCTGACGACCTGACGACGAACCCGCCTGGAGGCACGGTGCCGGAACACGACGACACCCCACGACCCGAGACGGCCGGGTCCGAGCCCGTCGCGCCGTCGTTCTCCTCCCAGTTCCGCGACGCGGTGCAGAACGCCGGCATCGCCCGGGTCGCTCCCGGCGAGGCACCGTCCGGCCGTGCGCTGCTCGGTGCGGTCGGCGGGATCCGTGGGCTGGCCGAGTCGGTGCTGCCCGGGTTCGCGTTCCTGGTCGTCTACGCGATCACGAAGGAGCTCGTGCCGAGCGTCGTGATCCCCGTGGTGGTCGGTCTGGTGTTCGTCGCACTGCGCCTGGCGCAGCGGCAGTCGCTGACGATGTCCTTCGCCGGCATCCTCGGCGTCGCGGTGTCGGCCGGGCTCGCGCTCATCACGGGGCGTGCCGAGAGCAACTTCATCCCGGGGATCGTCATCAACTCGGTGTGGCTGGTCGGGCTCCTGGTCTCGCTGGCCGTGCGGTGGCCGCTCATCGGTCTGGTCGTCGGGTTCCTGCTGCCGGCGAACGAGGACGGCTCGCACGTCGACTGGCGCGCCGATCCGGTCAAGCGCCGCGTGCTGACCGTCGCCACCTGGATCTGGGTCGGGCTGTTCGCGCTCCGCCTGGCCGTCGAGGTGCCGCTGTACCTCACCGCCCAGGTCGAGCTGCTGGCGGGCCTCAAGCTCATCCTCGGCGTTCCGCTCTACGCCGCCGTGCTCTGGGTCACGTGGCTGCTGGTCCGGACCGTGTTCGTGCGAGGGGACGCCGCCACCACGGTGTAGCGTTGTCTCGACATCAAGATAGTTCTCGCAGGGCGCGCACGCGTTCTCGGGATTAGGTTTGCCTTGCTGGTGGGACGGTCCACGGCCCGCGAGGATGAGGGCAAACCGATCAGTAGGGAGGCGGCACGGTGGCTGCAGTCAATAGCTTCGGCTCGAAGGACACACTGTCGGTTGGGGGTGTCGACTACGCGATCCACCGGATCGACACGGTGCCCGGGCACGAGAAGCTCCCGTACAGCCTCAAGGTGCTGCTCGAGAACCTCCTCCGCACCGAGGACGGCAAGAACGTCACCGAGGCGCAGATCCGCGCGCTCGGCTCCTGGCGCCCCGACGCCGACCCGGACACCGAGATCCAGTTCTCGCCGGCGCGCGTCGTGATGCAGGACTTCACGGGTGTGCCGTGCATCGTCGACCTCGCCACCATGCGCGAGGCCATGGCGGACATCGGCGGCGACCCGAACAAGATCAACCCGCTGTCCCCGGCCGAGATGGTCATCGACCACTCGGTCATCGCCGACCTCTTCGGCAGCACGGACGCACTCCAGCGCAACACCGACCTCGAGTACGAGCGGAACGGTGAGCGCTACCAGTTCCTCCGCTGGGGCCAGACCGCGTTCGAGGACTTCAAGGTCGTCCCGCCGGGCACCGGCATCGTGCACCAGGTGAACATCGAGTACCTGGCGAAGGTCACCTACACCCGCGACTTCGACGGGGAGACGTACGCCTACCCGGACACCCTCGTCGGCACCGACTCGCACACCACGATGGTGAACGGGCTCGGCGTGCTCGGCTGGGGCGTCGGCGGCATCGAGGCCGAGGCCGCGATGCTCGGCCAGCCCGTGTCGATGCTCATCCCGAAGGTCGTCGGCTTCAAGCTCTCCGGCGAGATCCCGGCCGGCGTGACCGCGACCGACGTGGTGCTCACCATCACGCAGGAGCTCCGCAAGCACGGCGTCGTCGGCAAGTTCGTCGAGTTCTACGGCGAGGGCGTCAGTGCCGTCCCGCTCGCGAACCGCGCCACCATCGGCAACATGTCGCCCGAGTTCGGTTCGACGGCGGCGATCTTCCCGGTCGACGACGTCACGCTCGACTACCTGCGCCTGACCGGTCGCGACGAGGCGCAGATCGCCCTGGTCGAGGCGTACTCCAAGGCCCAGGGCCTCTGGCACGACGCCTCGGTGGAGCCGAACTACTCCGAGTACATGGAGCTCGACCTCTCCACGGTCGTGCCGTCGATCTCCGGTCCGAAGCGTCCCCAGGACCGCATCGAGCTGACGAACGCGAAGAGCCAGTTCGAGGTCGACCTGAACAACTACACGACCCCGAGCGAGCAGACCGACCTCGACGACGCGGTGGAGGAGACCTTCCCGGCCTCCGACCCGATCGCCGCGGGCTCCACCAACGAGGACACCGACCTGCACGAGCACGTCTTCGTGTCGAGCGCCCCGTCGACGGCCTCGGCCCCGACGAAGGTCGCGATGGACGGGGCCGACCCGTTCACGATCGACCACGGCGCCGTCGCGATCGCCGCGATCACGTCGTGCACGAACACGTCGAACCCGTCCGTCATGATGGCGGCCGGCATCCTCGCGCGGAACGCCGCCGCCAAGGGCCTCACCTCGAAGCCCTGGGTCAAGACGACGCTCGCGCCCGGTTCCAAGGTCGTCACCGACTACTACGAGAAGGCCGGTCTCACGACCTACCTCGAGCAGCTCGGCTTCTACACGGTGGGCTACGGCTGCACCACCTGCATCGGCAACTCGGGCCCGCTGCCGGACGAGATCTCGCAGGCCGTGCAGGACAACGACCTCGCCGTCACCGCGGTGCTCTCCGGCAACCGCAACTTCGAGGGTCGGATCAACCCCGACGTCAAGATGAACTACCTGGCGTCCCCGCCGCTGGTCATCGCCTACGCCCTCGCCGGGTCGATGCACTTCGACTTCGACAAGGACGCCCTCGGGCAGGACCAGGACGGCAACGACGTCTACCTGCAGGACATCTGGCCCGACGCGGCCGAGGTGCAGCAGGTCATCGACGAGTCGATCGACACCGAGATGTTCACCCACGAGTACGGCTCCGTGTTCGAGGGCGACGACCGCTGGAAGAACCTGCCGACCCCCATGGGCGACACCTTCGAGTGGGACCAGGAGTCGACCTACGTGCGGAAGCCCCCGTACTTCGAGGGCATGACCATGCAGCCCGACGCGGTGTCGGACATCTCCGGCGCCCGCGTGCTGGCGAAGCTCGGTGACTCGGTCACGACCGACCACATCTCGCCCGCAGGTTCGATCAAGGCGGACAGCCCGGCCGGCAAGTACCTGGCGGAGCACGGCGTGGACCGCAAGGACTTCAACTCCTACGGTTCCCGTCGTGGCAACCACGAGGTGATGATCCGCGGCACGTTCGCGAACATCCGCCTGCGCAACCAGCTGCTGGACGGTGTCGAGGGCGGTTACACCCGCGACTTCACCACCGCCGACGGCGAGCAGTCGTTCATCTACGACGCCTCGCAGCACTACCAGGAACAGGGCATCCCGCTCGTCATCTTCGGTGGCAAGGAGTACGGCTCGGGCTCGTCGCGCGACTGGGCGGCCAAGGGCACGAACCTGCTCGGCGTCCGCGCCGTCATCACCGAGAGCTTCGAGCGGATCCACCGCTCGAACCTGATCGGCATGGGTGTCGTCCCGCTGCAGTTCCCGGCGGGCGAGACGGTCGAGTCCCTCGGACTCGACGGTACCGAGGTCGTCTCGATCTCCGGCCTGACCGAGCTGAACGAGGGCCGCACCCCGAAGACCGTGCACGTCACCGCGACGCCGAGCGAGCACTCGCCCGCCGGCAAGCAGCCGGTCGAGTTCGACGCGGTCGTCCGCATCGACACCCCGGGTGAGGCCGACTACTACCGCAACGGCGGCATCCTGCAGTACGTGCTCCGCTCGCTCGTCTGAACGACGTGAGCACGGGTCGCTGACGCGACCACACGACGGGCTGGAGGCCCGTGGCGAACCCGCCACGGGCCTCCAGCCCGTCTGCCGGTTGCGCGCATAGAGTGGGCCGACAGCCCCACGAAAGGAGCGCCCGTGAGCCTGCTCAGCAGCATCACGTCGCCGCGCGACCTGAAGCGTCTCTCCGACGCGCAGATGACCGACCTCGCCGCCGAGATCCGCCGGTTCCTGGTGGCCGAGGTCGCGAAGACCGGCGGGCACCTCGGACCGAACCTCGGCGTCGTCGAGCTGACGCTCGCGATGCACCGGGTCTTCGACTCGCCGAACGACCCGTTCGTGTTCGACACCGGACACCAGTCGTACGTGCACAAGCTCGTCACCGGGCGGCAGGACTTCTCGAAGCTGCGCGAGCGGGGCGGCATCGCCGGCTACCCGCAGCGGAGCGAGTCGGAGCACGACATCGTCGAGTCCTCGCACGCGTCGTCGTCGCTGTCCTGGGCCGACGGGATCTCCCGTGCCTTCGGGCAGACCGGCCAGACCGACCGCACCGTCGTCGCGGTCGTCGGTGACGGTGCCCTCACCGGTGGGATGACGTGGGAGGCGCTCAACAACATCTCGGACGACAACGACCGCCGGCTGCTCATCGTGGTCAACGACAACGGCCGGTCCTACGCCCCGACGATCGGTGGCATGGCGCGCTTCCTCAGCTCGATGCGGACGCGGCGCGAGTACCGGGCGCTGTACGAGACCTCGCGGGCGGTGGCGGACCGGTTCGGTGCCCCCGGACGTGCGGTCTACCGGGGGATGCGTGGGGGCCTGCACGGGTTCCTGTCGCGGTTCACGAACAACGAGGCGCTGTACTCGAACCTCGACATCAAGTACATCGGCCCGGTCAACGGCCACGACCAGCGGGCGATGGAAGCGGCGCTCCGCCAGGCGAAGGCCTACGGTGCCCCGACGATCGTGCACGCGATCACCGAGAAGGGGCACGGGTTCGAACCCGCCCTGCGCGACCAGGCCGACCAGTTCCACGCCGTCGGACACATCGACCCGGAGACGGGGGAGTCGCTCGACGCCGCGTCGGGGCCGTCGTGGACCTCGGTGTTCGCGTCGGCGCTGGCGTCGGCCGGTGACTCGGACCCCCGGATCGTCGCGATCACGGCGGCGATGCTCCGGCCGACCGGGCTGCACCTGTTCCAGGAGCAGCACCCCGACCGCGTGTACGACGTCGGCATCGCCGAGCAGCACGCCGTCACCACGGCAGCTGGTCTGGCCTACGGCGGCCTGCACCCGGTCGTGGCGCTCTACGCGACGTTCCTGAACCGCGCGTTCGACCAGGTGCTGATGGACGTCGCCCTGCACAAGGCCGGCGTGACCTTCGTGCTCGACCGCGCCGGGATCACCGGGCCGGACGGCCCCTCGCACCACGGCATGTGGGACCTCGCGCTCCTGCAGGTCGTGCCGGGGATCCGGATCGCGGCTCCGCGCGACGCCGCGACCCTGCGTGAGGAGTTCCGCGAGGCGATCGCGGTCGACGACGCCCCCACCGTGCTGCGCTGGTCGAAGGGCCAGGTCGGGCCTGACATCCCCGCGGTCCGTCGTCTCCCCGACGGCGTCGACGTGCTGCACGCCGCCGCGGACGGCGTCGAGGACGTGCTCTTCGTGGCCGTCGGCTCGATGGTGCCGACCGCACTCGAGGCCGCCGGGCTGCTCGAGGCGCAGGGCATCGGCGTCACCGTGGTCGACCCGCGCTGGGTGGTGCCGATCCCGTCGTCGCTCATCGAGCTGTCGCGCACGCATCGGCTCGTCATCACGATCGAGGACGGCGTGCGCGTGGGCGGCGTCGGCACACGACTGCGGCAGGACCTGCGGGCCGCCGGGGTCGACACGGGTGTGAACGAGTTGGGCCTGCCGGACGCGTTCATCGACCACGCGACCCGGTCGCAGATCCTCGCCGACGTCGGGTTGACGGCGCAGGCGATCGCCCGCGACGTCATCGACCAGGTCGTCGGGACGAAGTTGCCGCAGGCGAAGCCCGCGCGGTCGCGGGAGTCGGCCGACCGCTAGGCGGGGTGCGCGGAACCAGGTTCCGGACATGGCACCACGTACTTCCGCGGTGCTGTGTCCGGAACCTGGTTCCGCCGGAAGGTCACCCATGCCGTCAGGGGCATGTCCCTCGGGGACGTCTGGCAGGATCGCTGCATGCGACGGGGGTTCAGGACGACGGCGGTGGCGATCGGTCTCGCCGTGGTGGCCCTGTCCTCAGGGTGCGCAGCGATGAACGACGCTTCGGTCGCGCCGGAGCTCGGTGCAGATGCCCGAATCAGCGCCAGACAGACGATGCACCGTGTGGTCGACTGGAAGGGCACCGCCGCAGTCCACCGGGTCGATACCACCTGGACCGACTCGTGCGGCCACGCGAGCAACTCCGGGTTCTTCCAGCCCGCTTCGGGCACGACGTGTCGGATCGACGCCGGAGCGGTGTACACGATCGACGGTGCGGACACACCGGTCGACGCGGTGCGCATCGTCGGTCCGGCATTGCGCGCGGGCGGCCTGACCGACGAAGACCTCGTGGCACAGGCGATCCAGCCGGACGGATCGACGCCGTCCCTGGTTGACATCGGTGGGCGGCAGTCGATCGCACTCGGCAGCGACCTCGGGCAGGACCGGTTCGCGGTCGTGCGGGTCCGCGGTTGGGACGGGTCACTCGGACTGTGGCAGTCGGAGGGATCGTCCGTCGTGCAGTCCGCACCGGGTCTCGGCGTCGACCGACGCGATGACGCCGTCCGGGCGAGCGGGGCGGACTACGTGCTCGTCGTGACGCACAGCGCCGCGTACTTCACGTCGTACGACAACGAGCCGCCCGAGCCGTCGGCACCACGGCCGTCGGTCCCGCCGTGCTTCAGCGGCAGCAACGACTGCGTCGGCGGTTGACGGCGGCTCACGACGGCGGTGGACGACACCGCTGCGGGCCGGCCACGCACGACCAAAGTCACCCCGAACCACGGCGATCCGCGGTTCGGGGTGACTTCGGTTGTGCGGGACGGACTCGCGCCGGCTAGCGAGAAGCCGGGCCGACGATCAGCGGGTCGTGGAAGCTCCCGCCGAAGACGCGCTCGGACGCACCGCTGCGGTCGAGGTACGGGCTGATCCCACCGGCCTGGAACGGGTAGCCCGCACCGAGGATCAGGCCGAGGTCGATCTCCTCGACGTGCTGGACGACCTCGTCCTCGAGCATGCGGTGCAGCTCGTCGGCCAGGGCGTCCTCGAAGCGCTGCTGCATCGCTGCGGCGTCGACGGGCTTCGCGTCCTTCTTGGACGGCGCGACGAGCTTGACGGCGGCGGGATCGTACCCGGTCGCGGTGCCCTTCTTGTCGCGGGTGAGGATCTTCCCGTGCTCGGCGATCTTCTTCAGCCCGTCACCGGGGTAGAAGCGCTCTGGCCACGCGGCGTGGTGCGAGTCGAGCACGTGCGCGCCGACCGGCAGTCCGACGAGCTCGAGCAGCTCGAAGGGCGACATCGGCAGTCCCAGCGGCGCGGCACCGGCCGCCACGACGTCGAACGAGGTGCCCTGCTCGACGCCGCGCATGGCCTCACCGAGGACCCGTGCGAGCACGCGGTTGACGACGAAGCCCGGCTGGTCGGCCGTGATGATCGCCGTCTTCTTGAGGGTCTTCGCGACGGCGAGTGCCGTGACGAGTGTCTCGTCGGAGGTGTCGGCGGTCCGGACGACCTCGAGCAGGGGCATCACGGCGACGGGGTTGAAGAAGTGGAAACCGACCAAGCGCGACGGGTCAGAGAGCACCGAGCCCATCTCGGAGACGGACAACGACGAGGTGTTCGTCGCGAGGATGGCATCCGGGGCGATGACCTGCTCGATCTTCCGGAAGACCTCCTGCTTGACGGTCATCTCCTCGAAGACGGCCTCGATCACCCAGTCGGCGTCGGCGAAGGCGTCGTAGGACACCGAGCCGCTGACGAGGGCCGTGATGCGGTTGGCGTCGTCGGGGGAGATCCGGCCCTTGTCGAGCAGCTTCGCGACCTCGCCACGGATGCGCTCCACGCCGGCGTCGACGCGGGACTGGTCGACGTCGGTGATCACCACGGGGACGCCGAGGCGTCGGGCGAAGAGCAGCGCGAACTGCGACGCCATCAGCCCGGCGCCGAGGACACCGACCTTCGTGATCTTCTTCGGCTCGACGCCCTGCGGAGCGCCGACGGGCTTCTTCGCACGCTTCTGCACCAGGTCGAACGCGTACATCGACGCGGCGAACTGATCGCCGGAGAGCAGGTCCGCGAGGGCGTCGTCCTCGTCGGCGAACCGCTCGTCCAACGAGCCGCCGCGAGCCGCGGCGACGAGGTCGAGCGCTCGGAACGGCGACTTCGGCACGGTGCCGATCTTCGACGCCACCTGCCCCCTCGCGACCTTGACGACGGTGCCCCAGGCAGCCTTCTCGAGCATGCCCGGCTCGTTCTTGCGCACCACCTTGGTCGCGCCGGTGATGACGCCGTCGGCCCAGGCCACCGCTGCGGGCAGGAACGTCACCGACGGGATGAGCACGTCGCCGATGCCGATCTCGACCGCGGCCGGGCCGTCCATCAGGCGGTTGTTCTTGAGCGGGTTCTCGACGATGACGCGGAGCGCTCGTTCGGGGCCGATCAGGCGGGGGAGGAGCGTCGCGCCACCCCAGCCGGGGATGATGCCGAGGAAGACCTCGGGCAGGCCGATGCCCTGCGCGGCGGACGAGAACGCCCGGTAGGTGCAGTGCAGTCCGATCTCGAGCCCGCCGCCGAGGGCGATGCCGTTGATGAACGCGAACGACGGCACGCCGAGGTCGGACAGCTTGCGGAGGGTGGCGTGGCCGAGGGCCGCGAGGTCGTGCGCCACGTCCCGCGACGGCACCGAGGCCGCCTGCGACAGGTCGGCCCCGGCGGCGAAGCAGTACTCCTTGCCGGTGATCGCGACGCCCTGGATCGTCCCGGCGGCCGCCTCGGTCTTCAGGGTGTCGAGCACCCCGGAGAGTTCGTGCAGCGTGCGCGGCCCGAGGGTGTTCGGACGCTTGTAGTCCTTGCCGTTGTCGAGCGTGATGAGTGCCAGTGTGCCGCCGGAGGGCATCGTGACGTGCTTGACGAACGAGTGCGTGACGACCTCGTCCTCGCTGAGTTCGGACAGGCGGTCGGTGTCGACGGTGGTCATGCTCAAGCCCCCTTCCGAGCCGAACGTGCTGCGGACTTGCTGAAACCGGGGTTCTCCCAGATGACGGTGCCGCCCTGCCCGAGCCCGATGCACATCGTGGTGATGCCGTACTGGACGTCCGGACGCTCGGCGAACTGCGCCGCGAGCTGCGTCATCAGGCGGACACCGCTCGATGCCAGCGGGTGCCCGACGGCGATCGCGCCACCCCAGGCGTTGACGTTCGTGGAGTCCTGGGCGATGCCGTAGTTGTCGAGGAAGGCGAGCACCTGCACCGCGAACGCCTCGTTGATCTCGAACAGGCCGATGTCGTCGATGGACAGGCCGGCCTTCGACAGCGCCTTGTCGGTGGCGGGGACCGGGCCGACGCCCATGACCTCGGGCTCGACGCCGGCGAAGGCGAACGAGACCATCCGCATCTTCGCGGGCAGGCCGTGCTCCTTGGCGCCCTCTGCCGAGGCGAGCAGGCTCATCGTCGCGCCGTCGTTGAGACCGGCGGCGTTGCCGGCGGTGACGCGTCCGTGCGGACGGAACGGGGTCTTCAGCGCGGCCAGGGCCTCGAGCGTGGTCCCCGGACGCGGCGGCTCGTCGGTGCTGACGACGTCCCAGCCGTCGCCCTTGTTCACCTCGACCGGGATGATGTCCGGCTGCAGCTTGCCGGCTGCCCAGGCGGCGGCGTAGCGCTGCTGCGACTGGACGGCGTAGGCGTCCGTGCGGTCCTTCGTGATCGCCGGGAAGCGATCGTGCAGGCGCTCGGCGGTGGAACCCATGACCAGTGCGTCGCTGGACACCATGCGCTCGGCGATGAACCGCGGGTTCGGGTCGGAGTTGAAGCCCATCGGGTGGCGTCCCATGTGCTCGACGCCGCCGGCGATCGCGATGTCCGCGGCACCGAAGGCGATGGCCCCCGCGAGCGTCGTGACGCTCGTCATGGCACCGGCGCACATGCGGTCGATCGCGTACCCCGGGACCGACTTCGGCAGGCCGGCCAGCATGCCGACGGTGCGGCCGAGGGTCAGCCCCTGGTCACCCTGTTGCGTGGTCGCCGCGACGGCGACGTCGTCCACCGCTGCTCCGTCGAGCGAGGCGTTCCGGTCGAGCAGTCCGCGCATCGCGTGCACCGCGAGGTCGTCGGACCGGGTCTTCCAGAACACCCCCTTCTCGCCGGCTCGTCCGAACGGCGTCCGTACTCCGTCCACGAACACGACGTCTGATGCCTTTGGCAATCCGGGCCTCCCAGATCCTCTTCGATCGGGCCGGAACGCTGGTCGCTCCGGCCGGCCGGGCCTCGCCCGGCGACGCTCCCGACGCTATGCCCCCAGGCTGGGCGGCCGCATGCCGGTTGGGCGGTTCCTACGACTCGACGTCATCCGTCGCCGCGGGCTGCTGTGCAGCAGCGACAAAGGCCGAGGCGATGACCGAGGCCAGTTCCTCCACCTGCCACGGACGGGCCTCGTGCGAGGCGAGGGCAGCCCCGACCAGCTCGGTCGACGGTGGCGACGGCGGTGCCCACGACACCACCCGGAGGGTCTCCGGGGTGAGCAGGTTCTCGAGCGGGATGTCGAGCTCCTCGGACCGCTTCGTCACCGCAGCACGGGCGGCCTTGTACCGGCGGTCGGCCGCGGGATTGCGGTCGGCCCAGGCGCGGGGCGGCGGGAGCGTGGCCTCGCCGGATCCGCGGAGCTTCGGCAGGTCCTCGGTCGTCCGGCCCTCGTCCACCGCGGCCCACCAGCGGTCGAGCTCGGACCGGCTGGCCCGGCCGGTGAACGCCTTCAGCCCGCCGAGCTCGGCGCGCGACGCGGGTGCGGCCGCCGCCGCTGCGACGATCGCGGCGTCGGGGATGGTGCGCCCGGGAGCGATGTCGGCCGCGCGGGCGTACTCGTCACGGGCGACCCAGAGCGACCGAGCGATCGCCAGGGCGCGGGCACCACGGAGGGCGTGCATGCCGGACAGTCGGCGCCACGGCTCGGCACGGACGGGCTTCGGGGCGCGGTGCAGCACCGCGTCGAACTCCTCTTCCGCGATGCGGGACTTGCCGGCCTCGTCGAGTTTCGCGGCGAGGGCGTCGCGCAGGTCCGGCAGGAGTTCGACGTCGAGCGATGCGTACACGAGCCACGACTGCGGCAGCGGTCGGGTCGACCAGTCGGCCGCCGAGTGCGCCTTGGCGAGCGTGATCCCGAGCAGCTGCTCGACGACGGCACCGAGGCCGACCCGGGGGAACCCGGCGATGCGCGCGCCGAGTTCGGTGTCGAAGATTCGGGTCGGGACGAGGCCGACCTCCTGCAGGCACGGCAGGTCCTGCGACGCGGCGTGGAAGAGCCACTCCTCGTCGACGATGGCCGCCTGCAGCTCGGAGAAGTCGCCGATCGGGATCGGGTCGAACAGGAACGCGCCGGCACCGCGGCGGAACACCTGGATCAGGTAGGCGCGCTGCGAGTAGCGGTAGCCGCTGGCGCGCTCGGCGTCGACGGCAACGGGGCCGTGACCCGCAGCGATCGCCGCGACGGCGGCCAGGTAGTCGTCACGCGAGTCGATGACCTTGACGGCCTCGTGCGAGTCCTCGAACGCGGGGTCCGGTGCACCGGGGGTCGAACTGACGGGGTCGGTCACTTGGCGAGCCTCCTCGGGGCCAACAGGGTCACGCCGTCCGAGGCAGGAGGCAGACCGGCGAGCATGGCGACGATGTCCTGCCATGCCCGGACGTGCGCGGTGAGGTCGTCACCGCGCGGCGTCCACGATGCGCGGAGTTCCAGCTGGGCGCCGTCACCCTGTGCGGCGAGGTCGCCGTACCCGCGCGAGATGATCTTGGTGGCCGTGCCCGAGGCATGGTCGTACTCGGCGCCGTGCGTCTCGAGCGCGTCGACGAGCCAGCTCCACGTGACGTCGGCGACGAACTCGTCGACACCGATCTCCGGTTCGAGCGGCGCCTGGGCGAACGAGACGACCCGGAAGGCACCGCCCCAGCCCTCGGGTTCTTCGGGGTCGTACAGGGCGATGAAGCGCCCGGTGCCGAGGTCCGACTCGACGCCGTGCGCGGTGCCGGACACGTCCGCCGCCAGGGCGATCGAGAACGGTGCGATCCGCGTGGGCGAGGGGATCTCGGTGACGGTGGTCTCGGAACGGCTGCTGCCGGAGGACACGAACGCGCGGAGCCGCGCGAAGGCGTCGGGCTCTCGGGTTTCGGACACACATGCAGACTAGGCTCCGGGCCATGTCCCGATCCGCGCGACCCGCCGAGGACGCCGTCCAGGAGACCGCACGATCGGCCGGGTTCATCGCACTCGGCGCCGGTCTGGCCGCCGCCGCCGTGGGAACGGCCGTCATCGGTGGCTTCGTCGCCGCCGTCGCCCGTGCCGTCGTCACCCCGGACCGCAAACGCACCGAACGCGTCCCGATCCACGCCGTCGATCCGGTCCGGATGACCGTGACCATCGAGCGGACCGCCGACACCGAGCTGCAGGGCCGGTACTCGCTCTGGTTCGGTGCCGGCACCGGCCACATGCGCGTCGGCGAGGTCCTCGGCACCACCGACACCACGGTCACGCGTCGCATCATCGCGATCGACGCCGGCGACCCGACCGCTGCACGCCGCGGTCGCTGGGGCGGCTGGTTCTACCTGACCCCCGGCGAGCTCGACGTGCCCGTCGAGGACATCGACATCCCCACCCCGAATGGGCCCGCACCCGCCTGGGTCGTCCGTGCCGACGACCCGGATGCCCCGTGGGCCGTCCTGGTGCACGGGCGCGGCGTCACCCGCGCCGAGACCATCCGCGCCGTCCCGGTCTTCCGCGCCGCCGGCTACTCGGTCGTGCTCGCATCGTGGCGGAACGACGGCGTCGCACCGCCGAGCGTGGACGGCCGCTACGGCCTCGGCAGCACCGAATGGGAGGACATCGACTCCGTCCTCCGCTGGCTCAGCGCCCAGAACGCGCAGAGCGTCGTGCTCATGGGCTGGTCGATGGGCGGCGCCGTCGTGCTGCAGACCCTGTTGCGCTCGCGCTTCGCCGGGCTCGTCGATGGTGTGGTGCTCGAGTCGCCCGTGGTCGACTGGCACGCGGTGCTCAAGTCCCAGAGCCAGCTCATGGGGTTGCCGCGCCCGGTCCGCAAGGTCGCCCAGCGGCTGCTCCGCACCCCGGTGCTCCACCGGTTGGCGGGGCTGCAGCGGCCCGTCGACCTGCGCGAGCTCGACATGGTCACCCGGTCCGCCGAGCTCACGGTGCCGATCCTGCTCCTGCACAGCGACGACGACGGGTTCGTGCCGTCGTCCGCGTCGCACGACCTGGCACGCGCCCGACCCGACCTGGTACGGCTCGAGGTGCAGACCACGGCCCGGCACACCAAGCTCTGGAACCACGACGCCGACTGGTTCGACGCCCGCATCCTCGCGTGGCTCACCGAGGTGGTCCAGCGGCGCGGGGCGGCCAGCGCGCGGTAGACGCGACCGAAGGGCGGACGGGAGGCGCGGTGTCAGCTGGCACCGCGCCTCCCGTCCGAAGTTGCGTGCGTTCGGTCGCTTCGTGAGCAGAAATGGTCGGGTCACCGTCGCGCACTCGACCCTTCCTGCTCACGAAGCGGGTGGTGCGGCAATCGTTCCGTTCGTCGTCTGCTGGCAAGGCCCGAACTCCTCGAGACGAGTCGCCGGTCGGCCCGGCCGCGCTCGTCAGCCGTCGCCCTCCGCATCCTCGACCCTTCGAAGTTCGTGACGTGCACCCCGTCGTAGTCCTCTGATCCGTGGCTGAACGCGGGCAGGAACCGGCGTTGATCGGGAACGGCACGGTGAACACGTCGCCGACTGCGACCGAGCAGGTCCCACTCGCCATCGTCATTCCCCCTGGTGCTGACCGCACCATCCCGGCACGGGTCCGGACTGGTATTCCAGAGGACGGCATGCGTGCCGAGGGGGGATGGACGGGAGGCCCGTGGCGGATCCGCCACGGGCCTCCCGTCCGCCTTCCGGTCGCGTCTACGACACCGCAGCCTGCACCTGACGCTGCACGCGACCGAGCATGCCCACCATGCCGCGGATCCGCAGCGGGCTGACCGCCTCGGACAGGCCGATCGTCAACGGGTAGTCCGCGGGCACGGCGAGCACCTGCGCTGCCGTCAGGCCGCTCAGGCCCTGCGCGAGTATCGATGCGAAGCCGCGCGTGGTCGGCGCCTCGCGCGGAGCGGTCGCGTGCATGCGGACGACGTCGGGTGCGTCGCCGTCCTCGCCCACGGTCACCGTGATGAACACGGGGGACTGGCACTCCTCGACCCGTTCGAGTTCGTCCTCGTGCCCCTGCAGCCGTTCGGGCAGTGCGGGCAGCTCGTTCGAGAACTCGAGGAGGAGCTGCAGGCGGTCCTTCTGGCCCAGGGCGAGGAAGTCGTCGCGGATCTCGGCGAGGGTGGCGGGGAGTGTGGCGTCGTTCATCGGTTCGGAACTGTACCCGGCTCCGCGCCCTGCACGATCGGGACGCGGACGGCGCTGCCCCACTCGGTCCACGAACCGTCGTAGTTGCGGACGCTGTCGTAGCCGAGCAGGTGCTGCAGGACGAACCAGGTGTGGCTCGACCGCTCACCGATGCGGCAGTAGGCGATGACCTCGTCCGCGTCGCCGATGCCGGCGCCCTCGCGGTAGATCGCGTCGAGTTCCGCGCGCGGCTTGAAGGTGCCGTCCGGTGCGGCGGCCGTGGCCCACGGGATGTTCACCGCGGTGGGGACGTGGCCGCCGCGCAGCGCTCCTTCTTCCGGGTAGTCGGGGGCGGTGGTGCGGGAACCGTCGTACTCGCCTGGGCTGCGCACGTCGATGAGGGGCTTGCCGAGGTGGGCGAGCACGTCGTCCTTGTAGGCACGGATCTCGGTGTCGATCCGGTCGACGACCGGGTACTCGGCCGGCGTCACGACGGTCTCGTCGGTGGTGAGGGCGCGGTCCTCGGCGATCCACTTCGCACGGCCGCCGTCGAGCAGGCGGACGTCCTCGTGGCCGAACAGCGAGAACACCCAGAGCGCGTAGGCGGCCCACCAGTTGTTCTTGTCGCCGTAGACCACGACGGTGGTCTCACGGCCGATGCCCTTGCTGCCGAGCAGTTCGGCGAACGCCTCGCCGTCGATGTAGTCGCGCTCGACCGGGTCGTTGAGGTCGGTGTGCCAGTCGATCTTGACGGCACCGGGGATGTGGCCCGTCTCGTAGAGCAGGACGTCCTCGTCGGACTCGACGACGACCAGGTCCGGGGTGCGGGCGTCCAGTTGCTCCTGCAGCCACTCCGTGGAGACGAGACGCTCCGGGTGGGCGTAGGCGGTGAACTTCTCGGACGGGTCGACCGGTGCGGTCATGGTGGGCTACCTCCAGGTGGTCATCCGGCACCGGACTAGGATCGGTCGTCGGTGCCTGTGGGCAACGGTACGCGGACGTACCGTGCCCCAGCCGCAACGTGACACCGCACGACTTGCTTCCCGGAAGGCCCACTCGATTGCCAGCGCACCTCGTCGACCGTGACCCCCAGGTGACCCCGCAGCAGATGGCCGCGGCCCTCGTGCCACCGCCCCAGTTCGCGGACGCCTCGTTCGACTCGTACCGGCCCGACCCGGACTACGCCTCGCAGGCCGACGTGCGCGACGCCGTCGCCGCGTTCGTCGCGGCGGGTCCGACCGAGGCGCCCCGTCGCGGGCTGTTCGGCCGCCGGAAGCAGTCGGTCGAGCCCGCCGCGAAGTCCGGCGTCTACCTGGACGGCGGGTTCGGTGTCGGCAAGACCCACCTGCTCGCCGCGGCGTACCACGCGGCCTCGGGGCGGAAGACGTTCGGCACGTTCATCGAGTACACCGCTCTGGTGGGCGCACTCGGGTTCCAGGGCACGGTGGACCTGCTGCGGGGGACCGCGCTGGTCTGCATCGACGAGTTCGAGCTCGACGACCCGGGCGACACGATGGTCATGACGCGCCTGATCAAGGAGCTCACCGAGACCGGCACCCGGTTCGCCGCCACCTCGAACACGCCTCCGGGCGCGCTCGGCGAGGGGCGGTTCGCGGCGCAGGACTTCCTGCGCGAGATCCAGGCGATGTCCGACCGGTTCGACACCATGCGGATCGACGGGCTCGACTACCGCCGCCGCGCGGTGGACGAGTCGGCGGGTGTGGTGTCCGACGTGGCCGCGGCCCTGCCGTCCGGGGATGCCACTCTCGACGACTTCTCGGCCGTGGTCGCGCACCTCGGGTCGGTCCACCCCTCGAAGTACGTCGCGCTGGTCGAGGGTCTCGACGCCGTCGGGCTCACCGACGTCCGGGCGTTCACCGACCAGACCGACGCGCTGCGCTGGGTCGCCCTGGTCGACCGGCTGTACGACGCCCAGGTCCGGATCGTCGCCTCTGGTACCCCGCTCGACCAGGTGTACCCCGACGCGATGCTCGACGGCGGGTACCGGAAGAAGTACCTGCGTGCCGCCAGCCGTGTCGTGGCGCTGACGCGCGCCCAGGACTGACGCTCGCCCTCGCCGTCCGCTGACCGGTCGGTGCACCCCCTTTCCAGGGGGCTTCGGGCCGTGCGAAACACGACGTTTACAAACCGCGCCGTCGCGTTACATCCGCGAAACACATCGTGCTCCCTCGCGAAACCTCGCATCGCCAGACTCGGTGACACCCGAGGCGGTCCAAGAGCCGTTCGTGCAATCGAGAGGTGAACAGATGCTTGATCAGGGCAACACGACGTTCGTGTTGGTCATGGCGGCGCTGGTGTTGTTCATGACACCCGGCCTGGCCTTCTTCTACGGCGGCTTGGTGAAGGCCAAGTCCGTCATCAGCATGATGATGATGTCGTTCGGTGCGATCGCACTCGTGAGCGTCCTGTGGGTGCTCTACGGCTACGCGATCGCCTTCGCCAACCACGGTGACGGCACGGCGGTCTCCGGTGTGGTCGGGTTCTTCAGCATCGACTGGAACCAGATCGGTCTCGGCCAGGCCTTCGAGGAGGCGCAGTCCTCGAACATCCAGGCGGCGTACCCGTCGATGGCGTTCGTCGGCTTCCAGGCCACGTTCGCGATCATCACGGTCGCTCTCATCTCCGGTGCGATCGCCGACCGCGCCAAGTTCGGCGCGTGGATGGTCTTCGCCGGCATCTGGGTCACAGTCGTCTACTTCCCGGTCGCCTCGTGGGTCTTCAACCTGACCTCGGGCTGGGCCGCCACGTGGGGCGTCATCGACTTCGCCGGTGGCACCGCGGTGCACATCAACGCCGGTGCAGCAGGTCTCGCCCTGGCGCTCGTCCTCGGCAAGCGCGTCGGCTTCGCCAAGGGTGCGCACAAGCCGCACAACCCGCCCTTCGTCCTGCTCGGTGCCGCCATCCTGTGGTTCGGCTGGTTCGGCTTCAACGCCGGCTCCGAGGGCGCTGCTGACGGCATCGCCGCGATCGCCTGGGTCAACACCCTCGCCGCTCCGGCCGCCGCCATCCTCGGTTGGCTGCTCGTCGAGAAGCTCAAGGACGGCAAGGCCACCTCGGTCGGCGCCGCCTCGGGTGCCGTCACCGGTCTCGTCGCGATCACCCCGGCATGTGCCAACCTGACCCCGGGCTGGGGCATCCTGCTCGGCTTCGTCGCCGGCATCATCTGCTGCTTCGCGATCGACTGGAAGTACCGTCTCGGCTTCGACGACTCGCTCGACGTCGTCGGTGTCCACCTGGTCGGCGGCATCGTCGGCACGCTGTACCTGGGCTTCTTCGCCAACGACACCGGCCTGATCTACTCCGGTTCGTTCGAGCAGCTCGGCAAGCAGGCCACCGCGGCCCTGGCCGTCGGCATCTACTCCTTCGTCCTGGCGTTCGTCATCGGCTTCCTCATCGAGAAGACGATCGGCTTCCGCGTCAAGACCGAGGACGAGGTCGCCGGTATCGACACCGCGGTCCACGGCGAAGAGGGCTACGTCCTCTACGAGCAGACCGACGACTCGCCGGTCTCGGTCCGCTAGCCAGCAGACACCAGCACCACCCGCACGACGACGGGCCCCGCGCACACAGCAAGCGCGGGGCCCGTCGTCGTGCGGTCCGTCGTCCGGCATCCGGCGTCCGGCGTCCGGCGTCCGTCTTCTGACAGGGTGGTCGCATGACGACGACGTCGACCCTCACCAACCTGCGCGAGGTCGGGGGACCGGGCCTGCAGGACGCCCGAGCCCACACCGTGTACCGCGCGAACACCGAGCGCGTCGGTGCCGACGTGTACCCGACGGGCCTCAGCGCCGTGGTCGACCTCCGCCGCGACGACGAGGCCGCCCGCGTCCCGCACCCGCTCGCGACCACCGACGGCTACCGGCTCGTCCCGCTGTTCGACCCGTCGACCGTCGAGTCCGGCGCCCGGGCTGTGCAGCTCGAGGAGCAGTACGTCGACTGGCTCGAACGGCACCGCACCGGGATCGCCGCGGCGTTCCGCGCCATCGCCCGGGCCGACGGCGACGTGCTCGTCTGCTGCTCGGCCGGCAAGGACCGCACCGGCGTCGTCAGCGGATTGCTCGCCCGACTCTGGGGCGCGTCGCTCGAGACCGTCGGCGTCGACTACGCCGCCAGTGCTGTCGGGCTGGCGGACCGGTTCGTCGCGGAACGTGCGGTCAGCACCGACCCCGAGGCCACCGCGGTCGCCCAGCGGTGCGTGCCGGAGACGATGACCACCGTCGTCCGGCACGTCGAGTCGCGCTGGGGGAGCGTCGGCGCGTACCTGCGCTGGACCGGACTGACGGACGCGGAGATCGCGTCGCTCTGACGGGCGTGCGTGGCCCCTGCGGCTCGCCACGTGCAGTGGCCGCAACGGCGGACGGGAGGCACGGTGCGCGTCCGACGCGCACCGTGCCTCCCGTCCGTGGTCCTGATCGCGGGCCGTGGTCCCGGCCCGTTCCGTCAGCTCACCAGGCGTAGTCCTCCGGCGAGGTCTCGTGCCCCGGGAAGATCTCGTCGAGCCGGTCCAGCGCACGCTGGTCCAGGCGGATGTCGACGGCGCGGACCGCGGACTCCCACTGCTCCATCGTGCGGGGGCCGGTGATCGGCGCGGTCACGCCGGGCTGGTGGAGGAGCCACGCGAGGGCGAGCTCACCCGGGGTGTGGCCGAGCTCCTTCGCGAACGACTCGTAGGCCGTGAGCTGGTCACGGTGCCCCTCGACGTACTCGGCGCTGCGACCCGACAGGCGGCGGGAACCGTTCTCGGTCTTCTCGATGACGCCACCGAGCAGGCCGCCCTGCAGGGGCGACCACGGGATGACGCCGAGGCCGTACTCGCGGGCGGCGGGCAGGACCTCGCGCTCGATGTCGCGGACGACGAGGTTGTAGATCGACTGCTCGCTCACCAGGCCGAAGGTGTGGCGGCGCTTCGCGGCCTCCTGCGCCTGGGCGATGTGCCAGCCCGCGAAGTTCGACGACCCGACGTACAGGACCTTGCCCTGCTGCACGGCGACGTCGATCGCCTGCCAGATCTCGTCCCACGGCGTCGCACGGTCGACGTGGTGGAACTGGTACAGGTCGATGTGGTCCGTCTGCAGCCGCTGCAGGCTGGCGTCGAGCGACTGGCGGATGTTGAACGCGCTGAGCTTGCCGCCGTTCGGCCAGTCGATCATCTCGCCGTAGACCTTGGTCGCCAGGACCGTCTTCTCGCGGCGGCCGCCGCCCTTCGCGAACCAGCGGCCGATGATCTCCTCGGTGGCACCCTTGCCCACCGAGCCGCCGTAGCCGTTGGCGGTGTCGAAGAAGTTGACGCCGAGCTCGTGGGCCCGGTCCATGATGGCGTGCGAGTCGTCCTCTGTGGTCTCCGGGCCGAAGTTCATCGTGCCGAGCACTGCTCGTGAAACCGACAGCCCTGTCCGTCCGAGGTGTGTGTAGTCCATGACTCCGGTCTACGCGCTCCGAGGGGCACCGTGCCAGGCCCTGGGAGTACCGGTTCTGCACGGCGCGGCGTCGTGGTCGTGCTTGGTGCGGCGTTGTGGTCGTGCCTGGTCCGTCGTGTGGTTCTGCATGCCGTCGGGGGCATGTCGGTGCTGCGGGGAGGAGTACCGTGACGTCGGTGAACACCCCAGCACTCCGTGGCAGCCGGATCCTCGGGTTCGGTCACCACCAGCCCGAACGCATCCTGACCAACGACGAGCTCTCGACCATGGTCGACACCAACGACGAGTGGATCCGCACCCGGACCGGCATCCAGACCCGGCACATCGCCGGACCGGACGACAGCGTCACGTCGATGGCGATCGAAGCGGGCCGCAACGCCCTCGCCGACGCCGGGGTCTCGCCCTCGGCCGTCGGACTCGTCATCGTCGCGTCCACCACGCACCAGGACCGCGCGCCGTACACCGCCGGCCGGGTCGCCGCGGCGCTCGGGATGACGAACGGTCCCGCGCCCATCGACATCAACACCGCCTGCAGCGGGTTCGAGTACGCACTCGCCCTCGCCGATCAGTCGATCCGCGTCGGTTCTGCCGACGTCGCGCTCGTCATCGGGTCCGAGACCCTGTCCGCCATCGCTGACTGGACCGACCGCTCGACGTGCGTGCTCGTCGGCGACGGAGCCGGGGCCGCCGTGCTCGGCGCCACCGACACCCCCGAGATCGGACCCGTGTCGTGGGGCAGCGTGCCGCACCTGCTCGACGCGGTGCGGGTCGAGGGGTCGCCCGGCCGCTTCAACCAGGAGGGCCGCTCCATCTACCGCTGGGCCATCACCGAGGCCGAGGGACACGCCCGCAAGGTCGTCGAGGCCGCCGGACTCACGATGGACGACATCGAGGTCTTCGCGTTCCACCAGGCGAACCTGCGGATCATCGAGCCGCTCGTCACCGCGCTCGGCGGTGAGTCGAAGTTCGTCATCCGCGACGTCGTCGAGTCCGGGAACACCTCGGCCGCCAGTGTGCCGCTCGGGTTGTCGAAGGCCTGGGCGCGCGGGGACCTGCCCGAGGGCGTCCCCGCGCTGCTGTTCGGGTTCGGCGGCGGGTTCGCGCACGCCGGGCAGGTGGTCAGGACGCCGGTTCGGTCGTTCTGACCGGGCCGTGCCGGTTCCCGAGCAGAGCGGTTCAGCGTTCGGGGGTCTCCGACCAGAGGTCCTCGTCCTTCGCCGATCCTCGGCGCCAGCCCAGGCCCTTCGGCTTGGGCTGGTTCTCTGCCTTCAGGTGCTTGTCAGCCGTGGACCGTTTGTCGGCCTTCGGCTGCTTGTCGGCCCTGGACTGCTTGCCCGACTTCGGCTGCTTGCCCGACTTCGGCTCGAGCACGATCGGGAAGTGCGCGGCCGGCGGCCCGAACCCGGTCCGCGAGGCTTGGATGACCTTCCGCCCGAGCGCGTGGTTGCCGAGCCCACCCACCGCAGCGCCGATCCCGAACGGGAGGGCGCGGCCGAGCACCGACGTCCCCTGACGGACCGCGAACCGCTTGATGAACTGGTCGCGGACCTGTCCGCCGAGGCCGTTCACGACCTGCTTCGGCAACGACGAGGTCACCATCTCGCCCCAGAACGCGGTGCGAGCCTGGCCGCCGGCGATCTGCCCGCCGAGCTGCTTGATCAGCTGCGTGCCCGGCGCGCCGAGGATCATCGCCATCACGAGGGTCCGTGCCCGCTCAGGGTCGTCCAACGCGATGCCGTGGACCTCGGTGACCGACTGGGCGAACAGTGCCGTCGTCTCGAGGAACCCGATCGTCTCTGCGCCGCTCAGGCCGAGGGCGGCCACCATCCCGACGCCGGGGATCACCGCACTCGCACCGACCGCTGCGCCACCGGTGGTGACCGCGGTGAGGTACTGCCGCTCGAGGATCTGGATGACCTCGGCGGGGGTGGCGTCCGGCTTGCGTCGGCGGATCGCGTTGACGTGCGCCACGACCACCGGGCGCTGGACGCTGATGGCACGGTCGAGCAACTTGACCCACCCGGCGGGTTGTTGCACCTGTGGGGTCCGGGAGTCGTCGGGCATGGGGGAGACCTGGGCGTTCGGCAGCGGCACGATCGCCTGGTCCTTCGGGGAGCGGGCCATGCGCTCACCGTACGCCGGGCATGTGGGAGGCTCGCTGGATGGACATCGACGGCGCGCCGGACCCGGCGGACGACGCTCGGCGGGACGCCGGGTTCCTGACGGTCGCCGAGGTGCTCGGTCTGCTGCCCGAGGTCCGTGTGCTCGATCCCGGCTCGGTGCTCATCGGTGCGGACGTGGCCCTGGCAGCCGGGACGGTGCTCTACCCGGGAACCGTGCTCGAGACCCGCGCCGGTGGCTCGATCACCGTGGGGTCCGGCGTGCGGCTCGGTCCGGGGTGCGTCACCGTCGTCGCGACCACGGCCAGGGTGACCATCGGGTCCGGTGCCGAACTGGGGCCCGGTCCCGTCACGATCACGGCGACGGGGTCGGACGTGCGCGTCGGCGACAGCGCTCGACTGTCCGGCGGGTGCCTCGTCGAAGGGCCCGCCGTCCTCGGTGCCGGGGCGCAGGTGCTGGGTGCGGTCGCCGTTCGGGACGCCGTGCTCGCAGCGGGCGGCGACCACCGCGAGGCCGACCCGGACCGACGTGCCGGGGTGGTCAAGGGGATCGGACGGGTGCACGGAGCGCGGGTCGGCGTCGGCGAGGTGGTCGTCGGCGGCGGCGTGCCCAGTGCGTCGCTCGTCGTCGAACGGCAGCGTGCACACCACCCGGAGGCGCCGAGCCGCTGACGCCGCCGGACGAACGGGTGTCGGTCGTCGCCTCGTCACCGGCACGGGACCCCTGCCCGGCGGAGCGCAGCGCGCACGCGGTCGGGCTGCATCAGGTCGGCCCACGACAGCCGGACCACGAACCGCACCTCGGGGAACGACCGGACGAAGTCCTCGCGCCGTTTCTCCTGCCAGTGCGCCTCGGCCGTGGTGCGCCCGTCGAGCATCGTCGGGTCCTCGTACTTCGCGCGGCCGTCGACCTCGACCACGACGCCCTGATCCGGGAACCAGAAGTCGACGACGGCCGTCCCGCCACCGGCGCGTCGGAACTCGTGCTGCTGCACCGGTTCCGGCGTCCCGACCTGCCGGAAGCGCACCCGGCACACAGACTCCGCCGGCGACCCCGACAGTGCCGATCCCATCCCGATCGCCACCCCCGCCTTCTCGGACCCCTTCCGCTCGTGGGCTGAGAGTTCGTCGCCGAGCATCTCCGTCAGGACCCGTCGCTCGCGCAGCGCCTGGTCGATCATCGGAACGGCCTGGTCCAGCGGTGCAGTGGCAGAGACATCGACCAGCGTCCGGACCAACGATGTCACCGGCGAGCCGTCGATCTCGATCGGCATGGTCGAAGGAGTCCCGGTCCATCGTCCGCCGGAGTCGTCGATCGCGTGCCCCGGCCTGACCCGGGCGAGCGCCGTGGTCTCCGGCCGGGTCAGACGGGGGTCGAGGACGTCGACCCTGGTGGGGGCCGGCGCGACGAAGGGCAGTCCGTGCACGGCTGCTGCGGACGAGTGCGAGAACGCACGGGGCAGCTCGACGGAAGAAGTCGTCGCTCGGACGAGCAGGAGCAGACGGTCCTCGCTTCGCAGACCCTGGAGGTGCGACGGATCGACGAGGACGCCGGGCCGCACCGGAGCGAGCGAGCCGCGGTGCACACGACGCTGCAGGGCGCGCCGTTCAGCGCTCGGATGGTCACCGGTGCGGACGAGGGGGATTGCGAGGACTCGGTCGTGCATGTCCCAACGATCGGCGGTGCGAGCCGACCACGTCGGTTCGGCGCGACGATCTGTGGGAAACGAGCCGGGCCTCCAGTCTGTGGAGGGATGAGGCGGACGCACGGTGCGACACCGTTGATGTCGCACGACGTCGATGTTGTCGCCGGGCCGCGCGTGCAACTGTTGCGCGCGCGCAAGTGCGACGAACTCGATGTCGTACGACATCGAGGACGTCGTTCGGGGTCGACCGAGCTGCCGAGCTGCCGAGCCGACCCGGCCGACCAGCGCCCCTACGCCCGCGCGAGCTCCGCCCGCAGCGGCAGGTCCTGGTCCTCCAGGATGAGCTGGGCGCCCACCGCGGTCCGGGCGTTCACGACGATGGGCGCGAGCAGGTTGACGGTCGTGCCGGACGCGCCGGGGTTCGCCACCACGAGCAGCATGGCGTCGGCGGGGTCGGTCAGCTCGAGCCCGGCGGCCTGCTCGTCGGTGAGTTCCGGCGCGTAGGACGGCAGGTGCACCGCGGCGTCGAGCAGGAACAGGCGCGAGGAACCCCCGACGAGGGTGAACAGGCCCTCGGCGCCGTCCACCGGGGCCAGCGTGAACACGGGCGCGGGGGACAGGCCGAACGGCGGGACGGCGAAGGTCAGGGAGATGCTCATCGGAGGTAGTCCATCAGGGTCGGCTGCAGGACCTTCGCGGTGACGGCGAGGGCTGCCTGGTAGTTGGTCTGCTGCACCTGCAGGTCGAGGACGGCCTTGGCGAGGTCGACGTCCTCGATGCCGGCGCGGCGGTTCTCGAGCGCGACGGACGCGGTCTTCAGCGAGTCCTGGGCGGCGAGGGCGGTGGCGTGCCGGACACCGACGTCGGCCTGGGCGCCGCGGACGGCCCCGAGGGCACCGTCCACGTCGTTGATCCGCGCGTTCACGTTCACCCCGTTCTGCAGGTCGCTGACGATGGAGTCGAGCACGCCGAACACCGACGACGCCCCGGTGCCGAACACGTCGGCCCCTGCGGTGTCGACGCGCACGGTCGTACCGTCGCCGATCCGGCGGGTGACGTCCGTGCCGGACGCTGCCCACCCGGTCGCCGGGTCGTACGCGGCGGCGGCGGTCGAGGCACCGGCGAAGACCGACCGGGTGCCGTAGGTCGTGTTGGCCCGTGCCTCGAGATCGGACTTCAGCGACCGGAACTGGGTGATGAAGGCGTCGCGGTCGGTGTCGCTCATGGTGCCGGAGTTCGCCGCCTGCACGGTCAGGTCGCGCACGCTGTTGAGCACGGAGTAGACGCTCGACAGGGCGCTGTCGGTGGTCGCCAGCCAGGCCACGGCGTCGTTCGCGTTGCGCGTGTACTGCGCCGCGGCGGCCTGCTCCTTGCGCACCTGCATCGACGACGCGGTGCCGACCGGGTCGTCGGACGGCTTCTGGATCGCCTGCAGCGTGGTGGCCTGCTCGGTGAGCTGCGCCACGCGCGCCGCACCGGTCTGCAGGCGGGCCGAGGCCGCGGCCATCGACATCTGGGTGGTCACCCGGGTGATCACGATCAGCCCCTCCCGACGAGTCCGACTCGGTTGATGATGGTGTCGAGCATCTCGTCGACGGCGGTCAGGACCCGTGCCGCGCCCTGGTACGCGTGCTGGTAGCTCAGCAGGTTCACGTTCTCCTCGTCGAGGTCGACGCCCGCGCTCGACTGCTGCTGGGTGCGCGCGTTGGTCAGGGCGAGTCCGGTGAGCGTCGACTCCGTCGCGGCCGACCGGGAGGCGGTGCCCACCCCCGCCACGAACGTCGCCCAGGTCGTGTCGGCAGCACCAGGGCCCGTGCCGAGTCGCGAGAGCGCGTCGGCGAACGAGTCGTCGAGCTGCCCCGCCGCGTTCCGCGTCGCGAGACCGCTGCCGTCCGTCGGGACGACCGACAGGCCCTGTGCCGCGGGGACGCCCGCCGCGAGGGCGAAGAAGGCGGTACCGGTGGTGCCGGCCGGGGTGGTGCCGGTGGCGTGCACGGCGTTGACCGTGGTCGCGAGCTGGGTCGCGACGGCGTCGTACGACGCGGCTGCCTGGGCGAGCGCACCGCCCGTGCCGTTCCCGTTCGCCGGGGCGAGGACGGCGAGGGCGCCGCCGATCGACCCACCGCTGAGGGACACCGCGCCGGCGCTGCCGGAGGTCCAGGTGAGGGTGACCGCCGCGCCGTCGGCGAGCCGTTCGCCACCGCCGAGGGCGACGGCGCGGGCGTCGGTGCCCTGCACGAGCGGGTTCCCGCCGAGCAGCACGTCGACCGTGCCGTCCGCGTTGGTGCGGGTCGTCCCGCCGGCGAGCGTCGCGATCTGCTCGGTGAGCTGGTCGCGCTGGTCGAGGAGCTCGTTGGCGGCGCCGCCGGAGGCCAGCGCGGTGCGGATCCGCCCGTTGAGGTCGGCCACCTGCTTCGCGGCGTCGTTCAGCTGCGTCACCTGGCCGGCCACGGTGCCCCGGACCGAGGACCACTGCGCGTCGACCGCCTTCGAGCCGGAGGCCAGGGCCGCGGCGACGGTGCTGGCGGCTCCGAGGACGGCACTGGCGGCACCCGGGTCGTCCGGGTGGCTGGCGAGTTCGCTCCACGACGACCAGAAGGCGTCGAGCTTGGCGCTCAGGCCGTCCTTGCCGGGCTCGTGCAGGCCGGTCTCGAGGGCGGACAGGGCCGTCGCGCGGGCGTCGGCGTAGGCGGAGGAACCAGCGGCGACCCGGACGCCGACGTCGAGCGTCAGCGAGGCCAGCCGGGCGATGCCGTCGACCGAGACGCCCTGTCCGGCGAGGGCGGCGGTGCCCCGCATGAAGCCGGTCTGGGTCGCCGGGATCGAGTTCTGCGTGACGCGCTGCCGCGTGTACCCGGCGGTGCCGGCGTTCGCGATGTTCTGGCCGGTGACGTCGATGCCGGCGCGGGCCGCGGCGAGTCCGGAGTACGCGGTGGCGAGGGAGCCGAAGGTGCTGACCACGGGGTTACAGGGTCCCCTCGAACAGGCGGGCGCCGTCGGAGCCGGCGCCGGAGGTGCCCGAGGCGTCGTAGGTCGCGGCGTTCGTCACGGTGCCGGCGAGGGTCTCCTCGGTGGCCTGGGCGGCGGTGCGCAGGAAGCGGTCGTTCTCGTCGCGCAGGGCGCCGATCTGGGTGGTCAGTTCGACCATCGCGGTCAGGTGCGCGGCGAGGATCTCACCCCACGGTCCGTTCGGTGCGGCGGCGACGACCTCGCGCAGGGGTGCGTCGGCGGGGACGCCCCACTCCTCGGCGACCTCGGCACTCGACGCGGCGCGTTCGAGTCCGGTGCTGCGGAGTCGTTCGAGGACCTGCTCGACCTCGCGGCTGGCGTGCGACACCCATCGGGAGCGGCCCGCGGTGAGCAGCAGCTGCTCCTCCTCGAGCTTGAAGGTGAGCAGCTCGAGCAGTTCGCGTTCGCGCCAGAGCACGGCGGACAGGTCGTTCACGCTCATCAGCTCCTCCCGTGTGGGTCGTCGTCGGGTGTTCGGGTCTTCCGGTCCACCTTCCGGCGGACACCGAGACCTATCGACGCTGTGGCACCGCCCGTAAGGCCCGAGGACGAGTGCGTGGAACGGATATCGTCCGACCGCGGACCAATGACCCCCGATGGGGGACGAGAACGACCGTTCCCGACCCGGTGTCCCCACAAATGCCGACCCCGAAACACCGGGAACACCCCCGCACTGGGGACTGATCGACCCCCGTACAGCGCATTGCCAGCCGATACATTCGGAACGCACCACGAGGGCGACCTCGAACCGCGCGAACGAGGCGCGGGGTGCGCCGCTCGGAGGGAACCGGGCGGGTCTTCGGCGTACGCATCGGCCATCCGAGGCCGGCGTTCGCCGTGCCCACGGACGGGTGAGTCAGGACAGTCACCTCAGGTCGATCAGGGGATCAGCATGGACCGCACCGCACGCAACGCGATGATCGTGGAGCACCTCCCGCTCGTGGGCTACATCGTCGCCGACGTCCGCTCCCGTGCCACGCACCTGGACCGCGACGACCTCGCCGCCGTCGGCTCGCTCGCACTCGTCGCCGCTGCCGACGCGTTCGACCCCACCCTCGGCGTCCCCTTCGGCGCCTACGCCCGGACCCGGATCGCCGGTGCCCTCGCCGACGACATGCGCTCCGCCGACTGGGCGTCGCGCGGGACCCGGAAGCGCATCCGCGAGACCCTCGCCACGCAGGAAGCCCTGTCCGCCCGACTCGGCCGGAGCGTCGGCGTGCAGGAGATCGCGGACGCGATGGGCGTGGACCGGCAGACCGCCTCGGACGCCATGAGCGACGCGGCCCGCATCGTCGCGCCCCTCGACGAGACCGTGCACGACCTCGTCGCCGCCGACCTGCCGTTGCCGGGTGACGACCTGCTCGAGACCGAGAAACGCCGCTACCTGCGTGCAGCCGTCGAGGCGCTGCCCGAGCGGATGCGCTTCGTCGTCGAGGCGGTCTACTTCGGGGACCGCTCGGTGACCGACGTCGCCGCGGAGCTCGGCATCACGCACTCCGCCGTGTCGCAGCAGCGCTCGGAGGCGATGCGCCTGCTCCGCGACGGCCTGGCCGCGCACTACGGGGACGGCGGCGCGGTCGCCGAACCCGCCTCGCGCACCACGGCAGCCCGCCGGAGCGCCTACCTCGCACGTGTCGCGTCGAACGCCACCGCCGGCGTCGCGCGTGCCGTCCACGACGCGACCGCGCCGGTCGTCGTGGCGGCGAGCTGAACCGTCGACGGTCATTTCCGTCGATTCCCTAACGACTCCCGGCAACCGGTCGAGAGTCATCCACGTCAGCCCACGGACGGGCTGTAGTACGACCCAGAATTCACGGAGGAAACCACCATGGGTATGTCCATCAACACCAACCTCTCGGCACTCAACACGTACCGGAACCTCAACGCGACGCAGAACGACCTGTCGAAGTCCCTCGAGAAGCTCTCGACCGGCCTCCGCATCAACCGTGCTGCCGACGACGCTGCCGGTCTGTCGATCTCCGAGGGGCTGAAGTCCCAGGTCGGTGGCCTCACGGTCGCCGCCCGCAACGCGCAGGACGGCATCTCCGTCGTGCAGACCGCTGAAGGTGGCCTCACCGAGACCCACTCGATCCTCCAGCGCATGCGCGACCTGGCCGTCCAGGCCGGCAACGACTCGAACAACGAGGACTCGCGGAAGGCGATCACGACCGAGGTCGGTCAGCTCCAGGAGGAGCTGCAGCGCATCTCGGACTCGACCAACTTCAACGGGATCAAGCTGCTCGACGGCAAGGCCTCCACCACGGCTGCCGGTCCGGGTACCGGCAAGCTGACCTTCCAGGTCGGCGCGGACGGCTCCGACGCCAGCAAGATCGACGTCGACCTCACGGGTGCGGATGTCTCGAAGGTCGCCACGGCGGTCAAGGCGCTCGACTTCACCACGGGCGACAACGCTCGCCTCGCGGTGACCGAGCTCGACGCGCAGATCAAGTCGGTCTCGGAGGCTCGTTCCAACCTCGGTGCAGTCCAGAACCGCTTCGACCACGCCATCAACGTGACGAACGTGGCCAAGGAGAACCTCACCGCTGCCGGTTCGCGCATCACCGACGTCGACATGGCGCAGGAGATGGTCAAGTACACGCGCGACAACATCCTGAGCCAGGCCGGCACGTCGATGCTCGCGCAGGCGAACCAGAGCACGCAGGGTGTGCTCTCGCTCCTGCGCTAGCACCCACGACGCCGCCTTCCGGGATCGTTCAGGCTTCCCGGGAGGCGGCGTCGCCCTCCTGACCATCCCCACGACGCCAGGGAGTGTCGACGATGTCATCGTCCGTGTCCTCGAGCACCAGCCTCGCGATCGACGGGCTCGTCAGCGGGCTCAAGACGACCGACCTCATCAACTCGTTGATGAGCGTCGAGGGCGTGCCGCAGACCCTGCTCAAGAACAAGCTCACGAGCACCAACTCGTTCATCTCGTCACTGCAGACGATCAACGGGTTGGTGCAGGCCCTCGCGACGAAGGCGAAGGACGCCGCGAAGGCGACCTCGCTCGACCTGTTCACCGCCACGAGCTCGTCGTCGGGCGTCACCGCCGTGACCGGCACGAACGCGAGCGCCGGGTCGCTGACGTTCACCGTCGGTGCGACCGCTTCCGCGCAGGTCGGGGTGACCGCCGCGATGTCGACGTGGTCGGCCGCCGCCGAGCCGATCACCCTGGTGGGCGCGGACGGCACGAAGACCACCGTCACGCCGTCGTCGGGCTCCCTCGACGACACCGTCTCGGCGATCAACAAGTCAGGGGCGGGCGTCACCGCCACGAAGGTCGCCGCGGGCGCCGCTGCCGACGGCACCAAGCTCTACCGGCTGCAGCTCACGTCCGCCAAGACCGGCGCCGCTGGCGGCTTCGAGGTGTACCGGGGGACCGCCGACCAGGTCGCCGCCGGCACCGCGACGAACGTGCTGACCGAGGTCGGCGCCGCGGTCGTCGCCCAGGCGAAGGACGCCAGCGTCACGCTGTGGGCCGGCACCGCCGCCGAGCAGACGATCACGAGCGCGACGAACACGTTCACCGACCTGGTGCCCGGGCTCAGCGTCACCGTGTCGAAGGCGTCGACGGACCCGGTCACGGTCGGCGTCGCGCAGGACACCACGAAGGCGCAGGCCGTGGCCTCCGGACTCGTCGACGCGATGAACGCGATCACGTCCTACTACAAGACGAACACGGCGGTCACGAGCACCACGAGCGCGACCAGCGGCGCCACGACCACCACCGCCGGCGTCCTGATGGGCGACGGGACCTCACGCGACGCCGTGCAGCGCCTGGGCAGCACCATGTCGGCGCCCGTCGGCGGCAAGTCGCCGTCGTCGATCGGCATCACGATCACCAAGGACGGCAGCTTCACCTTCGACGCCGACGTCTTCCAGAAGGCCCTCGCCACCGACCCGGAGGGCACGCAGGCGATGCTCTCCGGCGTCGCCACGAACGTCGGTGCCGCCGCGACGGCGGCGTCCGACAAGTACGACGGGTCCCTCACCACGGCGATCACCGGCCAGCAGGCGGTCGCCAAGGACCTGAACACCCAGATCGACAGCTGGACTGACCGACTCACGATGCGCCGCGCATCGCTCCAGACGCTGTACTCGTCGCTCGAGACCAGCCTCAGCAAGCTCCAGTCCCAGTCGAGCTGGCTCGCCAGCCAGCTCGCGTCGACGACGAGCTGACGGGATCACCATGACCTTCGACTTCCAGGCCGCCGCCTTCCGGCAGGCTGCGCAGCCCCGCACCGTGACCGACCAGCGTCGCGCCCAGTACACGAACGAGGCCGTCCTGTCGGCCACCCCGGCGCAGCTCGTCACGATGCTCTACGACCGGCTGCTGCTCGACCTGCACCGTGCCGAGGCCGCACAGACCGGCGCCGACTGGGACGCCGCCCGCGAACAGCTCCTGCACGCCCAGGCGATCGTCGGCGAGCTGTCGTCGACGCTCCGGATCGACGTCTGGGACGGGGGTGAGGGTCTGCTCGCCGTCTACAACTACGCGTCGACGTCCCTCATCACCGCGAACGTGCACCGTGACGTGCAGGCCACGCGGGACTGCATCCGGATCCTCGAACCGCTGCGGCAGTCGTGGCACGACGCCGCGGCGTCGCTCCCGGCGACGCCGGCACGCCAGCAGGCGACGGGCGGAGCCCTCGGTGTCGCCTGAGCGAGCACCGTCGCCTGAGCCGGCACCGTCGCCTGAGCCGGTCGACCACCGCCTCGCCTGGGAGGCCCTGCTCGACTCCCTGGAGCACGACGCCGCCCGGCAGGCGGCCGACCCCACGGCCGTGGTGGGGTGGTCGGAGCCGGCCGGGCTGGGTCCGGTGCCGCGCGACCTGGTGGGGCGTGCCTCCCGGCTGCTCGCCGCGCAGCGGGACCGCATCGCGGAGCTGGAGTCGGACCGACGGGCGACGCTCGAGCACCTCGGTGCCCTGCGGGCCGTCGACGCGACGCGCGAGCCGCGCGGCGCGGTGTACCTCGACGCCTCCGCCTGACCCGTCCGCCCCGCTCGACCCGGTACGACATGCTCGACGTCGTACGACATCGAGCGTGTCGCTCGCCCGCGTCTGCAACATCGGGCGAGCGCAGGCTGCGACGAGCTCGTCGTCGGACGACATCGACGGTGTCGACGTCCAGCGAGCGCAACCGTTCCCAGCGTAAATGGACGGCGCTGGCACCGTGCGACGAGGTGGTCGTCGTACGACATCGACGATGTCGTCCGATCCCGGACGCAACTGTCTGCGCGTGCAAGGTGCGTCATCGTCGACGTCGTACGACAACGAGAGTGTCGTCGACCCGCGCGTGCAACGTGACGCGTGTGCACGGTGCGACGTGATCGATGTCGTACGACAACGGGGATGTCGTTCTGCATCGGACGGACGCGCACCGGCCACCCCCGTTCGGGGCGAGGGCTAACGCGGCGCGCGACGGGCACCGATAGCGCCACACGAGCACGGATCGCTCACCAGTTCGGCCACGGATCGGCCACCACCGCACGGCGACGTCCACCGACGACGCCTGACGAGGGGACCACCGTGTTCGATTCCGTGACGAGCGTCGCGCTGCAGAGCGCTCTCGACGGCCTGTCGATGCGCCAGAAGGTGATCGCGAACAACATCGCGAACATCAACACGCCGAACTACCACGCCGAGAAGGTCCAGTTCGAGGACGTCCTGGCGAAGTCGATCACCGACGGCAGCGGCGACACCGCGCCGACGGTCGCCCGCAGCCTCGAGCCGACGAACACGAACGGCAACAACGTCAACCTCGACGAGGAGACGCTCTCCAACGTCGACACCGTGCTCCGGTACCAGTTCGCCACCCAGGCGATGAACTCCGAGCTCACCAGCGTCCGTGCGGCGATGCGGACGAACTCGTGACGACCTTCGACGCGATCGGCATCGCGAGCACCGGCATGACCGTGCACCGGAAGTGGCTCGACGCCGTCGCGGACAACATGGCGAACGCGAACACCGTGAAGTCGATGGACGACACCGCGTTCCAGGCCCGCTACGTCGAGGTGCAGGAGGGCAACGGCGTGTCGGGCGCCTACGTCAAGGGCGCCGCGTTCGGCAGCGCCGCCGGCCGCGTGACCTACGACCCGGACAACCCGCTCGCGAACGACGAGGGCTACGTCCGCATGCCGGACATCGACCTCGGCACGCAGATGGCGGACCTCATCATGGCCCAGCGCGGCTACCAGGCGAACGCCGCCGTGGTCGACCGTGCCAAGACCGCCTACGAGGCGGCACTGCAGATCGGGAAGAACTGATGCCCATCGACGCCGTCAACGGTGTGACCACCAACGCGATGACGAACGCGCTGACGAGCGTGTCCGGCACGTCCAGCGACGTCGCCGGAACCGCCGGCGCCACCAGCACCGACGGCAGCGGGTTCGCCGCCAGCCTCGGGAACGCCGTCGACGGGCTGCAGGCGCTGCAGAGCGACTCGAAGACCCTCGCGCTCAAGGCCGTCACCGGCAACCTCGACGACATCCACGACGCGACCATCGCCGCCACCCGCGCGCAGGTCACGCTCGAGCTCGTCTCCGCCGTCCGCAACAAGGGCGTCGACGCCTTCAACGAGATCATGAGGATGCAGGCCTGATGCCCGTCGCCGTCAAGAACGTCTTCGCGCGCCTGTCCGCGTACGTCAAGGGCTTCTCCGCCGCCCAGCGCACGATCGCGATCCTGGTGATCGCCGCGCTCGTGCTCGGTGGGATCGCCCTGGCGTCGTGGCTCGGCAAGGCCTCCTACGCGCCGCTCTTCACCGGGCTGGCTGCCGCCGACGCGAGCTCCATCACCGACCAGCTGCAGACCGACGGTGTGCCGTACCAGCTCACCGACGGCGGCGCGACGATCCTCGTGCCGCAGGCGCAGGTCTACTCGGAGCGCCTCAAGGCCGCGTCGAACGGGCTGCCGTCGTCGAACGAGGGCGGGTACTCGTTGCTCGACCAGATGGGCGTGACGAGCTCGGAGTTCCAGCAGGACGTCACCTACAAGCGGGCGATGGAGGGCGAGCTCGCCAAGACCATCGGCGCGATGGACGGCGTGCAGACCGCGACCGTGCAGCTCGCGATCCCGGAGAAGTCCGTGTTCGTGTCCGAGGAGAAGGACCCGACGGCGTCGGTCTTCATCGCCACCGACAACGGCACGCAGCTGAGTACCGACCAGGTGCAGGCGATCGTGCACCTGACCAGCGCGTCGGTCGAGGGCATGCAGACCACCGACGTCTCGGTCGTCGACGCCAAGGGCCAGACGCTGTCCGCCGTCGGCACCGGCGCCACCGGCAGCGGCGCCGACCAGGCAGCCGACTACGACGCCGCGACGAGCAAGAAGATCCAGGACCTGCTCGACACCACCCTCGGCGTCGGCAACGCGACCGTCGTGGTCTCCGGCACGATGAACCAGGAGTCCGGCACCCGCAGGTCGGAGAGCTACACGACCCCGACCTCCGGACCGGTCGCGCTCAACGAGTCGAGCACCACCGAGCAGTACGGCGCCGGATCCGGTGCGTCGAAGGGTGCGACCGGGGTCCTCGGCCCGGACAACATCGCCGTGCCCAACGGGACGGCGACGAGCGGCACGGGCGACGACGGCTACACGAACGAGTCGGCGACGAAGAACAACGCCGTCGACCACACCACCGAGACCACGCAGATCCCCTCGGGGTCCCTCGACCGGCAGACCATCTCGGTCGCGCTGAACTCGAAGGCCGACGCCGTGCAGAACGCGAACCTGCAGAGCATCAACGACCTGGTCTCCGCCGCAGCCGGCGTCGACCAGGACCGCGGCGACCAGGTCAAGGTCGCGATGATGGACTTCGACACCAGCGGCGCCGACCAGGCCGCCAAGGCCCTCGAAGCGCAGCAGAAGGCCGACCAGCAGGAGGCCCTGTGGTCGTCGATCCGCACCGCCGGCATCGTCATCGGCATCCTGCTCGCGCTCATCGCGGTCATGTTCGTCATCGCCCGCCGCAGCCGGAAGCAGGAGCGCGAGGCGGTCGACCTCGGCGAGCTCGACGCCTTCGCCGGCGAGACGTTCCAGCTGCCCCTCGCGATGGACGGCGCCGCCGACCGTGCGACCCTCGGTGCCGGTGACGCCCCGACCGCCGTGCTGTCGACGATGCCCGCCGGTGACCCGCCGACCGAGGTGCTGACGACCGACGAGATCACGGCCGAGCGTCGCCGCCAGGACATCTCCGCGCTGGCCGAACGCGACCCGAAGCGCACGGCCGAGCTGCTGCGCGGGCTCCTCGACGACCGGGCGCCGGTGTGAGCGCCCTGATGCCGAGCGCCGGCGGCCCGGGCAACGGCACCGGCAAGAACTCGAGCGACCGCACGCTGAGCGGCGCGCAGAAGGTCGCGCTCATCCTCATGCAGATGGAGACCGACCGCGCCGCCGAGGTGATGAAGCAGTTCACCGAGATGGAGGCCGAGGAGATCTCGGCGGAGATCGTCCGGATGCGCCGCGTCGAGGACACCGTCGTCGATCAGACCATGTCGGAGTTCCACCGGATCACGATGAGTGGTCGGCTGCAGAAGCGCGGCGGCAAGGAGACCGCGCTCGGGCTGCTCGAGGCGTCCTTCGGCGCCGAGCGGGCCGCCGGCGTGATGGACCGCCTGGCCTCGAACCTGGCGGGCCAGTCCTTCGACTTCCTCGACGACGCCGAGCCCGGTCAGGTGATCACCCTGCTCGAGGGCGAGCTGCCGCAGACCATCGCCCTCGTCCTCGCACACCTCAAGCCGGGGCAGGCGAGCGCCGTCCTCGCGGGTGTCGACGAGCGCGTCCGCACCGACGTCGCACAGGCGTTCGCGACGATGGGCAGCGCAACCCCGGAAGCCGTCGGCATCGTCGCGGGTGTCCTGCGGCAGCGCGCCGGCGCCGTCGTGTCGCCGCGCGAGAGCGTCGAGGTCGTCGGGGGCATCGCGCCCCTGGTCGACATCATCAACCGCTCCGACGTCGCCACCGAGAAGGCCGTCCTCGACGGGCTGGAGGCCCGTGACCCGGAGCTCGCCGAGGACATCCGCTCGCGCATGCTCACCTTCGAGGACATCGTCAAGCTCGAGTCCCGCGACATCCAGCAGGTGCTGCGCGGCATCGACTCGAAGCTGCTGGCGACCGCCATGAAGGGTGCAGCCGGACCCGTCGTCGAGACGATCCGCGCGAACGTGTCCGAGCGCAACCGCTCGCTGCTCGACGACGAACTGCAGGCCATGGGCCCGGTCCGCGTCTCGCAGGTGGAAGAGGCGCGCGCCGAGGTCGTCCGTTCCGTGCGCGAACTCGAGGCGCAGGGCGTCATCACCGTGCACCGCGCCGAGGAGGACGAGCTCGTTGACTGACACCACGACCGCCGGCATCGTGCAGCGCATCGCGTTCCCCGTCATCGGCGACGCCGCCGGGCGCGAGCGTGCGTCCGGTGCGGACGTCCGCGGCCACGCCGCCGGCTACACCGCAGGGCTCCGCGCCGCGCAGGCCGAGACGGACGCCCTGCGCGCCCGCCTGCAGGCCGAGCACGCCGCGCTGACCGCGTCGCTGCGCGCGGACACCGTCCGCCGCATCGCGGTCCTCGACGCCGCGACGAACGCGATGCTGTCCACGGTCGCGCCCGTCCTCAGCGACGCCGAGGCGTCCGTCGCCAGCGCGGCCACGGACCTGGCCGAGGCGATCGTCGGGTACGAGATCCGGGCCTCCCGTCCGACGGTCGGTCCCGATGACGGAGGGGAGGCCCGGATCACGTCCGGCGCCGAGACCACCGTCCGGCGGGCGCTCGCGTCCATCGACCGCAGCGTCCCGGTGGCCGTCCGGCTCAGCCCGGCGGACGCGGCCCGCGTCGCGGACGTCGACCTGCCGGTCCCGGTGGTCGCGGACCCCGCGCTGCGGGACGGCGACGCCGTCGTCGACCTGCCGGACGGCATCCTCGACGCCCGGATCGCGACCGCGCTCGACCGCGCCCGCACCGCGCTCGGTGTCGAGCTGCACGGGGCGTCGGCATGAGCGCCACGCTGCTCCGGCCCCGGGGGCTCGACGACGCCCTGCGGCAGGCCGCACCCCAGCGGGTCGGCGTCGTCACGAGCGCCGTCGGCCTCGGTCTGACGATCGCCGGGCTCGACGCCCACGTCGGCGAGGTCGTCACGGTCGGAGCAGAGGGCGGCGTGCAGACCGCCGTCGAGGTCGTCGCCACCGACGCCTCCGGCGTGCGCTGCATGCCGCTCGGCCGCCTGACCGGTGTCACCGCCGGCACCCCCGCACGCCCCACCGGCCGTCCGGTGCTCGTGCCGACGGGGGCCGGGCTGTTCGGCCGTGTGCTCGACGGGCTCGGCCGGCCGATCGACGACCGCGGCCCGCTCGTCGGCGCCGGTGGCGAGCCGGTCGACCTGGTGCCGCTCGACCACGCGACGCCGAACGCGATGGCGCGCACCCGCATCGACACCCCGATGCAGCTCGGCGTGCGGGTGCTCGACACCCTCACCACCGTCGGCCGCGGCCAGCGCATGGGGCTCTTCGCGGGCTCCGGCGTCGGCAAGTCGTCGCTGCTGTCGATGATCGCGCGGGGGAGCGACGCCGCCGTCAACGTCATCGCGCTGGTCGGCGAGCGTGGCCGCGAGGTGCGCGAGTTCCTCGAGGACGACCTGGGGCCCGAGGGTCTCGCCCGCTCGATCGTCGTCGTCTCGACCTCCGACGAGCCCGCGCTCATGCGCCTGCGTGCCGCGTTCGTCGCCACCCGCATCGCCGAGTCGTTCCGCGACGCCGGCCAGGACGTCGTGCTCATGATGGACTCGCTCACCCGCGTCGCGATGGCGCAGCGCGAGATCGGGCTGTCCGTGGGGGAGCCGCCGGCGACCCGGGGCTACCCGCCCTCGACCTTCTCGGTGCTCGCCGGGCTGCTCGAGCGCGCCGGCACCGACCGGGTCGGCAGCATCACCGGCATGTACACCGTGCTGGTCGACGGCGACGACCACAACGAACCGATCGCCGACGCCGCCCGCAGCATCCTGGACGGGCACGTCGTGCTCGACCGGAAGCTCGCGATCACCGGGCACTTCCCGTCGGTGGACGCCCTCGGCTCGGTGTCGCGCGTGGCCTCGAAGGTCACCCGACCCGAGCAGCGTGCCGCCGCCACCGTGCTGCGGAAGGTGATGGCCGCGCGTGCCGGCGCCCAGGACCTGCTCGACGTCGGCGCGTACCAGCGCGGCTCGAACCCGCTCGTCGACGCCGCCGTGGACCACCAGGGCGCCATCGACGCGTTCCTGCGCCAGGGGATGGACGAGCGGGCGACCGCCGACGCCTCCTGGCAGCGCCTCGGCGGCCTCGTGCAGCAGCTGGGGGTGTCGTGATGGCCCGCCGGTTCCCGCTCGCCGGACTCCTGCGCCTGCGCCACACCGAACAGGACCGCGCGGCCGCCTCGCTCGCCACAGCGAACGAACGGGTCCGTGACGCTGCCGACGCCCGGATCGCCGCGCGCCGGAGCCTCGCCGACACCGAGGGCGCGCAGCCGATCGAGGACGCCGCCACCCTGAGCGCCGTCGCCGCCGCGCGTGCTGCGACCCGCGGGATGCTCGAGGAGCTCGACGCCGTCGTGCGAACCCGCCGCGCGGACGCCGACCGTGCGCAGGACGAGTACACCGCCGCTCGACGTGCCGCGGTCGGCCTGGAGAAGCTCGAGGGCAAGCACGCCGCCGAGCAGGCCGCCGAGGAACTCCGCACCGAACAGAACGCCCTCGACGAGATCGCGGCACGACGCCGCACGGAAGGTGGTGCCCGATGAGCGTCGAAGCGGTGCTCTCCCGGATCTCCGAGATCCGGTCCCAGATCGACACCCTGCGCGGGGGCTCGGCCGCGGCGGCCAGCTCGTCGTCGTCCGCTGCCGCGACCAGTGCGTCCTCGAGCGCGTTCGCCGATGCACTGGCGACCGCCACGGGCTCCACCGGCACCGCGACCACCGCTGCCGCAGCCGCCGCCACGACCGGCAGCGCGCCGGCCACCTCGGTCGACGCGGGCGCCGGGACGCTCGCCACGGGCAGCGGCGCCACCGGCTCGGACGTCGTCGCGGACGCGAAGAAGTACCTCGGCGTGCCCTACGTGTTCGGCGGCACCACGACCGCCGGCATGGACTGCTCGGGGCTGGTGCAGACCGTGTTCAAGGACCTCGGTGTGACCATGCCCCGGGTCGTGCCGGACCAGGCGAAGATGGGCGTCGAGGTCGGGTCCCTGAAGGACGCACAGCCCGGCGACCTGATCGTCCCGAAGGGCGAGGGCCACGTCGTCATCTACGTCGGCGACGGCAAGGTGCTGCACGCGCCGCGCCCCGGGAAGGACGTCCGCATCGTCGACAACTGGTACTCCGACGCCGACATCGCCACCATCCGCCGCATCGTGCCGGCCCAGGCGTCCGCCACCCCGGCGCCGACCGCGACCACGGCCGCGAGCAGTGCCACCGACCTGCAGACCGCCGCGCTGCTGTCCATGATGCAGACCGGGAGCGCCGCATGAGCCTGACCATCGCCACCCAGCCCCAGCCCGCGCCCGTTCCGGCGAGCACCGCTGCGCCATCCCGCGCGAGCTCCGACCCTGCAGCGCCCGGATCGTTCGACGCTGCCCTGTCCGCTGCCGCCGCGACCGGTCGTCACGCCGGCGACCGGGCAGCGGCGCGCGACGACGGTGCCGACACCGCGACCGACGACGGCACCACCCCCGCGACGCCGCCCACGCCGGACACGACGCCGCCCACGCCGGAGACGGCCACGGCCGAAACGGCTGCGGCTGCCGACGCGCAGGCGCTGCTGCTCCCCGGACTGGTGCCCACACCCACCGCCGCCCCGGTTCCGGCGACCGCCGCCACCGCTGCTCCGGAGGCCGCCACGCTCGAAGCGGGGTCCGCCGCGGATGCCGCGACGACGGCTCCGGCGGTCCTGCGGTCGGCCGTGACCGAGCCCCCGGTGGCCGGTGCGGTCTCGGTTCCGGCCCCGGCCGAGCTGTCCGCGACTCCCGTGGTCCCCGCGCAGTCGGCACGCTCCGACGCAGTCGCCGGTGCGGACGCAGGGGAAGCGGCGGGCGAGTCCACCCCGGCGCCGGCACGCTCGACCGCTGCGCCGACCGCGTCAGCGCAGCTCCTGGCGGCCACCGCCCAGCAGGGGAGCGTTCCGCCCACCCCGACCGACGCCGGCTCGGCCGGAGCCGCCGTCCGCACGGCCGCCGCACCTACGGCCTTTGCATCTACGGCCGCCGCAGCGACCGCAGCCGCCGCACCGCTCACGTCGGCGGTCCCCACGCAGGCCGCGCCCACGAACCCGACCCCCGCGGACGGCACCGCGACCGCGACCCCCGTCGTCGTCACCGCCGTCGCGGCGACCGCTGCACGCGGTGCCCAGACCGGCCACGGGACGGAGCAGCAGGGGTCGACGGCGGGTGATCCGGGCCTCCCGGCAGTCACCACCGCCCGCGGTGGCGAGACGCCCTTCGTCCTGCCCACGACGCCGACCGCCGCGCCCACCCCGGCCACCGCGGCTCCGTCTGCGTCGGCGACGCCGGCACCGCTCGGGCAGCAGCTCGCGCGCCCGGTGTTCTCGCTCGCGCAGGCCGGCCCCGGTGAGCACGTCGTCACCGTGCAGGTCGTGCCGGACAGCCTCGGACCGGTCACGGTCCGCGCACACGTCACGGCCCACGGCATGCACGTCGAGCTGTTCGCGGCGTCCGAGGCGGGCCGCGACGCGGTCCGCCAGGTGCTGCCCGACCTGCGGCGCGACGCCGCCGGCACCGGGCTGAGCACGACGCTCGACCTGTCCTCCCAGAACCACCCGGACACGGCGCCGGGTCGCGACCAGCGACCGGCCGACGGCCGCCTGCGTGCCGACACCGGCCTGGAGGCACGGCGCACGTCCGCCACGCAGCCAGCGTCCTCCGCCACCACCTCCACCATCCGCACCGCGGGACTCGACGTCCTCGCCTGACCGGCTCACGAACAGGAACCAGACCATGCCCATCGACGGCATCACCGGCAGCGTGGACCAGGCTGCCCAGGCCGCGGCCCTCGCCGCGAACTCGACCGCGAAGAAGTCCCAGACGATGGACTCCGAGGTGTTCATGAAGCTGCTCGTCACGCAGCTGCAGAACCAGGACCCGTCGTCGCCGATGGACACCAACCAGATGATCAGCCAGCAGACGCAGCTCGCGATGATGGAGCAGATCACCAACCAGACCACGACGGGGAACGAGAACTTCTCGCTCCAGATGCGCATCGCCGCAGCCAACCTCGTCGGCAAGCAGGTCAGCTACACCGACGCCGCGACCGGCACCGCCGTCACCGGGACCGCCTCGGCCGTGTCGTACGCGAACAGCGTTCCCACGGTCACCGTGAACGGGAAGGAGGTCGCTCTCGACGTGATCTCCGGCATCACCACCACCGCACCGGCTTCCTGACCGTTCTCCTTCCCCTTTTCCTCCCTGCTCTTCCTGCCTCTCCGAAAGGACGCACCATGCTCCGCTCGCTCTACTCCGGGATCTCCGGCCTCCGCTCGCACCAGCAGATGCTCGACGTCACCGGCAACAACATCGCCAACGTCAACACCGTCGGCTTCAAGGCCTCGTCGACGGTCTTCCAGGACACCCTGTCGCAGATGACCCAGGGTGCCGGCGGACCGCAGACCGGTGTCGGCGGCACCAACCCGGCGCAGATCGGCCTCGGCGTCCAGGTCGCCGGCGTCTCCACCAACTTCGCGCAGGGCTCGGCCCAGGCCACCGGCAAGGCCACCGACCTGATGATCTCGGGCGACGGCTTCTTCGTCACCCGCCTCGGCAACGACACCGTGTACACCCGCGCCGGCGCGTTCGACTTCGACGCCGACGGTCGTCTCGTCACCGCCGACGGCAAGATCGTGCAGGGCTACCCGGCCACGAACGGCGTCGTCAACGACAACGGGGGCCTCGCCGACATCACGCTCCCGCTCGACGCCGCGGCACCGGCCGTCCGCACCACCTCGGCCTCGGTCGCCGGCAACCTGCCGTCCGAGACCGCGGCGGGCGCGACCATCACCCGCGAGGCCACCGTCTACGACGCCTCCGGCGCCAAGCACACGATGTCCCTCGCCTACACGCGCACCGCGAACGGCTGGGACGTCACCGCCCGGAACGGGCAGGGCACCACCGCGAACGGGTCCCTCACGTTCGGCACCGACGGCAAGCTGACGTCCGGCGGCACGCTGACGGTCGGCGGCATCGCCGTCGACATGGGGGAGCTGACCGGCTTCGCGTCGCTCAACACCGCGTCGATCGGGTCGCAGAACGGCCGCGAGGCCGGCGCGCTGCAGGGCTACGCCATCTCGAAGGACGGCACCGTCACGGGCACGTTCTCGAACGGTGCGTCGCTCGCCCTCGGCCGCATCGCCCTCGCGACGTTCGCGAACCCGGCGGGCCTCGAGAAGACCGGCGCCTCGGGCTACCGTGCGACCGGCAACTCGGGCACCGCGACCGTCGGCGGCCCCGGCTCGGCCGGCGTCGGGTCGCTCGCGGCGGGCACCCTTGAGATGTCGAACGTCGACCTGTCGCAGGAGTTCACGAACCTGATCGTGGCGCAGCGCGGGTTCCAGGCGAACGCCCGCATCATCACGACCTCGGACGAGGTGCTGCAGGAGCTGACGAACCTGAAGCGCTAGGCGCGCTCCTGGACTCCTGACCGCCCGGGCCTGTCGGGCGGTTGGTGGCTCCGTAGACGGCCGCTTGGGTCCGTCGTTCCATGCCGAGTTTCGCGAGCAAGCCGGAGACGTAGTTCTTCACGGTCTTCTCGGCGAGGTCGAGCTGTTCGGCGATCTGTCGATTGGTGAGCCCCGCGGAGATGAGCGTGAGCACCTGGCGTTCCCGCATGGAGAGATCGGGGTCCTTGCTGGGCAGTGTCCGGGCGAGGCGGTCCGTGACGCGGGCGGTCAGTGCCTGTGGCAGGAGTCGCTCACCGGCTGCTGCGCGTCGGATGTCGCTGACGAGGGACTGGCCGCGGATGTCCTTGATGACGTATCCGGCGGCTCCGGCGAGCACGGCGCCCTCGGCTGCGGACTCGTCGTCGTAGGCGGTGAGCATCAGGCACGCGATGTGCGGGAACGCCGAACGGATGTCGCGGCACACGTCGATCCCGCTGCCGTCGGGGAGCCGCACGTCGAGCACGACGACGTCCGGTCGGGTCGCCGCGACCCTGCCGAAGGTCTGCGCGACGGTGGCGGACTCGCCGATCACCTCGAGATCGGGCTCGGCGTTGATGAGCTCCGCGACGCCGCGGCGCACGATCTCGTGGTCGTCCAGCAGGAACACGGTCGTCGTCATTCGAGCTCACTTCCGCGGCTCGTCGGCAACGGGACGGTCCAGCGGACTGCCGTGCCGCCGCGATCGCCCTGTGCGACAGCGCAGCTGCCACCACGGCGGTCAGCGCGAGCGGCGAGGTTCGCGATGCCGCTCCGCCGTGTCTTCGCTCCGGGAAAGGGTCCGGGGCCGTCGTCGGAGACGAGGACGGTGAGCGTACCGTCGGCCGTCGCGATCCGGAGCTGGCTGGACGCTCCGGGTGCGTGGCGGGCGATGTTGGTGACGGACTCGCGGACCACGGCGATCACGTCGTCGGCGAGCTGACCGTGGACGTCGAGGTCCACCGGGCCGGCGAAGGTCACGGAGGGTTGCACCTCGAGCGCAGTCGCGATCGACGCGACCGTCGTGAGGACTCGATCGCGGACGGAATCGACGCGGGGTCGTTCGATCGCGCCGAGTGCGAAGACGGCGGTGCGGATCTCGCTGATCGCTTCGTCGACGTTGCTGATCTGTTCCTCGAGTCGTCCTCGGAGCGGAGCGGGGCTTGATCGCGCGATCGACTGCAGGGCCAGTCCGGCACCGAACAGGCGTTGGACGGCGTTGTCGTGGAGGTCACGGGCGATCCGACTGCGTTCCTCAGCGCGGTCGAGTGCGCTTCGGTCGTGGCGGCTGCGCGCAACGGCGAGCACGACGCTGGTCTGGCGACCGAAATCGGCGGCCATGTCCAGTTCTGACTCGGTGAACGGAGCACCGCCAGGTGCCCGCGATGCGACCAACGATCCGAGCGCACCGCCGAAGGCGCGGAGCGGTATCGCGATCGTCGGACCGAGCGCTGGCTGCCAATCGGCGACCGAGGGAGTTCCGCTGAGGTCGCCGGACACGGCGCGCTGCGTGGCCATCGCATCACCGGCGAGGGTTCCGACGGCGGTGTACTCACGTCCGCGAACGTCGTCGGCCCACTTCCCGGAGGCGGCTGTGACCCGCACGGTCTCCGGATTCCCGACTGGTTCGACGATGGAGACCAACTCGGTGTCGACGAATGCTCCGACCCGATCGACGACCATGGCGAGGACGACCGAGACGTCGTCGTCGGCGAGGAGGGCCGCCGTCACTTCCGACGTGGTGGTGGTCCATTGTTCGCGGAGGCGGACGTGTTCGAAGAGCTGCGCGTTGTCGATGGCGACGCCGGCGGTCGCGGCGAGCGCACCGGCGAGTTCCTCGTCCTCGTCGGTGAACTCCGCATCGGTCGTTCCGTCGAGTCGCAACGTGCCGTACACGGTGTCGCGGACGCGGATCGGAACCGTGATCTGGCGCGCTCCGCCCTCGGCGGAGTCCTGCGGACGGTCCTCGCCGGCGTGGACGGAGCGTTCGGTCCCGCCGATCGCGCTCGAGACGGTCAGCAGACCCGAGCGGGCCGAGACGAGTTCGACAGCGGTCTCGACGACCGCGTGCAGTGTGTCGGCGAGGTCGAGGTGCTCGACGATGCGCCGGTTCGCGCTGAGGAGGCTCCGCAGCCGCCCCTGTGTCCGGAGGACGGCGTGTGCGTGCTGAACGAGGTCGGCGACGTTGCGTTCGAGATCTGATCGTGCCACGTCTGGGAAGTGCAGTTGCCGTTCCATGTGGTCCGTCCCGTCCTTGCTCTGCACGGTAGCCCTGCCCTGCCCGATGGGGTCCGGTCACGTTCGAGCGGGCGGCAGCGGACGTGCTCGTCAGTGGTGCGCCGGCCGCCAGGTGGGCGGGACCACGCACACCGGCGTGCGCGTGCGGTGGAAGAGGTCACGGGCGGTGGATCCGAACACGGCGCCCCCGACTGTCGTACGGTGCTTCCTTCCGATGACGACGAGCGCGGCCGAGGTCGCTGCGTCCGCGATCGCCTGTGCCGCAGAGCCTTCAGCGACTGCTGCGTGGACGGAGACGGTCGGCGTCTGTGCGCGCACGATGGCCGTCGCGTCGGTGAGTTCGAGTTCGGCTCCTTCCCGGAACAGTGCGGGCTGCTCGGCGAGGGTGACAGGCCGGGCACCCATCGGGACGGGCAGCTGCCATGCGGCGACCAGGCTGATTGCGGCGCCGGTTCGTGCCGCCTCGTCCGCACCGAACACCACCGCGGCGTCGGGCTCACCGGACGCGACGCCGAGCACGATGGGTCCGTCTCGGATGACCACGTCGTCGGGCACGACGACCGTGGGCACGGCCGCGAGGGTGGCGATCGACTCCGGGAGCGATCCCGACAGGGCAGAGCGGATGATCCGTGAACGGTGCGCACCGATCACGAGGAGGTCGCTGCGCTCGGACGCGTCGAGGAGGACCTGCTTCGGGGAGCCGGCCCGGAGCGTCAGGGTGACGACGGCGTTGTCGTTCTCGGCGGTGATGAGCTGCCCGATCTCCTCGAACCGTGCCCGCGTCGAGGCCCAGTACGCCTCGGTCTCGTACCACTCGATGGCGTGCACGAGCTCGACCCGCATCGGCCCCGTTCGTGCTCGATGGGCCACCCACTGGACCGCAGCCCGCGCACCGGTGCTGTCGTCGATGCCGACGGTGATCTGCTCGATGCTCATGGTGCGGACCGTTCGAGGGCGTCGGCGTCGGAGAGCTGCGCTCGTTCGATGGCCTCGGTTCCGGGGACGACACAGACCGGGGTCTGGCTGTCCTGGACCAGCCGGTGCGCGACCGACCCGCCGAGGGCGCCGCCGAGTGTGGTGCGGTGGTTCCGCCCGATGACGATGAGTGTCGCGGACACGGCGATCGATGCGAGCACCTTGCCGGGCACCCCTTCGAGCAACAGCGCGCTCGTGCGGAGCGCCGGGAACCGGACGGAGATGATCCGGGTCGCGTCGTCGAGGACCCGACGGCCGTGCTCCTCGTGTCGCGCGGGGTCCCCCAGCGCGGCGAGCATGCCCCCTTCGTCGGTGCTGGGAGCACGCCAGACACGCACGAGGACCAGTCCGAGCCCACGACGGAGCGCTGCCCGGGCGGCGGCGTCGAGTGCCGGGACCGCGATGTCGTCGTCGACGCCGTGGACGACGTCACCGGTTCCACCGGACCAGTCCGACGGGACCACCACCGTGGGAACCGTCGACTGTGTTGGAATGCGCTCGGGCAGCCAGCCGTCGAGCGCCGTCCGGACCGGGTGGTCACGGCGGGAGCCGATGACGAGCAGCTGCGCGTGACGGGCCGCGTCCACGAGGACCGTTGCAGCGTCACCGAATCGGAGCTCTGATCGGACCGTCGACCCGGCGCAGCCAGCGAGTCGGCGTCGCACCTGGGCCAGGTGCTCCTCGGCTGCGATCGGATCCGAGCCCGTGCTGTCCATCGCGGTGATGAGTTCGATGTCGCACGGGGACGTCCGTGCAGCCTCGACGACCCAGTCGACCGCGCGGTTGTTCGCGTCGTGGTGGTCGACCCCGACCAGGATGTGCTGCCGCTCGATCGAGTCGCTCATCGTGCACCCGCGGTGGTGACGGCCGACGAGTCGGTGTGCGGTTGATCGTGCTCGGCGTCTGCAGCGACGTGGTGCGTGCCGCCGTGCAGGGGTGCGTCCGGGGGGACGGTCGCGACCGGGATGCCGGAGTCGCGCAACAGCTGCTGCCCGACCGATCCGAACAGCGCGCCGCCGAGCAGCGTGTGGTGGCGGCGGCCGACGACGAGCAAGGATGCGGAGTCGGACAGTCCGGCGATCACGTGACCGGCGCGTCCTTCCCGGACGGCGGTCCGGACCCGGAGGCCGGGGAACTGCTCCAGAGCTCGGCGAGCGAAGTGGCCGACGAGTTCTTCGGCTTGGTGTGCCCAGATCTCGCGGTCTTCTTCGACGTAGGCGTACCCGTAGGGCGTCGACACGGTCGGCACCTGCCATGCGCGGACGATCGTCAGCTCGCACCCTGCAGTGAGCGCTCGCTCGGCCGCGAACGCGAGTGCGGTGTCCGACGTGTCGGCGTCGATGCCGACGACGATGCCGCCGTGGTGCTCCTCCCAGTGTTCGGGGACAGCGATGACGGGGATGCCGGAGTTGGCGGTGACGCGTTCCGGAACCCAGCCGGACAACGCGCGAGCAACGGGCGATGCTTGCCGAACGCCGATCACGAGGACGTCCGCCGCGGTCGCGGGAACGGTACCGGGGGAGGTGCCGGTTGCGTGGACCGTGATGTCGAGGCGCGGGTGACGGCGACGCAGTCGCTCCTGCGCAGTGTGCAGCGGTGCGGCCGGGGAGCCGGCGGTGCCCGCGCGGCGGTGCTCGCCGATCATCACGATGTCGACCTGGTCGAGTTCGGAGAGGACGTTCGCGTCGATCCATGCCAGGGCGTTCTGGCCGGCAACGGTGTCGTCGATGCTGATCCTGTAGCGCGTCATGTCGTGACTCCTTGCCCCTTCGGCCGGAGGGAGTTCCACCGACGCCCATCACGGTATTTCCGCCGGATCGCGCTGGTCAGTGCCGAACGTCCCACGGCGCCACGGGTCGACGTGCTGGTACTCGCGGCCGTGCCGAGGGCTCACCGCGGGACGTTCGGCTCTGCGACGAACACAGGGACGCCCGTAGCGTCCGAGGAGAGTCAACGGCACGACCGCGCGTCAGCGGCCCTGCGTTGCCTCGTGAACCTCGCCACACGCTGGCGGGGGAGAAGCCCGCCGCCGGTTCGGGACTTCCGCGATGTTCAGCGGCATCGTGGGGCACGGGTCCAGTGCGACTGGTCGTGGCGGGACGTCCGGCCGGTCCGCCGAGGTCATGACGTCGGTCCGTTCGGCGTGACGAGGATCTTGACCGCGGTCTCGCGGTGGTCGATCAGCGCCTGGAACCCGTCCGGTACGAGCCGCTCCACCGGGATCTTCGCGGTGATGAACGGTGCCAGGTCGACCTTGCCGGTCCGCACCAGGTCGATCGTCGCGGGGTGGTCGTCTCGGTACGCGATCGTGCCGCGCAGGTCGAGTTCCTTGAGGACGACCTTCTGGATGTCGATCGATGCGCGGGAGCTCCAGATCGACACGTTCACGATCACGCCGCCCGGGCGGACCACGTCGATGAGTTGGTCGAGGACCACCTGCACGCTGGAGCACTCGAAGCCGACGTCGGCGCCGCGCCCGTCCGTGAGTTCGAGGACCCGTGCGGGGACGTCGTCGGTCGTCGGGTCGAGCACGTGGTCGGCGACACCGGTGTTCGCGGCCATCGCCTTCCGAGCGGCACCGGGTTCGGAGATGATCACGGTCAGCCCCTCGGCGTGCAGCACGGCGGCGAGGAGGAGTCCGATGGGTCCGGCTCCGCCGACGAACGCGATGTCCCCGGACGTCGCGCCGCTCCGCACCCATGCGTGGTGGGCAACGGCGAGCGGTTCGATGAGCGCGGCCTGGTCGAGCGGGATGTCGCCGATCGGATGCACCCAGCGCTGGTCGACGACGATGCGTTCGCTGAGCCCCCCGCCGCCTCCGGCGAGTCCGATGAAGCCCATGCTCGTGCAGAGGTTGTAGCGGCCGGCGACGCACTGCGAGCAGTGACCGCAGACGAAGTAGGGCTCGACGACGACGTGCTCGCCGACGTGCAGGTCCGCGACGTCATCGCCGACCTGCGTGATGGTTCCGGAGAACTCGTGTCCCATCGTGACGGGGACCTGCTCGTGCGTCAGCGGGTGCGGGTGGCCGACGGGCGGGATGAAGATCGGCCCGTCGAGGTACTCGTGCAGGTCGGTGCCGCAGATGCCGCACCAGGCGATGTCGATGGTCACCGCCCCTGATCGCGGCTGCGGCTCCGAGATGTCGTCGATGCGGATGTCGCCTCGTCCGTGGAAGCGTGCTGCCTGCATCGGTCTGCTCTCTTGTCGGGGTCTGGTCTGGTCTGACCGGGCCGCAGTGAGTTTCATCCCGGAGTCGCCATGCGTACAGAGCCGAAGGTCCCTGATCAGTGCGGCTGCGGTGCCCGGTGGGGATGCGCACACGCGACCGCACGGGCCGTTCGGCCCTGTGGCGCCAGCCCTCGGGCGTCGAGGATCGTGCTGAGCGGCGACGCCGGGGCCCCGGACCGTCCTGCCAGAACGAACAGAGGAACCCCGCCATGACCAGCTACACCATCGGACTCGACGACACCAGCAGCGGACGAGCTGCCTTCGACTGGGTGAAGTCGCTGCCACTCGATGCCCGCGACGTGGTGAAGGTGGTGACCGTCACGGAGTTCTTCGGCGAGGCGTCGGGCTCGGCACGGCGGCGGCTCGTCGACGCTGCCGCTGCACTGCGCCGGGAACACCCGGGGGTCAACGTCGCGGAGATCTCCGCGGAGGGACCGACCGTGCAGCGGCTGATCGCCGAGGCCCGCGGCGGCGATCTGCTCGTCATCGGCTCGCACCGGGACCGCATGCTGCGGTCCATGGCCACCGGTTGGCTCCCCGAACGCATCGCCGTCGCATCGACCGTGCCCACGGTCGTGGTCCCGGATGACTGGAACCGCTTCGACGGTGACGGTGACGTCGTGGTCGGCATCGACACGATCGACGAGGCGAACGCCGCTGTCGTCGGCGCCCGGTTCGCGGAGGTGTTCGGCCGGTCACTGCAGCTCGTCTCGGCGCGTCCGATCCCGGTCGGTGCCGTGGTCGCCGGCGGACGGACCGGCGCGGTCGGCCTGGCGCAGATGCGCCCGCAGGACGCGGAACTCCTGGAAGCGGTCATGGACCGGGTCCGCACCCGGTACCCGGCCGTCCACGTCCGCGCGGAAGCCGTCGACGGCGATCCGATCGACGTCATCGCCGCCGCCGCGACCGATGCGCTCATCGTGTTCATCGGACGCGAACACCACACCGCCGCCGGCGGCGCACTGTTCGGCTCGGTCGGCATGAACCTCATCCACGGATCCCGCACACCCGTGTGCGTCGTCCCGACAGCATGACCGCCGTGCGCCGACCCCTGCTCACCACGCGCACCGTCGACACCGTGACCGAACGGTGGCTCGCATCCGCCGCCCTCGACGCGACCGGCCTCGTCGCATCGCTCCGGATCGACGAGGAACGCATCCTGCTCCGCGGGGACACCGGGTGCCACGCCGATCGGACCCTCGCGCTCGAGATCGCGGAAGCGGTCGCAGGCGCCGATGCCGTCCGGAGCGAGATCACGATCCGGCCCCTGCACGTGGGATCTGACGACACCGACGGCACGGTCGCGGCCCGCGCCGCCGCGGCGCTGGACGCAGTGCCGGGTGGCGGCGCGGTCACGGTGACCGTCGTGGACCACGTCGCGACCCTGCACGGTGTGGTGCCCGACGCCGCGACCCGCGTCGCGGGTCACGCGGCGGTGGCGCGGACCGAAGGCGTCCACTTCGTCGACAACCGGCTGACGGTCGTCGACCGGGCCACGCCGTGACGGACGGGAGGCGCGGTGCACGCCCGCACCGTGCCTCCCGTCCGGCGCTCCGACGGCTGCTCTGGATCCTCCTCGCGTCGCTCGGCGCGTACTGGGAACCTGGCTCCCGGTCCTCGCAGCAGCGTCAGTGACCAGATCCCGCGAACCGCGGTGCGCCGAGCGGAACGACGTCGGCTTGCGGCACGGGTTCCGGCCCGAACACCGTCCGGCCCAGGATCGCCTGGAGGTCGGCGAGCATGAGCAGCTGACGGTGGTTGATCTCGAGCAGCGCCTCGATGTCGACCTTCGCGGCAGCGTTGGTGTCGAAGTCGTGCTGAGCCAGTGCCGCGGCGATGCCGTCCTGCCGTTTCGCCGCGATCAGCAGGATCGCGCCCTGCAGGCCGGCGAGCATGCTGAGGAACAGGTTCAGCAGGATGTACGGGTACGGGTCCCATGCGACTCCCACCGTGTTGACGGCGGCCCAGACGAGCATGAGAACGACGAACCCGCCGACGAAGCCCCAACTGCCCATCTTGTTGCGCATCGCGTCAGCCGCCCGTTCACCACGGGTGAGGGACGAGTGGTGTCGTTGGTGCCAGGTCAGCCGGGGCTCGGAACGGGCGCTCCGGCGCGGGGTTCCGGTGGTGTCCATGCGCGAAGCCTCTCGAGTGCGATGCGGATCCCGACGGACCCGGCACCATCCCAGTCGACGGATGTCGGCTCGGCCAGAGCCGAACGTCCCGGAACCGGACGGACGGGCCCTTCGGCCCTGTGCGCCGACTGCGAGTGGCCGGAGACTGACGAAGGCCAACCCGGTCGAACCAGCAGGAGGACACGATGATGAACCGCCACAGCGTCGCACGGAGCACCGCCGAGATGCTCGACTCAGCCTCCCCGGCAGTCGCCCTCGAGCCCTACCAGTGCTGGACGAGGCTGCAGACCTCACGGACGGGGCGCATCGTGACCGTCGGATCGGGCCGCATCGAGATCCGCCCGGTGAACTTCGTCTCCGACGGACACTCGATCGTCTTCGAGACGTCGAGCGAGGTCGTCCGCACCGCTGCAGCCGAGCACGATCAGGTGGTCTTCGAGGTCGACGAGCACGACGGGTGGAGCGTGTGGAGCGTCATCGTGCGGGGGACGATGACGGAGACGGACGACCTCGACCTGCCCGAAGGCACTGAGTTGCGCTCCATGCTCCCCACCGTCAAAGGGACGCGGCTCCGGGTGACGCCCGACGAGATCACGGGTCGCCTGTTCGACCAGGCACCCTGATCATGGCCGGCACGGGCGCTCCGCTCCGCTGCAGCACACGGCACTGACCGCCGTGCCGCTCTGGCTCGTGCGGCTCGTGCGCAGTCGATGATCCGCCCGAGCACACCGCAGCCGTGCCGGCGTACCGTCGCCTGGACCACCACAACGGACGATCGGAAGAACGCATGAGCTCGCACACCACCAGCACCGCTTCGGTCACCGCCAAGACCCTGCTCCGCATCGCACTCGGCGCCGTCCTCGTCTCGCACGGCTCCCAGAAGCTCTTCGGCGCCTTCGGCGGTGGAGGCATCCAGGGCACCGCGCAGGGCATGCACGCGATGGGGTTCCGCCCCGCCAAGCGGAACGCCGTCCTGGCCGGGATCGGGGAGGCCGGCTCCGGCGCCGCCCTGGCACTCGGACTCGCCACCCCGATCGCCGGTGCGGGCGCAGCGACGACGATGGGCGTCGCGTCGAGCGTGCACACCCCGAACGGCTTCTTCAACGCCGACGGCGGGTTCGAGTTCCCGGCGTTCCTCGGCTTCTCGGCGGCGATGTTCGCGCTCGGCGGCCCCGGCCCGGTGTCGCTGGACCACGCCACGCGGCACGTGTTCGACCGCCCGTGGTTGCGGGCGGTCGCCCTCGCCGCGATCCCGGTCGCGATCGCGGTCCAGGTCGCGCAGCGTCGGAAGGCGCTCGCGTCCGACGCTGCGGCCTCCGACGACGCGGACGGTGGCGTCACGCCGGCGTGATGCCGCCCAACCGTGCCTCTTCCGCGTCGTACCCGGCGCGGACTTGGCGCAGCACCAGGTCGTCGATCTCGTCCGAGTCGCGGAGCCGCAGCAGGGTCGCGGCCTTGTGCTGCACCAGGGCGAGTTCGAGCGCGACGGCGGAGTCGTGCCGCTGCAGTGCCGGGTGCTCGTCGTCGTCCTCTTCGCGTGCCTGGATGACGTCGAGGTGCGCCTCGTAGTCCTTGCGGACGCGGTCGACGGTCGCCCGGTCGGCGCCCGTGGAGCGTGCGAGCCGGGGGAGTGCGTCGAGGGCCTCCTCGATCGCGGTCCGCTCCGCGAAGCGGCGCTCCTCGCCGACCGACTCGTCCTCGGGCAGCGCTGCCCGCCGCAGGACCGCCGGCAGCACGAGGGCCTGCCCGACGATCGTGACGACGACCACGCCCGCCGTCACGAAGACGATGAGGTCGCGGTCCGGGAAGTCCGCTCCGGACTCGAGCATGCGCGGCACGGCGACGGCCATCGCGAGCGACACCGCACCGCGGAAGCCCGCGAAGCCGCTGACGAGCCGGTCGCGGTGCCCCTCGCGCGGTGCGCCGCCGGTGCGTCGCGTGACGAGCCAGACGGTGCCGCCTGCGGCGTTGAGGAAGGCGAACCGCACGACGACGAGCACCACCGCGACGGCGAGCACGATCCCGGCGGCGCGGAGCAGCTCGGGTGGCGTGAGGGCCCGGGCCGCGACCATCGCCTCGATGCCGACCAGGACGAACAGCGCGCCGTTGAGCAGGAACGTCAGGAACGACCAGAACGCCCGGACCTGCTGCCGGGTCTCGGCCCGGTCGAGTTTCGGGCCGACCTGGCTGACGACGATGCCGGCCGCCACGACGGCGAGCACGCCGGACGCGCCGATGGCCTCGGCCGCGAGGAACGCACCGAAGGGCACGAGCAACGTGACGAGGTTCTCGAGCACCACGGTGTCGACCCGGCGCAGCACGAGCGTCCCGACCCACGCGGCGGCGAGGCCCGCGGCGACCCCGCCCACGTAGGACAGGACGAGCATCCCCGACACGCCCCAGAAGGTGAGCTCCTGCGTCCCCACCGTGACGGCGACCGCGATGCCGTAGACGACGAGGGTCGTGCCGTCGTTCACCAGGCTCTCGGCGCGCAGGACGGTGACGTTGCGGCGGGGCAGCATCTTCGTGAGCACGCCGACCGCGGTCGCGTCGGTCGGGGCGACCGCCGCGCCGAGCACCCATGCTGGTCCCCAGGGCAGGCCGAGCAGGTGGAGCAGCACCGCGACCGCTCCGGCCGTGACCACCACGAGCAGCGTGCCCATCAGGACGATGCCGCGCAGGTTCTTCCGGATCTCGCGCAGCGACGTGGTCAGGCTCTCCCAGTACAGGAGTGCCGGCAGGAACAGCAGCAGGACGGCGTCGGCGGGCAGCTCGACGTCGGCGAACTGCGGCACGAACGCCAACGCGGCGCCGAACACGAGCAGCAGCACCGGCGGGGCCACCCGGATCCGGTCCGCGATCCCCGCCGTCAGCGCGATGGCCAGGCCGAGGACGACCACCAGTTCAGGACCCAGCACGTGCACTCCGATCGTCGTCCGACCCGCAAGTCAACGCCGATCGCCGGTGGATCCTTCCAGGCGCGCGATCAGGCGGGGTGCGGGCGCCGCGACAGCCGACGCCACCACGCCCGCCACGGCAGGGAGCTCGCGAGCGCCGAGCCGATCACCACGCTGCCGAACCACCCGACGACGACACCCGGGATCGGCACGAGCAGGCTCGCCCAGAGCAGCACCGCGAGCACGCCCAGCACGTACGCCGCCCCGGCCTTCAGGTAGCGCAACCGCTTCAGTCCGGCGGCCTCGTCCAACCGTGAGGTCAACCGCGCCAGGAACACCGCGCCGACGCCGATCGCCGCCACCGCGACCGCGGCCTGTTCGAGCGCTCCGAGCCCGTCGGCGCCGAGCGTGCCCGAGCCCGACAGGCTGTACACCCCGTCCAGGATCTCGAACAGCATGAACACGACGAGCCCCCGCTCGAACACGACCGTCGACGCGTAGGCGTGGATCCGCCAGGCGCCCCGCCCGACCCCGATCGACGCGGTGTCCGACCCGACCCCGTCGAGCGCCCAGGCGGCGACGCGCTTCGACCCGAGGTACGCCGCGATGCCCGCCGCGCCGCCGAGCACGACCGGCAGCAGGGCTCCCGGCGACCACGCGCGGTCGACGCCGACGAGGACGGCCGTCACGGCGACCCCCATCGCAGCGGTGACCAGCGACCAGACGCGAGGCCGCGCGACGGCGGCGAGCCGGGCCTCCAGGCGGCCCAGCCAGGACCTGCGCGACGCACGGTCCGTGTTGAACAGGTACTCGGCGAACACGAGCCAGATGAAGGCGGCGCCGAAGGCGGCGAGGGCCGGGCGCACCTCGGCGAGGTGTGCCGAGAACGAACCGGGGGCGAACACGGCCTCCTGCACGGAGCTCGCCGGGTCGGTCGCATCGCCGACGGCGACCGCCGCCGGCGGGAGGAGCAGCCGCATGGCGAGGACGCCCGCGACGATGCCGAGCGACAAGAAGAGTCGGCGGGCGGGGGAGTGCAGTCGTCCGGCGATGCCGGCCATCGGCACCGACGAGTCGGCGGCCATCGCGATCTCGAGGAGCGCGAGCGCGACGAACGCGAGGGCGGCGGCGGGGCCGAGGACGAACCAGGCCGCGGCGGCGGCCGCGACCGTGGTGAGCAGGGGGACGGTCAAGAGCGATCTCGTGGCCATCACCCCATCCAGCACCGGTCGCCTGGGTGGGTGGTGGAGCGCTCCTGCGCATCAGCCTGGAGGCACGGGTCGATCCGCGCAGAACGGGTGACGGCCCGTCCCCACTTGCGGGGACGGGCCGTCAGGTCACGCGGGTGGGCGGTCGCCTCAGTCGTGGAACGTCTCGATGGACGCGCCGAGCGAGTTCAGGCGCTCCTGCAGCTGCTCGTAGCCGCGGGCGATGATGCCCACGTTGCGCAGGACGCTCTCGCCCTTCGCCGCGAGCATCGCCAGCAGGATGACCACCGCGGGGCGGAGTGCCGGCGGGCAGCTGATCTCGGCGCCGGAGAAGTGCGTCGGACCGGTGACGTCGAGGCGGTGCGGGTCGCGGAGGGTGACGCTCGCGCCGAGGCGGGTCAGGTCGAGCAGATGGATCGCCCGGCCCTCGTACACCCAGTCGTGCACGAGCGTGGTGCCTTCGGCCATGGCCGCGATCACGACGAAGAACGGCAGGTTGTCGATGTTCAGCCCGGGGAACGGCATCGCGTGGATCTTGTCGATCGGTGCGTGCAGTTCGGACGGGTGCACGGTGATGTCGACCAGTCGGGTGCGGCCGTTCGCGGCCGGGTACTCGTCGGTGACGTCGAAGCGCAGGCCCATCTCGGCCAGGGTCGCGAGTTCGATCTCGAGGAACTCGATCGGCGCACGCGTGACGGTCAGCGTCGAGTCGGTGACGATGCCCGCGGTCAGCAGGCTCATCGCCTCGACCGGGTCCTCGCTCGGCCAGTAGTCCACGACCTCGTCGATGCGGCTCTTGCCGGTGATGCGGAGCGTCGTCGTGCCGATGCCCTCGATCTGCACCCCGAGCAGCTCGAGGAAGAAGCAGAGGTCTTGCACCATGTAGTTGGGGCTGGCGTTGCGGATGACGGTCTCGCCGTCGCGGGCTGCCGCGGCGAGGATCGCGTTCTCGGTCACCGTGTCGCCGCGCTCGGTGAGGACGACCGACTTGGTGGGCACGTCCTGGTTCGCGACGCCGACCTCGTACCAGCCGGAGGTCGCCTCGACGTCGACGCCGAACGGACGCAGGGCGATGAGGTGCGGCTCGACCGTGCGGGTGCCGAGGTCGCAGCCGCCGGCGTACGGCAGCCGGAAGGACTCGTACCGGCCACTGAGCGGGCCGAGGAACATGAGCACGCTGCGGGTGCGGCGGGCGGCGTCGGCGTCGATCGCGTCGAGGCGCAGGTCGGACGGGGCGACGATCTCGAGGGTCTCGCCGTCCTCGGACCAGGTGACGCTCGCGCCGAGGCTGCGGAGCACGTCGATGATGCGGTCGACCTCGACGATCCGGGCGACCTTGTGCAGCCGGGTCACGCCGCGGTTGAGCAGCGACGCGCAGAGCAGTGCGACGGCCGCGTTCTTGCTCGAGTTCACGGCGATGGAGCCGCTGAGCTTCCGGCCGCCCTGCACGCGCAGGTGGGCACGCTGCGGGGCGCCGCCGATCGAGACGATCTGCTGGTCGAGGGCGTCGCTGATGCGCGTGAGCATCTCGAGGGACAGGTTCTGCCCACCCTGTTCGATGCGGTTGATCGCGCTCTGGCTGGTGCCGACGCGTTCGGCGAGCTGCGCCTGGGTCATGCTGCGGCCCTTGCGGGCGCCCCGGATGAGGGCGCCGACCTCGCGGAGTGGTGCTGCGGTCGCCGGAGATGCCGGCGAGACGACGGTGGTGGTGTCGGTCATGCGCGCCACGCTAACACGCTCATGAGATAAAACGGGTGCACATCGACACCTGTCGCGCACCTGGTGGTCTCGAATACGTCACAGCTGAGAATTCGGGGGACGAACACGCTCAGGGATCGGTCAGCGTTCCCCGCACGATCGAGTCACCGGAGTGTGCCGGGTCGCCGTCGTCCGCCTCGGCCGAGACGTCCACCACCGGGAACCGCGCGGTGTCCAGGTCGGCGGGCACGGTGAAGGTGCCGCGGTCGCCGTCCAGGTACCCGACGCTCACCAGGCCGGCGAGGTCCGATCGCATCATCCAGACCTCGCGGAGCGGTCCGGTGCCGGAGCGACCGCGTTCACCGTGCAGGTCGACCACGAGCGTCACCCGGCCGTCCCGATCGCGTTCGAGTTCCGCGGTGCCGGACGTGCCGGACCACCCGGGCAGGGGCGCGAGCTCGGTGTCCGCGAGCACGGTCTCGGTGCCGCCGTGGGGCAGCCCGGGGACGACGCCGGTCGCCACACCGATGCCCAGGACGACCGCGAGGACGCCGGCACCCGCGACGACGACCGTCACGAGGCGACGACGACGTGTGCCCGACCGGGGTCGACGGGACACGACGTGGGGCTGCGCGTCGACGGGCGCGGTCACCTGCTGCGGCGTCTGCGCGATCTCGGCAGCGATCCGGTCCCAGACGTGGTCCGGGGGCGCGATCAGCTCGAGGTCGTCGGACGCCCGCGTGACGGCGGCGACCCGCTGCAGCACGGCGACCTCGTCGCGGCACCGGGCGCAGGACGCCAGGTGTTCGGCGACGTCGTCCGCAGCCACCTGGTCGGAGACCGCGAGCATCGCCAGCGTCTCGTCGTCGACGTGCTTCATTCGATCACCTCCAGACGTGTTCGGAGCCGAGCCAGACTTCGGTGGATGTGGCTCTTCACGGTGCCCAGCGGCAGGTCGAGCCGTTCGGCGATCTCACGATGGCTGAGGTCGTCGTAGAACGCCAGTCGCATCACCCGTCTCGGTGTCTCGTCGAGTCGGTCGAGCTCACCCGCGACCAGTGCGCGTTCGGCCAGGTCGAACGCCGGCTCCGGAGCCGGGGTGGTCTCCTCGACCACGTCCGGGTCGGCGGCGCTGGCGTGCCGCCGGCGATCGTTCAGTGCGTCGGCGATGCAGTTGCGGGTGATGCCGACCAGCCAGGCGCCGAGCGGGCCCCTGGTGGGGTCGTAGCTCGTGCTCCGCTGCCAGGCCTTCACGAAGACCTGCTGCGTGACGTCCTCCGCGGCGGCCGGGTCCGCCAGGGCGCGCAGGGCCAACGAGTACACCAGCGACGACCAGCGTTCGTAGACGGCGCGCAGGGCGTGCTCGCCCCCGGCGCGGAACGCGTCGGAGAGTTCGCCGTCGTCCGGGAGGATGGTCGTCACGTCTTCCTGTCGCTGGTGCGGTCGTCGTCGACCACGACCTGATCGTAGGCGGCCGTCGGTCGCCACGGTCAGATCGGTGCCGCGGTGACGAGGAGGTTGCTCTCGTAGTGTCCGGTGCTCGTGTCGAACCGGCCGCCGCACGTGACCAGGACCAGTCGGCGCGGTCCGTCGTCGCGGAACACGTCGCCCCAGGGGAGCCCCTGCTTCTCGAGCATGCTGACGGAGTCGATCCGCCACCGGGTGTCGGTACCGGCAGCGTCGGTGAGGGTGACCGTCGTCCCGCGGGGGACGTCCCGGAGCCGGGCGAAGGGTCCGATGCCGTACCCGACGGCGTCGACGTGGGCGGCGAGCACCACGCTGCCCTCCGACGACGAGGGAGCTGCGCCGAACCGGTACCAGCCGGCCGTCGCGGGATCGGGCGGCAGCCCCATGGCCCCGGTGCGGTCGACGCCCTCGGGCCGGACGGGGGCGCTGATGCCGTCGTGGTCGACGACGATGCTCGTCGGAGCCGGTGCACGCCGGACCGGGGGGATGGTGGCTGCCTGCTGCGGCACCTCGGTGGAGAACGCCGTCGGGACCGGGGTGGGGGTGCTCGTCGGCAGGGCGGGCGGCTGCCCGTCGGGGGCGGATCCTGCCGACGAGCACCCGGTCAGGGATGCGACCGCCGCGGCGACGGCGATGGCCGTCACCGCGGCGGAGCGCACGGGGAACCGCACGTTCAGCGGCGGACCGCTGCGTGACGGCGACGGAGCACGACCGCTCCGACCACGGCAGCGGCGGCCAGGGCTGCTGCCGCACCACCGACGAGCGGCAGGGCGTCCTGACCGTTCGTGGCCACCAGACCGGCGTTGCCGGCGGGGACACCGTTCGGCGTCCCACCGAGGTCCGAGATCGTCTGCGTGGCGAGGGCGAGGTTCGAGTCGTCCAGGCTGCCCCAGGCGTACACGATGGTGTCGGCGCCGGCCGTGACCTCGACGTCCGCCGGGCCGATCACCGGATCGGTCGTGCCGGTCGCGGCGACGCTGGCCGAGACGGTGCCGGCCGGGAGTTCCAGCGCCTGTTCGTCCGGGTTCGACAGGTTCGTGACGACGGCCTCCCCGCCGGCGAGGACGTCGACCGCGGGTGCGGCCGCGACGTGCCGGACGACGAGACGCCCCTGGCCGGCGGGGACGGCGGAGGTGTCGTTGGTGAACACCGTGGCGGTCGGCGAACCGTCCGCCGCGTCGTGTGCGACGGCGGTGTAGTCACCGCCCGCGTCGAACGACACGTCGGCCGGGCCGATGATCGGCTTCGACGCGTCGGTGGCGTCCGAGGCGGTGATCGCGAGCTGGTGGGAACCGGCGGGCACCATCATCGGGCCGGCGAGTGTCCCGGGGGTGAAGTCGTCGATGGCGCGCTCCCCGTCGAGGTAGACGTCCACGGTGACGTCCGGGACGGCGTGCAGGACCGAGAGCGTCGCCTCACCGGTGGCAGCGGTGGCGGCGGTCGCCGGTAGTACGACGGCGGCGGCGGCGAACAGCACACCGGCGCTCAGGCCGGTGACGAGTGTCTTGCGCATGGCGTTCTCCTTCGGGCCGGTCCGGGCCGGAGCGGACGACGTCGTCGTCGACGTCGTACCCCCACTACCTGCCGTGGGCCCCGATCGGATGCACCGGTTCCCTGCTGATCAGCCGAGACGCCGCCAGACCCCTGCTAACGCCCCGGCCCCACCCGCCGATAGACCTCCGTGCAGGCCCACGGACGGGCAGCATCCCGCCCCACGGACGGCGGCGGGACGATCGAGAACCAGGACGGGCCATGATCGTCGTCACACGACTCAACGGCAGCGCATTCGCTGTCAACCCCGACCTCGTGGAGCGCATCCACGAGACGCCGGACACGACGCTCATCATGGTCGACGGGGCGAAGTACATCGTCCGCGAGTCCATGGCCGACGTCATCGACCTGATCGCCGCGTACCGCGCCCGCATCGTCGGGATGGCGTACGGCACCGACCTGCCGACCAGGAACGCCACCGGCCCGCAGCCGACGCTCACCGCGGTCGCACCCCTCCGCACGCAGGACGGGGGTCGCTGACGTGGACATCGCGACGATCATCGGGATCTTCCTCGCCTTCGGCGCCCTGTTCGGCATGGTCGAGATGGAGCACGTCGAGCTCGCCGGACTGTTCCTGCCCGCGCCGATGCTGCTCGTGTTCGGTGCGACCATCGGGTGCGGCATCGCGAGCACGACGCTGAAGGACGCCATCGCGAGCTTCAAGGCCGTGCCGAAGGCGTTCACGGGCAAGGTCACCCCGCCGCAGTCGGTCATCGACGACGTGGTGGGCCTGGCCGAGACGGCGCGGTCGAACGGTCTGCTCGCGCTCGAGCAGGAGGCCGACAAGCACGACGACCCGTTCATGAAGAAGGCGCTGCAGAACATCGCGGACGGCACCGACGGCGACGAGCTGCGGATCCTGCTCGAGGACGAGATCGAGTCGAACGCGGCGCCGACCCGGAGCGCGAGTGCGTTCTTCATGGGCCTCGGCGGGTTCGCCCCGACGGTCGGCATCATCGGCACCGTCGTGTCCCTGACCCACGTCCTCGCGAACCTCGGCAAGCCCGACGAGCTCGGCCCGCTCATCGCGAGTGCGTTCGTCGCGACCCTGTGGGGCCTGCTGACGGCGAACTTCATGTGGCTGCCGATCGGCGGCAAGCTCCGGAAGCTCGCGCAGCTCGAGTCGGACCGGCAGACGCTCCTGATGGAGGGCCTGCTCGCCGTCCAGGCCGGCAGCCAGCCCCGGTTGCTCGGTGAACGCCTGAAGGCGATGGTGCCGCCGGCCGCACGCGCCGATACCACGAAGCGCAAGGCCGGCAAGACCGACCAGGACGTCGACGACCAGCAGCTGGCGGCCTGACGATGAGCGCCAACCCCCGGGGCCGCGGCCGCGGTCGTGCGAAGAAGGGCCACGACGAGGCCGAGCACCCCGACGAGCGCTGGATGGCGTCCTACATGGACATGATCACGGTGCTGATGTGCATGTTCCTGGTGCTCTTCGCGATGTCGACGGTCGACCAGGAGAAGTACATCGCCCTGAAGAACTCCCTGGCGACCGGCTTCGGCGAGGTGAAGTCGCAGAAGGTCGACACCGCCAGCGGCACGGTGGTGACGAAGGACCAGGTCGAGGACGGATCCGGGTACTCCAGCGACAAGTCGCAGGCCGACCACTCGACGGCGTCGTCCGGCGCGGAGGACACCAACGTCGACCCCGCGTCGACCGTCGTGCCGGTGACCGCGACGAAGCAGGACGTCGCCGCCGCGAAGCAGGAGCTGGACGACCTCACCGCGATCGAGACGGCGATCAAGCGGAACCTCGCGAAGGCCGGGCAGACCGCCAACGTGCAGTTCACCGTCGATGCCCGTGGCCTGATCGTCCGGCTCATCGGCAGCGAGACGTACTTCGGCACGAACAGCGCGGACCTGTCCGACCAGGCGAAGTCGATCATGGACGCGATCGCCCCGGTGCTGAAGGGCAGCCACCACGACGTCAGCGTCGAGGGGCACGCCGACCAGCGGAACTCGACGGCGCCGTACGCCACGAACTGGGAACTCAGTGCGGCCCGGGCGACGGGGGTCCTCCGCGACCTGGTCGAGCGCGGCGGGATGCCGGGCGACCACGTGCAGAGCGTCGGCTTCGGGTCGAGCCGACCGCTCGCGAAGGGCGGGACGGACCAGGACCTCGCCCTGAACCGACGGGTCGACATCGTGGTGCTGTCGAACGCCGACCAGGACGTCAGCGCACTGATGCCGGCGCTCGCGAAGGCGCAGGACGGAGCACGCCAGGGCTGAGCCGCCCGCGCAAACGACACGACGAACGCCACTGGGCCGCACCCCCGCCTCCCCAGTACGGGGTACAGCACTGACGGGTGCCACACAGGCGACCGATAGACGCACCCGTGACCGAGACCCTGCCCGCGCCCGAGGTGTACGACTTCGCGCGCCCCTCGACGCTCGCCCGCGAGCACGCCAGGGTCCTCGAACTCGCGTTCGAGACGTTCGCGCGCCAGTGGGGCACGCAGCTCACCGCGAAGGTCCGCGCCGTCAGCCAGGTCACCTGCGAGCAGGTGCAGATGGTGACGTACGACGAGTACGCCGCCTCGCTGCCCGCGCTCACCGGCATGGTGCTGCTGCCGATCGCCGACGTCGTCCCGAAGGGCGTCCTGCAGGTCCCGCTCGACGCCGCCCTGACCTGGGTCTCGCACGCCCTCGGCGCCTCGAAGCCCCTGCCGACCCCGGAGCGCACCTTCACGCCCATCGAGCAGGCCCTCGTGCGCAAGATCGTCGAGGACGCCCTCGACGACCTCCGGTACTCGTTCGGCGGGCTGCTCGCGCACGACGTCACGGCCGGCGGCTTCCAGTTCAACTCGCAGTTCGCCCAGGCCGCCCAGAAGGGCGACCTGATGATCGTCGCGGCGTTCTCGATCCGCGTCGGCGACCGCGTCGCCCCCGGCACCCTCGCCCTGCCGGCCGAGGCCGTGCTGCCGCAGCTCGGCGAGGCCGCCGCCAACGTGTCGCCCGCCGACGCCCAGGCCCTGCTCGACGCGCAGCTCGCGGGCGTGCCCGTCGGGGTCAGCCTGCGCTTCGCCCCGGCGACGGTCCTGCCGACGCAGGTGCTCCGGCTCGCCGTCGGTGACGTCCTGCCGTTGCCGCACCCGCAGCACCGTCCCCTCACCATCGCGGTCGACGGGGAACCCGTCGGCACCGCCGCGGTCGGCGCGAACGGCTCGCGCCTCGCCGGCATCGTCGTCACCACCACCTCGGCCGCCGCCGGCACGTCGTCCGCAACCAGCACGGAGCTCGCATGAACGCCACGACCACCCTCCAGACCACCGCGGCCGAGTCGCTCGCGGCGCAGCTCCCGACGGCCGTCCCGCTGGGCGCACAGCTGCTGCCGGGAGGCGCGACCCCCGTCGTGCTCGAGGCGGCGACCGACGCCGTGGTCGCCTCGTTCGTCGGCGGCCTGTCGGCCGATCTGGCCCTCGTGCTCACCGACCTCGAGGCCGTGATCGCGGCCGGCGGCACCGACCACGGGATCGTCGCCGTCACCGACGTGCTGCGCCCGTCGCTCGAGGCCGCGGCTTCCGTGCTCGGCGTCGGGGTCCTCGGCGAGGCGAGCCGCGAGTCGGCCGCCGCGCTGCTGGCCGACCCCGACACGGTGGTGTTCGAGCTGGCCGCCGGTGGTGTGCCGAGCGGCTGGTTCGGCATCCGCGTGCGCGAGCACGGCACGGTCTCGGCCGCCGCGCCGGTCGGTGTGCCCGCCGGCAACCTCGGCCGCATCAACAACGTCGAGATGACCCTGACCGTCGAGATCGGGCGCACCCGCATGTCGGTCCGCGACGTCCTCGGTATGGAACCCGGAGCGGTCGTGGAACTCGACCGCAGCGCCGGTGCCCCCGCCGACGTCCTGCTGAACGGCCGCCTGATCGCGCACGGCGAGGTCGTCGTGGTCGACCAGGACTACGCGGTCCGGATCACCCGCATCCTCGACGTCGCCGAATCCCTCTGAGCCTGCCCGTGGACACCCTCCTCGTCACCCTCCGCGTCGCGCTGTCGCTCGGCGTCGTGCTCGCCCTCATGTGGGTGCTGCACCGCGCCAGCAAGAAGCGCTTCGCGGGCAGGACCTCCGGGCGCCGCGCGGCGACCGTCGAGGTCGTCGGTCGCCAGGGCCTGGGCGGCAAGGCGAGCGTCGTCGTGGTCGACGTCGAGGGGGAGCGCCTCGTGCTCGGGGTCTCCGAGCAGGGCGTCAGCCTGTTGACGAGCGGGCAGGCGCCCGCTCCCGAACTCACCATCGTGACCGGACCCGTGCAGCTGCCCGTGCGTCCCGCCCCGTCGGCCGACGCGTTCGGTCAGGAACTGGCGCTGCAGGCGGACGCTCCCACGGGCCTCCCGGAGGCCCTGCCGATGCGCCCGCGCAACCGTCGTGCGCAGCGCACCACGCTGCCGACCGCGCAGCAGCTGCAGGGGTCGATCCTGTCGGTCGACACGTGGCGGCAGGCGGCCGCGGTGCTCCGGAACCGGCGGGTCGGGTGACCGCCGCAGGGTCGCACCGGCTGGCGCTGTCCGGACGCGTCGTCGCCCTCGTCCTGCTCGGGCTGGCCGTCGTCGCCGGCTTCCTCATGCTCACCGCGACCGGTGCCCACGCCGCCGGGGTCGTGGAGCCGACCGCTCCCGCCACCCCGACCGCTCCCGCGGACGGCGACTTCAGCGTCAGCGTGAACGGTCCGGACGGCACCCCGTCGTCGGCGGTCGTGACGCTCATCGGCATCACGCTGCTCAGCGTCGCCCCGGCGCTCATGCTCATGATGACGTCGTTCACGAAGATCTTCGTCGTCCTGGCGATGACCCGGAACGCGCTCGGACTGCAGTCGATCCCGCCGAACCAGGTGATCGCGGGCCTGGCGCTGTTCCTGTCGCTGTTCGTGATGGCGCCGGTGCTCGGGCACATCAACGACGACGCGCTGCAGCCCTACCTCGCCGGCCACCTGGACTTCGACCAGGCCGTCGAGATCGGCACGAAGCCCCTGCGGACGTTCATGCTGCACCAGACCCGCGACGAGGACGTCGCCCTGATCACCCGCGCCGCCGGCCTCGACAACCCGAAGTCGATGGCGGACGTGCCGATGACGACGGTCATCCCGGCGTTCATCATCTCGGAACTCCGCAGCGCCTTCATCATCGGGTTCGTCATCTTCATCCCGTTCCTGGTGATCGACCTCGTCGTCTCGGCGGCCCTCATGTCGATGGGCATGATGATGCTCCCGCCGGTCATGATCTCGCTGCCCTTCAAGATCCTGCTCTTCGTCCTGGTCGACGGCTGGGGCCTCATCATCACGTCGCTCATCGAGAGCTACCACGTTGTCTAGGGGGCGCGCATGAACCAGCAGGCCGTCATCGACCTGGTCCTCCAGGCACTCCTCGTGTCGGCGAAGCTCGCGGCGCCGGTGCTCATCACGTCGCTCGTCGTCGGCTTCGCGATCTCGCTGTTCCAGTCCGTGACCCAGATCCAGGAGGTCACGCTCTCGTTCGTGCCGAAGGCCGTCGCGGTCGCGATCGCCCTGGTGATCTGCGGCAACTGGATGATCTCGGAGATGGTGGCGTTCACCCACGTCGCCTTCGACATGATCCCGAAGCTGCTCGGGAGCGGTTGATGGAGCTCAGCGTCGACGCCGACCGTCTGGAGGCGACCATGCTCGCCGGCGTCCGGCTCGTCGCGTTCTTCGTCATCGCGCCGCCGTTCTCGTACCGGGCGTTCCCCGGCACCGTGAAGGTGATCCTCGGGCTCGGCCTGGCGATCGGCGTCGCCCCGCGCGTCGCCGTCGGGTACGAGTCGCTCGCCACCGGGCCGTTCCTGCTCGCACTGCTCACCCAGCTCGTCGTCGGGTTGTCGCTCGGCTTCCTCGTGTTCCTGGTGTTCGCCGCGGTGCAGTCCGCCGGTGCGCTCATCGACCTGTTCGGCGGGTTCACGCTGGCACAGGCGTTCGACCCGCAGTCGCAGGTCAACGGCGCCCAGTTCACCCGGCTGTTCCAGATGGCTGCGCTCGCGCTCCTGTTCACCTCGGGCGGGTACCAGCTCATCGTCGGTGGGCTCGTGCGGTCCTTCGACGCCGTGCCGCTGACCGGGGCGTTCGCCGTCGACGGTCTGGCGCACGCCCTCGTGGCGGCGATGTCGCAGATGTTCCTCGCGACGTTGCAGATCGCCGGGCCCCTGGTGGTCGTGCTGTTCCTGGCGGACGTCGGCCTCGGTCTGCTCACCCGCGTCGCGCCGGCCCTCAACGCGTTCCAGATGGGGTTCCCGATCAAGATCGGGCTGACCGTCCTGTTCGCCGGTGCGCTCTTCATGGCGCTGCCCTCGGTGGTGTCGTCGTTGACCGGCGACGCCGTGCAGGCGATCACGGGACGGGGGTGAGGCGCCGTGTCCGACAGTGGTGAGAAGTCCGAGAAGGCCACCCAGAAGCGCATGCAGGAGGTCCACCGGAAGGGCCAGCTCGGCCGGTCCCAGGACCTCGGTGCGTGGATCGGCATCGCCGTCGTCGCGCTCATGGTGCCGTCGATGATCGGCAACGCGGCAGCCGCAGGCACCGCGCAGCTCGTCGCCGTGCAGTCCGTCATCGCGAACCCGACCATCGGCACCATGAACCACGTGTTCGGCGAGGCGATGGCGAGCGTCGGCGCGACCCTCGGACCGATGCTCGCGGTGGTCCTCGTCGCGGTCACCGCGGCCGCCGTCGCGCAGGGCGGGGTGCACATCCGGAAGCTCGCACCGGAGGCGTCGCACTTCGACCCCATCGCGGGCCTGAAGCGCGTGTTCGGCGTCCAGGCGCTCTGGAACGGGGCGAAGGCCCTGCTGAAGACCGCCGTCGTCGGGCTCGTGCTCTGGTTCGCCGTGCAGGGCCTGATGCCCGTGCTCATGACGAGCGGCTCGCTGCCGTTGTCCGCCGTGCTCGAGGCGGCAGCGGACGGCGCCGGCACCCTGCTCCGCGCCGCGATCGCCGCCGGGCTCGTCCTCGCAGCGATCGACGTGCTCGTCGTCATCCGCCGCAACCGCAAGCGCACCATGATGACCAAGCGCGAGGTCAAGGACGAGCACAAGAAGAGCGACGGTGACCCGCTCGTCAAGGGCCAACGCCGCTCCCGTCAGCTCGCGATGAGCCGCAACCGGATGATCGCGTCCGTGGGCACCGCGGACGTCGTCATGACGAACCCGACGCACTACGCCGTCGCGCTCAAGTACGAGCCGGGCAAGGCCGCACCGCGGGTGGTCGCGAAGGGCGCCGGCCCGGTCGCCGACGTCATCCGCGCCCGTGCCGAGGAGGAACGCGTGCCGATCGTCCGCGACGTCCCGCTCACCCGTGCCCTGCACGCCGCGTGCGAGCTCGGGCACGAGATCCCCGTCGACCTGTACACGCCGGTGGCCCGGGTGCTGTCGTTCGTGATGGCGCTCAAGGCCCGCGGTGCAGCGGCCGGCACCCACGCACCACCGCGGCCGACCACGCCCGACGAGGTCGCGAGCGTCATCGACCCGGCGACGCTCACCGGCGACCTCCGCCCCCGCAGGCTCCGCCCACCGCGCACCGCAGCGAACCAGACCGAAGGACTCCCCGCATGAACCGCAAGGACCTGCCGAAGCTCGTCGTCCCGGTGTTCATCGTCGGCATCATCCTGCTGCTGATCCTGCCGGTGCCGTCGTTCCTGCTCGACTTCCTGATCATCTGCAACATCCTGCTGGCGCTGGTGATCCTGCTCACGACGCTGTTCGTGAAGAAGCCGCTCGACTTCTCGGTGTTCCCGTCGCTGCTGCTCGTCGCGACGCTGTTCCGCCTCGGCCTGAACGTCGCGTCCACCCGCCTCGTGCTCGGCGAGGGCTTCGCCGGCGACGTCATCCAGGCGTTCGGCCACGTCGCCGTGTCCGGGTCGATCATCATCGGCGCGGTGATCTTCCTGATCCTCATCGTCATCCAGTTCGTCGTCGTCACGAAGGGCGCCGAGCGCGTCGCCGAGGTCGGGGCACGGTTCACCCTCGACGCCATGCCCGGCAAGCAGATGGCGATCGACGCCGACCTGAACGCCGGGCTCATCACCGACCAGCAGGCGAAGGACCGCCGGGCCGCGGTCTCCGCCGAGGCCGACTTCTACGGCGCGATGGACGGCGCCTCGAAGTTCGTCAAGGGCGACGCGATCGCCGGCATCCTGATCATCATCATCAACCTGGTCGGCGGCATCGCGATCGGCATGCTGCAGAACGGGCTCTCCGCCACCGACGCCCTGTCGAAGTACGGCATCCTGACCATCGGCGACGGCCTCGTCACGCAGATCCCGGCGCTGCTCATGGCGGTGTCCACCGGCATGATCGTCACCCGCTCCGGCGCGGAGTCCGAGATGGGCGCCTCGGCCGCGACGCAGCTGTCGCAGTCACGCAACGCGCTGATGATCGCCGGCGTCGCCGCCATCGCGATGGGGTTCATCCCCGGCATGCCGATCCTGCCGTTCCTGCTCGTCGGTGCGACGCTGCTGTTCACGGCCTGGCGCATCGGCCGGAACGCCGCGAACGCCGAGTCGGCCGCCGCCGAGCAGCAGGCCCTCGAGGCCGCAGCGCCCACCGGCGACACCCCCGAGGACCTCATCGAGCAGATGCGGGTGCACGCCCTCGAGATCCTCCTCGCGCCCGACCTGGTCGACATGGTGTCCGGCGCCTCCGACGACCTGCTCGGCCGCGTCCGTGCGCTCCGCCGGAAGATCGCCGTCGACATGGGCATCGTCGTGCCACCGGTCCGCACCCGCGACAGCATCGACCTGCCACCGTCCACCTACGCCATCCGGATCGCCGGCGTCGAGGCCGGCCGCGGCACCGCTCCGGCCCGCAGCGTGCTCGCGCTCGGCGACCACCTGGACGGACTGCCGGGCGCCTCGACGGTCGAGCCGGTGTTCGGTCTGACCGGCAAGTGGGTGCCCGCCGGACTCCGGCACGCCGCCGAGATGACCGGCGCCACCGTGATCGACCGCGTGTCCGTCCTCGTGACGCACCTGCAGGCCGTCATCGGCGACAACGCCGCCCGCCTGCTCACCCGCGAGGACGTCAAGGTCCTGACCGAGGGCGTCAAGCAGGTCAACCCCGCCGCGGTCGAGGAGCTCGTGCCGGGCATGCTCTCGATGGCCGAACTCCAGCGCGTGCTGCAGGGCCTGCTCGCCGAGCGGGTGCCGATCAACGACCTCGGCCGGATCTGCGAGGCCCTCACGCTGCGGGCCAAGGCGTCCACCGACCCCGAGGGACTCGTCGAGGCCGCCCGCGCCGCGCTCGGTCCCGCCCTCGCCGCCCGCTACACCGACCAGGGCACGCTCCGCGTCATCATGATCGACCCGCTGCTCGAGCAGTCGATGCTCGAGGGCCTGCGGCCGTCCGAGCAGGGCAGCCAGATCGTCCTCGACGCCCACCGCATCGAGCAGGTGCTCGGGTCCGTCCGCGACGCCGTGCGCAGCGTCGAGGACCAGGGCCTGTCCGCCGTCCTGGTCTGCGCCCCGCAGCTCCGACCGGCCGTGCACCGCATGGTCGCCGCGCAGTCGAACGGGCTCCCGGTGCTGTCGTACCAGGAGGCCACCGCCGCGGGTTCCACCATCGAGACCGTGGGAGTGGTCCGTGCCGCCGACCCGATTGCAGCGTAGCGGCGCCACGCTCGACGAGGTCCGCGACGCCGTCCGGACCGAGTTCGGCGCGGGCGCACGGATCGTCGCCGCCGAGCGGGTCACCACGCCGGGCATCGGCGGGCTGTTCCGCAAGGCGCACGTCGAGGCCACCGTCGAGGTGCCGGAACCGGGGGAGACCCCGACCGCACGCGTGGTCATCGCCGACTCGCCCGTCCAGCGGATCGGGATCGCGGCGCTGCTCGCCGACGCCGAGGAGGCCGAGGCCCGCATCGCGGGTGGTGACGGCACCGCGACCACGCGCGCCGACGCGTTCGCGTCGGTGCTCGACGGCTTCGTGGCGGACGGGATCACGGGGAGCGCCCCGCGCCCGACGCGCGTCCTGCCGGAGCCGGACGGGTCTGCGGACGTCGACCCGCGCCTCCAGGCCGTTGCCGACACCCTGCCAGGAGGCCCGGCCACCGTCCCCGACGCCGCACCCGCCGTGCCCGTGGCCCGGCCCACGGCCCCTGCCGCGCGATCTGCTGTTCCTGCCGCGCGGTCTGCTGTTCCGGCAGTGCGGTCTGCTGATGGTGACCTGGTGCTGCTGGTCGGTCGACCGAACGACGTCGACGCCGCCGCCGGCCTGTTCGCCGTCCGGCACGCACTGCGGCCGACCGACGCCGCCGACCGACGGTCCGCGATCCTCGCCCGCGCCGACGGCGTGCGCGACGGCCACGCCGTGCTCGCCGTGGCGGCCTGGGACGACCGCGCCACGGGCGACCGGATCGAGGCGGACCAGGTCTGGGTCGTCGTCGACGTCGGCCGGAAGCCAGAGGACTCGGCGGCCATGGTCTCCGCGGTGGCCGCACGGCTGCCGGTGGCCGGCGTCGTCGCGATCGGCGCCGGGGAGACCGCCACGCCGGACTCCGTCGACCTGCTGGGGGTCCCCGTCCTGTCGCTAGGCTGAGCGGGTGCTGGTACTCACGCGGAAGGTCGGCGAGCGGATCCTCGTCGGTGACGACATCGTCATCACGGTCCTCGACGCCCGGGGGGACGGCGTGCGGATCGGCATCGACGCACCACGCGGGGTGAAGATCCAGCGCGAAGAGGTCGTGCGCGCGGTCGCCGAGGCGAACGCCGAGGCCGCCGCGGCTGCCGGGGCGTCCGGTGCCTCCGGAGACGACGCCGAGGCGCGGTTGCGCGCGGCGCTCGGCGACCGCGGCGGGGCCGACCGGGCGTAGTCCGGGCCGTCGCGCGCCGTGGTGGCATCGCGCCCCGTGGCGGCCGCGCGCGCCGTGGTGGCATCGCGCCCCGTGGCGGGGGGGGGGGGGGGGCCCGGGGGGGGGGGGGGGCGGGGGGGGGGGGGGGGGCGGGCGGCCGGGGGGGGGGGGGGGGGGGGGGGGGGGTGCGCCCCCGGGGGGGGGGGGCGCGCCCCCGGCCTGGGGGGGCCCCCACGACGCTGGCGGGGCGCGGACCGGACGGAACGACGGGCGGCTACGCGCGGGGCTTCTTCTCCTGTTCGGGGAGCCGTCCGGCTGCCGCCTCGGCGGCGAACCACGCACGGGCCTCGTCCTGGCGCGCCTGCTCCTCCCCGAGCGCGATGGGCGCCCGCACGTGGCCGGGCTCGTAGCCGAAGGTCTCGAGGAGCTGCGGGACGACCGGACGGAGCCGCGCGACGAGCCGGTCGATCGACGCCGAGACCGCACGGGCGCGCTGTGCGCTCAGGCGGCCGTGCACCAGGTGCCAGTCGAGGTGCTGCTCGAGCAGTCCGAGCGCGAACAGGTCGCGCAGCCACACGAGCACCCGGCGGGTGTCGCCCTCGGGGACCGCGGCGAGCGCCTCGGTGAAGGCATCCCACTGCATGAGCTCGGCGTGGGCGCGCGCGGCCTCGATGAGCTCGTGCTGCGACCGGTTCAGGAGCACGGCCTGACGGGCGCGGTCCTTGCCGGCGGTGTTCAGCCGGAGCCCGATCTCGGTGACCATGGTGTCCACTCGGCCGGCGAGCAGCGCCCGCTGGGTGGCGGGGTCGTGCAGGTCGGTGACGCTCGCCGCGAGTGACCCGCGGTCGGCGACCGTCTGCCCGAGGCGGCGGATCCCGGAGGCGTCCGCGAGCTTCACGCCGACCTGGGCGGCGACGAACTTCGCGGTCGATGCGGCATCGCGCGGCGCCCGCTTCCGGAAGTCGGTGAGCAGCCGCTTGCCGACGAGCTGCAGCAGGACGGTGTTGTCGCCCTCGAACGTGACGTAGACGTCGAGGTCGGCACGCAGGCTCGTCAGGCGGTTCTCGGCGAGGAAGCCCGCGCCGCCGCAGGCCTCGCGGCACTCCTGCAGGGTGTCGAGGGCGGACCACGTCGACAGCGACTTGAACGCGGCGGCCTGGGTCTCCAGGTCCTCGCGGCGCTCCGGGGTGTCGGCACGCCCGCTGAACACGTCGTCGAAGGTGCGGAGCAGCTGCTCGTGCGCGAAGGACTGCGCGAACACCGTCGCCAGGCGGGGGATGAGCCGGCGCTGGTGCCGCCCGTAGTCGAGCAGGACGCCCTCGACACCGCCGGCCGTCGGGAACTGCCGACGCTGCATGGCGTAGGTGAGCGCGATCTGCAGCCCGATCTTCTGCGCGACGACCGCGGCGCCGTCGAGCGACACGCGGCCCTGCACCAGGGTGCCGAGCATCGTGAAGAAGCGGCGACCGGGGGAGCCGATCGGCGAGCTGTAGGTGCCGTCCTCGGCGACGTCGCCGTAGCGGTTCAGCAGGTTCGTGCGGGGGATCCGGACGTGGTCGAAGTGCAGCCGGCCGTTGTCGATGCCGTTCAGACCGCCCTTGACGCCGTCGTCCTCGCCGCCGACGCCGGGCAGGAACGCGCCGTCGTCGTCGCGGAGCGGCACGTAGAAGGCGTGGACGCCGTGGTCGACGCCCTGGGTGACGAGCTTCGCGAAGACGACGGCCGCCTTGCCGTGCAGGGCCGCGTTGCCGATGTAGTCCTTCCACGCCCCACGGAACGGTGTGTGGACGACGAACTCCTGCGTCGCCGGGTCGTATGTGGCCGACGTGGCGATGTTCTGCACGTCCGAACCGTGGCCGGTCTCGGTCATCGCGAAGCAGCCGGGCACGTCGAACCCGATGATGCCGGGCAGGAACTCCTCGTGGTTCCGCGCGGTGCCGAGGTGGTGCACCGCGGAGCCGAACAGGCCCCACTGCACGCCGGCCTTGATCTGCAGCGACGGGTCGGCGGTGGTGATCTCCTCGAACGCCGCCAGGTTGCCGCCGTGGTTGTCCTGGCCGCCGAGCTCGCGCGGGTACGGGCGCTGGATCGCACCGGCGTCCACCAGGATCTGCAGCTGCTCGAACGCGCGGGCGCGGTGCTCGATGGTGCCGAGGCCCTCGGTCTTGTGCAGTGCGGGGTCGAGCACGAGGCGGCGCGAGATGCGGCGGTCCTCGGCCCAGCGGCCGAGCAGGAGGGTCTCGACCATGTCGACGTCGATGCGGACGTCGGTGTTCGTGCTCGTTCTCGCGCTGTTGTTCGTGCTCGCGGTGTTGCTCGTGTCCTCGCCGGCGTCCTGCTTCGCCTTCTGGGTGCCGGTGTGCTGCGCGGATGCGGTGTCGACCATGGTCGGAGTCCTCCTGAACTGCGGTGTCCGGTGTTGCACGACCCACGCTAGACACCGCGCCCGACAGCCGGCGGAACGCGGTGCGGGGCGTACAACCCTGGTCCACGCGGACCGGCCGCGTTGGTGGGAACCCTCCAAGCGGCCCGGCCGCCGGATTTGTTGAGCACCCATCGACGATTGGGCGTGCCACCGGCCCGCGGGGCAGACTGGCCGACATGTCAGGCTCCACCACGGGACACGATCCCAAGCCCAAACGCACCTTCTTCGGACAGCCGTTCGAGCTGTCGACACCGTTCGCGGTGGAGCTCTGGGAGCGGTTCTCGTTCTACGGGATGCAGGGCATCGTCCTCATCTACATGTACTACACCGTCACGCAGGGCGGCCTCGGGATCGACAAGGGTGTCGCGAGCGGGATCATGGGCGCCTACGGCGGCGCCGTCTACCTGTTCACCATCATCGGTGCGTGGATCGCGGACCGGCTGCTCGGTGCCGACCGCACGCTCTTCGGCAGCGCGGTCGTCGTCATGCTCGGGCACATCGCCCTGGCGCTCATCCCCGGGGTCGCGGGCGTCGGCGTCGGCCTCGTGCTCATCGCGCTCGGGTCCGGCGGGCTCAAGGCGACCGCCACGACGATCGTCGGTGGGCTCTACAGCCGCGACGACCCCCGTCGTGACGCCGGCTTCTCGCTGTACTACCTGGGCGTGAACCTCGGAGCGTTCTTCGGACCGCTCCTGACCGGCCTGCTGCAGAGCTCGCTCGGCTTCCACTACGGCTTCGGGCTCGCCGCCGTCGGCATGGCCGCGGGGCTGGTGCAGTACGCGATCCGGCGCAAGAACCTGCCCGACACCGTCCGCCACGTCACGAACCCGGTCGACCGCCGACGCCTGCCGCTGATCGGTGTCGGCGTCGTCGTCGCCCTCGGTGTGGTCGTGGTCGCCGTGCTCACCGGGCTGCTGAACGTCGGCAACCTGCCCACCGTGGTCGTCGCGATAGTGATCCTCGCCACGATCGGCTACTTCGTCGTCATCCTGACGAGCGGCATCACCGCGCAGGAGCGCTCGCGGGTGTTCGCGTTCATCCCGCTCTTCATCGGCAGCGCGGTGTTCTGGTCGCTCTACCAGCAGCAGTTCACCGTCGTCACCGTCTACTCCGATGAGCGACTGGACCGCTCGCTGTTCGGGTGGGAGATGCCGGTGTCGTGGGTGCAGTCGATCAACCCGGTCTTCATCATCGTGCTGTCCGGGGTCTTCGCGGCACTCTGGACCAAGCTCGGCGACCGCCAGCCGTCCACGCCGACGAAGTTCGCCCTCGGCACCGGGATCATGGGTGTCGCGTTCCTGCTGTTCCTGCCGTTCGTCAACTCGGGTCAGAACGGCACGCCCCTGCTCGCCCTGGTCGCGATCCTGCTGGTCTTCACGCTGGCCGAGCTGCTGCTGTCACCCGTCGGGCAGTCCGTCGCCACGAAGCTCGCGCCGCCGAAGTTCCAGACGCAGATGGTCGCGCTCTTCTTCCTGTCGGTGTCGCTCGGCACCGCCGTCACCGGGGTGCTGTCGCGCTACTACGACCCGGCGGACGAGGCCCCCTACTTCACGATCCTCGGTCTCGTCGCCGTGGCGGTCGGTGTGGTCCTGCTCGTCCTGGCGAAGCCGGTCCTGAAGCTCATGCGCGGTATCCGCTGATCCGTCGCGGCTTCCGCTGATCCGTCGCGCATCCGCTAACCTGAGGGAAGCCACACGGCCGAAGCAACCAAGGAGTCACCCCATGCTCGAACTCATCGCCGGCATCATCATCGGCATCGGCGTCCTCGGTGGTGTGGGCTGCTGCATGGCGGTCGCCGCCATGATGAAGAGCGGCTCCGAGGAGTACTGAGCCCGCTGGGCTACTCGCCGCTGCCGGTCGTGATCGGCACCAACTGACGACTCAGGACGGTCGCGCGCTCGAAGGGGCCGCGGCCGTCCTTCGTGTACACGGGCTCCTCGAACGCGACCGTCCACGACAACGGTTCGCCGACACCGGGGTACCCGACGATCTGGTTGCCGCCGGGAGCCACGATGACGCCGATCGGCTCGTCGGCCCACCGCTCGCCGCCCTGCGCGGAGTCGATGACCTGCACGAGCGCGCCGATGCCGAGGCCGGGGGCGTCGTCGGGGCGGGGCTTGGGGGAGCGTCGTCCGAACACGCCATCACCGTAGCGTGCGCGCCGATCAGCCACCTCCGTTCTGCTGGCCGAGGCTCGACGACCTGCGGACGGGGTACCGCCGAGGGCGCCGCCGAGGTTCTACGACATGCCGCCGGGGCATCGCCGAGGTTCCACGACATGCCGCGCGCGTTCCGTCCGGGTTCCACGGATGCCCGTTGGGGCGCCCGAGGTTCCGAGATTTTGGAACCTCGGGGACGACACCCGCGCCCCAGGTCAGGCGTCGGCGGGGATGCGGGCGATCTCGGTGATGGACGAGTGGCCGGTCTCGGGGTGCTTGCGCATCGAGAGCAGCCGTTCCATCGACGGTTCGAGCGCCGTGACCTTGTCGAGGGGCGCACTCACCACCAGCTGGAACCCGAGCCGGAGCCACGCGGTGACCGCTCGGCCGGCGAACTCCGAGTCCGCCTTGATGAACGCCTCGTCGAGGAACACCGGGGCGAACCGGGGACGGGGACGGGTCTCGTCGCCGAGCTGGTACCGGAGCGCCGCACCGACGATGAACGCCACGAGCTCCTGCGTCTCACCACCGGACTTGTCGCCGAGCGACGAGTAGACGCCGAGGTCGACGCCCGACGTGTCGTAGCGCACGGCCGTGATCTCCATGTGCCGTCGGACGTCGAGCACGGCGTCGCGCTGCGTGGTGCGACCACGGGCGGCGTCGGGGTCGGGGCGGATGACGGCCATGAAGCGCCGGAGCCGGCGGAACCGGGTCTCGAGCACGTCGTCGGTCAGCTCGGAGTCGACCGAGGCGGACAGGGCGCGGAGCTCGCGGCGGAACGCGGTGACGTCCTCGCGCGTCACCCGGCGGATCTGGATCTTCAGGCGGTCGCGGTTCGCGCCGAACGGCAGGTCCCGCAGGATCTCGTTGACCGGCTCGAGACGCTCCTCGATCTCGACGACGGCACGGTCGAACGCGCCGGCGAGCGGGACGAGGTCCTCGCCGCTCCACTGCGACAGCCGCCGACGCCACTCGGTGCGGCGTGCGTGCAGTCCGGTCGCGACGATCTGGTCGAGGATGGCGTGGTAGTCCGGGTAGGACGCGACGCCGGTGCCGAGGTTCGGGTCCGGCCAGGCGTCCTGGTACCGCTGGAACGTGAGCGTCAGCGACGTCGAGGCCGCTGCGGCACCATCGAGCGCCTGCGACAGCCGTTCCTCCAGCCGGCGTCGGAGCCGTCGTGTGGCGTCGTCGAAGCCGTCCACGCCGTCCGGGGCGCCGACCTCGGCGAACGTCTCGGCGAGCAGTCGCGACTGCTCGTCGTCGGGCAACGACTCGGGGGTGTCGTCGAAACGCGACAGGATCTCGGCTGCGGCGTCCTGACCGTCGACGAGCACCGCGTGGCGCTCCTCGAGCCGCTGCACGGAGAGCCGTGCTGCGGAGCGTCGGTCGGCGGTCTCGTCGAGCGACTTCCGCAGGCGGGCGACCGAGGCGCGCAGCGTCCGCAGGCCGTCGTCGGCGGCGAGCAGCGCCTGGCGTTCCTCGTCGAGTCGGGCCAACGAGGTCTCGACCCCCTCGACGTCGATGGCGTCCCAGGTCACGTCGACGACGTGCTGGTGGGCGGCGCGCAGGACGTCGAGCGCGGTGAGGTCCTGTGCGACGTCGGTGCGACGGGCCTCGAGCGTGGCGAGGTCCTGCGCGATCGACGCGAGCTCCTGCTCGACGGCGGCGACGCGGGCCTCGTTCGTGAAGCCGATGACGTTGGCCTGGCGCCGGTCGCCGTGCGCACCACGACGACCGTCGCGGAGCTGGCCGGACTCGGTGACGCGCCGGCCACCGCCGCCGAGCTCGGAGGCGTCGGTCACGCAGCGGGCGTCGGTGCGCTCGGACTCGATCCGCTCGCGCACCCAGGTGCTGAACGGCGAGTGCTTGATCGCGAGCTTGCCGGACACCATCGCGGGGTCGCCGTCGAGGTCCAGGTGCGGACCGGTCGGCACACCCTCGAACTGCACGCGGACCGGCAGGCGGAGTGCGTCGATCGCCTCGCTGAACGCGCCCAGCCGGTCCTGGTCGACCAGCAGGGTGCGGGCGACGGGAGCCAGCACGGACTCGATCGCCGTGCGCCAGCGCTCCTCGCCGGGCCGCACGTCGAGCAGTTCCGCGACGAAGGGCAGGTCTGCGGGGTCGATGCTGGCCGCCCGGGCCATCGCGAGCCGGGCCTCGTGCATCGGCAGCGGCATCGCGCCCTGGCGGTGTTCGAGCGACTGCCGCTCCTGCCGCAGTGAGCGCTCCCGGTCGAGGAGTGGGTACTCCTCGCGCGTCAGGGCGTCACGGCGGTCGTCCAACGACGAGCGCGAAGCAGCGTAGGAACCGAGGAACTCGTGCGAGCTGCGCTGCGCGGCAGTGAAGTCGGCCTCGGTCGCGACGGACGTGCCGAGCACCGCTGTGCGCTCGTCGAACGTCGCCCGGGTGCGGACGACGGCGTCGCGTTCGCGCGTGCGGCGGTCGATGCGGTCCTCGAGCTGGGCGAGCGCGTTGCCGCCCTGGTCGCGCAGCCGCGCCTCGGCGTCGCGCAGCTCGATCTCCACGGCGGCGTGCCGGGCCTCGGCAGCGGCGACCTCGGCGCGCGATGCCGTGCGCTCCCGTGCGTTCCGCGAGACCTCGGCGTCGAGCAGATCGCGCTTCCGCGAGGCCGTCCAGTGCGCGAACGGGGAGACCTCGGCACCGGTGGCGATGCCGTCCAGCGCCTCGGCCGCGGCCTTCGAGCGTTCGATCTCGTCGTGCAGGTCGGTGATGGGGGAGAGGATGCGGACCTTGCGCTCCTCGGTGTCCATCGCCTCGTACGCCTCGTCGAGCGCGGAGAAGTGCGCGAGGGCACGGTCGGCCGCCTCGTAGGTGCCGGGGGTCTCGAGCACGAGCGACTTGTACAGCGCGTCGACTGTCGGCAGGTGCTGCCCGGCCTGGATGCGCGCGAGCAGGCGCATCGCCCGGTTGCCGCCACCGGAGTCGCCGATGCCGAGCCGGGTCTGCAGCGTGTACGCGAGCTCCTGGTAGGTGTCGCGGATGACGAGGCCGGGAACACGACCGGTCAGTTCGAGGTGGTGGAACCGCGTCGGCACGAACTCCTCGAGACGACGCAGGTCGAAGGTGTCGTCGACCGTGGCCATGGTCATCTGGATGTCGCCGACGCCCCGCGCGCGCTTCGGCACGATGTACGCCCGCAACACCGTGAAGCGGCGCTCGTCGTCGTTCCGGAACGTGACCGCGGCCGCACCCCAGGTGGTCTGGTCGTCGCCGCGCAGGTTCACGTCGCGCAGGGCGCCGGACTCGGGGTCGCGGCGGGTGTCGACCTTGCCGCGCAGGTACGTGAGCAGGTTGCGCTGGTCGGCGCTGCGGGCACGCCCGGTCGTGGCGTCGTTCGAGGCGCCGTTGAACGGCACGTCGGACGGCATCATCACGGCCAGGTACGCGTCCATGAGCGTGGACTTGCCGGTGCCGGACGCGCCGGAGATGAGCGTCGCGGTGCCGGACAGCTCGACCTGGCGGTGACCGTGGAACCCGCCCCAGTTGACGACCTGCATCGACTCGGCGCGCCACTGCGCGACCGTGTCGAAGAGCGCCGGGATCTCGAACGTGTCGGTCACGCTTCCGTCTCGCCTTCGTCGTCGGTGTCGGTGTCGTCAGTCGGGAGGCCCGGGTCGGCTCCGTCGGTCGGCTCGCCGCCCGGGGCGGTCGCCACTTCCTGCGCGGTGGTGGTCCGCAACCAGGTGTCCAGTTCCAGCAGGCGCTCCAGGGGGAGCAGCACCTCGACGACGCTCGCCACCCGGAAGCGGTCCGGGTCGGACGTGCGGATCAGGATCCGCGCCGTGACGAGGCGCTCGACGGCCTTCGCCACACGGCCCTCGTCACGGGTGCGGTCGGTCGCGGTGGCCGGTCGGAACCCGGCGACGTGCCCGAGGATCTCGGAGCGGTCGACGACGACCTGGTCCGGCCCCGGCCGGGCATCGGCTCGCAGCCGCATCCGCAGGTAGACGAGGACGATCGTCTCCTCGCGGGTGTACGGCAGGTCGCGCAGCAGCGTGGGGAACGGACGGCGCTGGCTCTCCGAGCGGGCCTGGCGCTTCCAGGCGACCTCGCGGTCGCGGTCGACGTGCAGCTCGAGGAACAGGTCGTTCAGGCGCGACCGCAGTTGGTACTCGCCGTCGAGCACCGCGCGCCACTCGTCGGGGTGGGTGCGGGAGCTGACGTACGAGTGGCGGAGCAGCGCCACCAGGGCGCGGCGCTGGTGCTCGTCGAGCCGACCCTCGTCGCCCTCGAAGAGGGCGAAGCTGGACTCGTCGCGTTCGTCCTCCTGCAGGACTGTTGCGGGGTCGTCGTAGGGGACCGTCTCGTCGACCGGTGCCGGCGTCGTGTCGCTCACCGTGCCTCCTGTGCGTTCTGTGTGTCGTCGTGGGGTTCGCCGGCCGGCGTGCGCTCCGCAGCGAGCGCCGCGGTGGGCATGTGGAAGGTCACCGGGCTGCCGTCCGGGCGCACCGTGCGGTGTTCGGCGAGGTGCGCGGCGGACTCGAAGTCGTCGCGCCCCGTCAGCAGGTGGGCGAGGCCGAACAACTCGACCGGTCGACGCTGCTCGGGCGGCAGCCCGTGGAACGCGTCGACGCTCGAGTCGGCCTCGGCGAACCGGAGTGCGGCGCGCAGCTCCGTCAGGAGCGGGCCGCCGTGCTTGCGGAGCATCTCGACGTCGAGGTCCTCGAAGACGTCGTCGTCGGGTTCCTCGATGGGCGGCGGCACCGACTCGGCGTCCGGGTCGTAGAAGCGTTCGCGCAGGGTGCCGACCTCGGCCGATGCCGGCAGCAGCGGGAGCGGGATGCGGTCGCGCGCACCGCCCTGGTCCATCAGGGTGGCGAGCCCGCGGTTGATCGAACGGATGACGGCGTCGAGCTCGCGGTCGCGGACCACGTCGTGGGCGACGATCTGGTCGCGGAGCGTGGCCGTGAGCTGGCGGCGCTGGGCGAGGACGTCCTCGATGCCCTGGCGGAGGATCGTCACCGTGTTGCGGAACGCGCGACGCTCACCGGCGCCGAGGCCCTCGGCGAAGGGGTGGGACAGGATCGTCGCGATGTCGTCCCGCAGGCGGAGCAACAGCGCGTCGTCGCGCAGGAGCTCGAAGGCGCCCTCGAACGCGCGGCCCTCCGGTGTGGCCTGCATCAGGTTGTCGGTGCGTGCGAGGTAGTCGTCGAGGATCTCGCCGATCGGACGGACCTCTTGCCGGAAGTCCTCGACGATCGAGCGGTGCATCGTCGCGACGGCCTCTTCCACGCGCTTGAAGTCGCTCGGGAGCTGCCGGATCAGGTCGGAGATGTTCGTGTAGCCGTCCCGCATCCGGTCGTCCTCGACGGTGACGACGTCGTCCCCGTGCTCGAGGCGTTCGCGCTCGGCCTGCAGCTCGGCGATCTGGGCGTCGATGCGGCGGATCTGCACGTCGGGGTCGGGCTCGGCGCGGGCGGCCCAGCGGTGCACGGCGTCCACGATCATCGCCAGGCGGCTCTCGCTGATCAGGGCACGGTCGGCGGACAGTGCGTCGACGAGGCTCAGGGCCTCGAGCGCGTGGCTCGTCAGGGAGTACTGCTCGTCGCCGTCGGGGGAGTTGGAGCGCACGAGCCACTGGGCCGCCACCCACTCACGGCAGAGGGCGCGGCCGTTCGGTCGGGGGTCCTGCTCGCTCTGCTCGTGCTGGTCGCTCGCGGGTACGCGCGCGCCCGAGGCCTGCAGGCGGGCGACGTGCTCCTCGACCTGCAGGTGCATGCGGTCGGCGGGGACGTACTGGACGTCGCGGTCGAAGACCGTGCGGAACACGGCGAGGACCGTCGCGCTCGTCGGGCGGGACATGAGCCGCAGGGTCGGACGGTCGAGGACCGCTCGGACCCGGGCGAACTCGAGGTCGACGTCGGTCATGCGCCCCTTCGTCCGATCGTGCTGATGGTGCGTCCCGCGTGCTGCGGGCCGGTGAGATGACAAGAGCCCGACGCTGCTGCGTCGGGCTCTGTCTCAAGGGTGGGCGATACCAGACTCGAACTGATGACCTCTTCGGTGTGAACGAAGCGCGCTACCAACTGCGCCAATCGCCCCCTGCACTGTTCGTGCGAGTCGATAGTAGCGGATGTCTCGCGGTGCTCCGAACACGACGCGCTGCCCGGGTGTGGCGCGCTGTGCGTGTGCAGCGGCGCACCGTGCAGCGGCGCACCGTGCGGCGTTGGGGCGCGTTCGCACGGTGCGGCCTTGGCGCCTCGGTGCGAGCTTGACCGCATGGTGCGGGGCTGAGAGCAGGCACGGAGCACACAACCGCGCACCACATGGCAAAGACTGCGCCGTGCGAGGGGGCTCGAACCGGCCGGATCCGCATGAACTCGGGGGACACGCCCGGTGAACGGGAAGGATTTTGGTGGAAGCGCCCGGGTTCGTATAGAGTTTACGTCGTCGCCGCGACAGCGGAAAGACAAGTGCGGATGTGGCGCAGTGGTAGCGCATCACCTTGCCAAGGTGAGGGTCGCGAGTTCGAATCTCGTCATCCGCTCGAGTGTGGGGCTTCTCGAAGCCCTGCGACTCACCAGAGGGTATCCCACCGTTCGGGTACTCACGGAGACGTGAACCTCGATGGTGGGGTGGCCGAGAGGCTAGGCAGCGGCCTGCAAAGCCGTCCACGCGGGTTCGAATCCCGTCCCCACCTCCAGCAACACCCTCCAGATCCTGTACGAACCCCGGTTCAGACAGGGAATCTGGGCGATTGGCGCAGCGGTAGCGCGCTTCCCTGACACGGAAGAGGTCACTGGTTCGATCCCAGTATCGCCCACCACGAGAAAGCCCCCGGCAGACCACCAGGTCCGGCCGGGGGCTTCTTGTATTCCGGGCGATCGCCGCGTCCTGCTGGCACGATGGCGAGGTGGATTCGATGCGTGGGTGGCCGCTGTGGGCCGTGATGATCGTCCTCGCGGTCGCGTTCGGCGGGTTCTGGTACCTGTCGACGTTCGTCACCATGCCCGCCGACGTCCCCGTCGGGATCCGAGTCGCCGCGAGTGTGGTCACGGGCGCGGTGTTCGGCGTGCTCTTCGGGCTCTGGATCGGTCGGCAACGTCGCAGTGTCGGCCCGGCCGCGCGTGATCGTGCACTCGGTCGAGCGGTGCGGCGCGGCGAACTGCCCGCTGATGCGGACCCGGCGCAGTGGCGCCAGGCGCTCACGCACTACCAGCAGCAGTACCGCCGGCAGCGGTGGTTCGGGCCCGTCGTGTTCGTGGTGCTGATGGCGCTCGAGGTGTCCCTCGCCGTCACCGGGCGTCCGGTCTTCTGGTTCGCGGCGGCGATGTTCCTCGTGATCCTGGTCGTCACCCTCGTGCAGACACCGAAGGTGCTGCGGAACACCGCCGCGATGCTCGCCGAGCTCGACCGTCGTGAGGCAACCGAACCGCACCGAGCGACCTGACGCGGTGGACCGCCGGGCGGTATCGCGTCGAAGCCGACGCCCGCGTCGGCGCCGAGGCGGCCGACGCCGGCGACGACTCAAGCGGAGACGGAGGCAGCCCGTCGCCGTCGGTCGATCGCGCAGATGGCGAGCGCCATCGCCCCCCCCAGCACCGCTCCGACGCTGTTCATGAACCAGTCGTTCGTGTCGCAGCGCCGGCCGAGCACCGGGGCGAGCGCCTGGACGACCTCGATGACAGCGGAGAGGGCGACCGCGCCGGCGAGGACGGAGAGCGGTCGGTTCGTCGCCGTGCCGAGGAAGAGTGCGAGCGGCAGCAGCATCGCGACGTTGGCGAGCGTGTCGAGGCCCTGGAACGGCACGGAGAACTGCACGGTGCACGCGACGCCGTCAGGCCGAGCGCCGTCGGGCAGCAGCGTGAGCACGAGCACCGCGATGAACGACAACCCGGACAGGCCGAGCATCACACCACGGAGCCGCAGGCGGTGGAGCGCCCAGGCCAGGCCCGCGGCGACGGTGACGCCGACCCAGAAGGCGACGCGGACCAGGGGCGCGTGCTCGACGAGGAAGGTGGAGATCATCGGGATCCTCCGTGGCCGCGATCGTTCCGCGGATCGAGTCGGTCGAGCCACACTCGCATGAGTGCGGCTTCCTCGGGCAGCAGCGCGCTCGAGCCGCCGGCGTCGAGCCGCGCGCGGAGCTGCCGGAGGGGTGCTGCGTCGAGGTCGTCGTGACCCGGGCCGGGCGGCACCACCAGGACCGCGCTCAGGACTGCGTCGCGGAGTGCGTCGGCGGCGATGCCGGATTCGTGCCGCGCGGGTGTGCTCATCCGGTCGAGGGCGAGTCCGACGTTGGCAGCGAGCAACATCGTCGCCGCGACGGGTACGTCGACGCGGAGCAGGCCGGCGGCGGCACAGCGCGTCAGTGTCCTCTCGAGCAGGACGGTCAGTCCGTCGCGGGCAGCGCTGTTCGCCCACGGTCGCGGAGCGAACATCAGCCGGTAGAGCGCGGCGTGTTCGCGGGCGAAGGCGAGGTGGTCGTCCCAGCCGCGGCGCAGGTCCACCGACGGGTCATCCGACGCCTCGAGTTCGGCCTTCCGCTGCGTGTACCGCTGCAGACCCGTCTCGGCGAGGGCGTCCAGGAGACCACGCTTGTCGCCGAAGATCCGGTAGAGGACGGGCTGTGTCACACCGACTGCTTCGCAGACCGCTCGGGTGGCGATGTCCCCGTCCGGAGACGCGACCAGCTGCTCCTCCGCCGCGCTGAGCAGCGCGTTGCGAAGTGTTTCGTCAGAACGAGCCATGCCGTGATCGTAGCGCAGCTTGTAGCGCCGATCGTAGTCATGCTACGTTCTGGCGTAGCGCCGAAACGACGAGCGCGTATCAATGAAAGGACACCCCATGGCTCACACTTCTGCACGCGTTGCCATCGTCACGGGCGGCTCGCGCGGGATCGGCCGCGCGGTCTCCTCCCGTCTGGCAGCGGACGGCTTCACCGTGTTCGTGAACCACGCGAGCGGGACGGCAGCTGCCGCGGCCACCGTCGAGGAGATCACAGCAGCCGGCGGACGCGCGGTCGCCGTGCAGGCAGACGTCGCCGACGAGCACGCCGTGGCCGCCATGTTCGACCAGGTCGAGGCCGACCACGGTGGCGTCGACGTCGTCGTGCACTCCGCCGGGCGCCTCGCACTGTCGACGATCGCCGACCAGGACCTGGAGGTCCTCGACGCGCTGCACCGGACGAACATCCGCGGCACCTTCGTCGTCGCGCAGCAGGCGGCTCGTCGCCTCCGCTCCGGTGGCGCGTTCGTCGGCATGTCGACCTCGGTGGTCGGGACGCAGTTCCCCACCTACGGCGCCTACGTCGCGAGCAAGAGCGCGGCAGAGGGCATGACGCTGATCCTGGCGAAGGAGCTCCGTGGCCGTGACGTCACGGCGAACGTGGTCGCTCCGGGGCCGACGGCGACCGAGCTGTTCCTCGACGGGAAGACGGAAGAGCAGATCGACACGCTGGCGAAGGTACCGCCCCTCGAGCGCCTCGGCGCCCCGGAGGACATCGCCGGCGTCGTGGCGTTCCTGGTCGGACCGGACGGACACTGGGTGAACGGGCAGACCATCCGCGCCAACGGGGGGATGGTCTGATGCCCACGCCGCGGGTCGTCCTCGTCACCGGAGCCTCGAGCGGCTTCGGTCGTCTGACGGCGGAGTCGCTCGCACGGGCAGGCAACGTCGTCGTCGCGGGGATGCGTGCCGTTGACGGTCGGAACGCGACCGCTCGCCGGGCGCTCGAGGACCTCGCTGACCGTGAGGCGCTGCAGCTCGGCGCCGTCGAGCTCGACGTCCAGTCGCTGCAGTCCGTCGAGGACGCGGTCGATACCGTCGTCCGTGCACACGGGCGCATCGACGTCCTCGTGCAGAACGCCGGACACATGGCCTACGGCCCGGCCGAGGCGTTCACGCCGGAGCAGTTCGCGGCGCTGTACGACGTCAACGTCGTCGGCGCCCAGCGCGTCGCCCGTGCCGTCCTGCCCCACATGCGTGACCGCCGGTCCGGACTGGTCGTCTGGGTGGGCAGTTCGTCGACCCGCGGCGGGCACCCGCCGTTCCTGGCGCCGTACTTCGCGGCGAAGGCCGGGTTGGACGCCCTGGCCGAGAGCTATGCCGCAGAACTCGTCCGCTTCGGCATCGACACCACCATCGTGGTCCCGGGCGCCTTCACCTCGGGCACGAACCACTTCACCAACGCCGCGGTGCCGGCGGACGCCGACCGCGTCGCTGCACACGACGAGGAGTACGGAGCGCTCCGGCGGGACCTGACCGGCCGCCTCGCCGAGACCGTGCCGACGGGCGCCGACGTGCAGGACGTTGCCGACGAGATCGTACGGGTCGTGGACCTGCCCGGCGGTGGTCGTCCGTACCGCGTCCACATCGATCCCTCGCACGACGGCAGCGAGGTCGTCTCGGCCGTCGCGGACCGCATCCGAGCCGAGTTCTACCGCCGCGTCGGCATCGAGGACCTCCTGTCCCCGAACGCCGCACCCTGACCCCCGGAACGTCCGGACCCCCACTGAGAGGAACACCATGCCCTTCGCCAACATCAAGGTCCCTGCTGACACCCTGACCCCCGAGTCCAAGAAGAAGCTGCAGGACGCCGTCACCGATGCCATCGTCGACGTCTACGGCGAGCGAGCCCGACCCACGACGCTCGTCATCCTCGACGAGGTCGCCGACGGTGGCTGGATGCTCGGCAGCACCATCCTCAACGAAGCGATGCTCGGCCGCGTCTGACCGTCCGCGCGCGGCGGGGGGCCGGCAACACGGTTCCCCGCCGCCTTCTCGGCGACGACGACTCCGACACCGCGCTCGTCACGACGTCCGGACTGAATCCCGGCGACTCGCTGACCGCGGCCGCCACGCGTCGATCAGGGGCCGGACTGGCTCGTCGAGACGTCGGAGGGCCGGCCGAGCTGCTGCTCGATCTGTGGGAGGAGCATCCGCACCGCCGCGACGACGACCTCCTCCACACGCTCCGGCGGGATCCGCCCGGCCGCCGCCAGTGCGCTGATGCCCTCGGTGGTCGCTGCGAGCAGGAACGGGACCGGACCCATCGATGCCGGGTCGCGCTCGCCGAGCAGTTCCGCACCCAGGGCGAAGAACCGTTCCGCCGAGGACCACGACCCGTGGTCGCGCTCGGGTTCCGGGCCGTCGTCGGTCGACGTGAACATCAGTTGGACGAGAGGGCCGTTCTCCTGGGCGAAGCGGACGTGCGCTCGGACGTACTCGGTGAGACGGGGCCCGAGGTCCCCGGGGCCGCGCGCGGCCTCCAGGTGGCCACGGAGTTCGTCGAAGCCGTCCGCGGCGATCGCGTCGAGGACGGCCTCCCGGTCGCGGAAGTGTCGTAGGGGTGCGCCGTGACTGACGCCGACGCGGCGCGCGAGCTCCCGCACGGTCACCGCCTGCTGCCCCTCCTCGACCAGGAGCGCACGGCCCTCCCGCACGAGCTCCTGCCGCAGTGAGCCGTGGTGGTACGGACGAGCTTGCGCACTCATGACGCCAGTGTAGACGTTGACAACAAAGTAGGCAGTGTCTACATTGGCGGCATGGACGACATCAGGACCGGTCGAGCTCCGACCGACGAGACCGTGATCATCACCGGCGGCACGAGCGGCATCGGCCGTGCGACGGCCGTCGCACTGGCGGGATCGGGAGCGCGGATCATCCTCGCGGTCCGCAACGAGGAGAAGGGCCGGGCGGTCGTCTCCGCCCTCCCCGGCATTCCGGGGACCCACCGTGTGCGCCGTCTCGACCTCGCCCGGCTCGACACGGTCGAGGCGTTCGCCGACGGCATCGACGAGCCGATCGCGATCCTGGTGAACAACGCCGGCGTCGAGTCGAAGGACCTGGAGCGGACGGCGGAGGGGCACGAACTCCAGTTCGGGACGAACCACCTCGGACACTTCCTGCTGGCGACGCTGCTCCTGCCGCACGTCACCGACCGCGTCGTCACCGTCGCCTCCCAGGCGGAACGTATGGCCCGACTCGACCTCACCGACCTCGACTGGTACCGGCGCACCTACAACGCCGGCCGTGCGTACGCCGACTCCAAGCTCGCCAACCTGCTGTTCACGTCCGAACTCGACCGGCGCCTGCTGGCGTCGGGGTCCCGGGTGCGCGCGCTGGCAGCCCACCCGGGCCTGGTGAAGACGGCGATCTACGAGCGACCGGCCGGGCAGCGCCCCAACCTGTGGGACCGTCTCGTCCCGGTCCTCGGGCAGGAGCCAGAGGACGGTGCGCTGCCGTCGCTCATGGCCGCGAGCGCCGACCTGCCCGGTGGGACCTTCGTCGGACCGCGGCGCATGATGCACATGCGCGGTGGAGCCGAAGTCATCGGCCGGTCGAAGCCGGCACAGGACCCGGAGATCGCTGCTCGGCTGTGGTCGATCTCCGAGGAGCTGACTGCGGTGGACGCCCGCTCGTGAGCGTCGTCCTCGACGCGACCCGTGCCCTCCTGCTCAGTACCCGGGGATGGCACCGGCCGCTCGTGGCGTTCGCTGCGCTGATGGGCGTCTGGGCGGTGGTGTGCGTCGTCGGGTTGTTGGTCGATCCGCGCACGCTCGCAGCCGACCCGATCTGGGCGAAGCCGCTCAAGTTCTCCGTGTCGCTCGCGCTCTACGCCGTGACGCTGGCGTGGATGCTCTCCCTGGTGCAGCGGCCCGTCCTGCGACGGATCGGCTGGTGGGCCGGGACCGTCGGCGCGGCCGCATCGCTGCTCGAGATCGTCGTGATCTCGATCCAGGTCGTGCGAGGCGTGGGGAGCCACTTCAACGTGTCGACCCCGACGAACCAGTTGTTCTACCAGCTCATGGCCGGTGGGGTCACCCTGATGTACTGCGCCACGCTGCTCGTCGGCGCCGCAGTCGCGGTCTTCTCGAACCTGGACGACCGGGCGTCGGCCTGGGCGCTCCGGATCGGGCTCGTCGTCGCCCTGGCCGGCCTCTCCGTGGGGTTCCTCATGGTCATCCCCACTGCGGCGCAGCTGGCCGATCCGGGCTCGGGGACGTACGGCTCGCACTCCGTCGGGGGCGACGACCCTTCCGGCGGGATCCCCCTGCTCGGCTGGAACAGCCTCCACGGTGACCTCCGCGTGTCCCACTTCATCGGGATGCACGCCCTGCAGGTGCTGCCCCTCCTCGCGCTCGTCCTGCCGGCGACGATGCGGGAGCGGTCGCGCGTGCGCGTCGTGGTCGTCGCAGGGGCGGCGTACGCCGCGGCCACCTCGATCGCGCTGTGGCAGGCCCTGCGGGGCCAGTCGGTCCTCCGCCCGGACCTGCTGACGATCGGAGCGGTGGGAATCGTCGCCGTGCTCGTCGTGACCAGCGTCGTGGTCGTTGCCCCACCGGGGCGAGCCGTCCGAGCGTTCGTGGATCGCAGAGGGAATCGAGAAGGCGGCGGATGAACGCGGAGGGCCGTGACCGGGAGAGCGGGCGGCGGTGGTCGTGAGCACAGCCGTGGGCGCGGTGCGGGGCGGACGCACGCCGCGCCTCCCGGCCGGGGGCGTGTACGCAGGGCGGTACCTCGTCGACGCGGTGCACGGCGTCGGCCCCCTCAGGAAGGCGCCCACACCATGACCTCACCCTTCGACCTGTCCGGCAGGACCGCCCTCGTCACCGGCGGCAACCAGGGGCTCGGACGGGCGTTCGCGTTCGGCCTCGCCGAGGCCGGTGCCCGCGTCGCGATCGTCGGGCGGTCGGCCGAACGCAACGCCCGGGTCGCCGCCGAAGCCGCGGACGCCGCCCACGACTTCGTCACCATCACGGCGGACATCACCGACGGCGCGCAGGTGACGCGCATGACCGAGGAGGCGATGACCGCCCTCGGTCGGATCGACGTGCTCGTGAACAACGCCGGCACGTGCCACCACCGGGACGCGTTCGACGTCCCCGACAGTGAGTGGGACGACGTGTTCGACCTGAACGTCCGTGCGCTCTGGAAGACGTCGACCGCCGTCGGCGCGCACATGCGCGACGCCGGGTCGGGCTCGATCGTGAACATCGGCAGCATGTCGGGCCTCATCGTGAACCGGCCGCAGTGGCAGCCGGCGTACAACGCGTCGAAGGCCGCCGTGCACCACCTGACGAAGTCGCTCGCGGTCGAGTGGGCGCAGTACGGGATCCGCGTGAACGCCGTCGCCCCGGGGTACGTGAAGACCGAGATGGCCCCGGTGGACTCCCCGGAGTTCCGGCGGTACTGGATCGAGGACGCGCCGCAGCAACGGTTCGCCCTGCCCGAGGAGATCGCCCCGAGCGTCGTGTTCCTGGCGAGCGACGCGGCGTCGTTCATCACCGGGTCGGTCCTCGTCGCGGACGGCGGCTACAGCGCGGTCTGAGCCGGTTCGGCCACCGGCGTGCCCGCGCGGGTCGTCGCGCGTGCCATGCCGAAGCCGACCAGCAGGGCGGCGACGACCGTCAGGACGGCACCCGCGACGGTGATGCCGCCCTCGAAGGCGGCCAGCCGGGCCGCCGTCCACGACGTCGAGGCGATGCTGCCGGGCACGAGCAGCGCCAGGACCGTCCCGGTCGCCGTGATGCCCACCGCGGTCGCGAGCTCGCTCGAGGTGTCGACGAGCGCCGCCCCGACCGACGTCCGGTTCGACGGCAGGCCCTGGAGCACGTTGTTGCCCGCGACGACCCCGACGACCCGCATGCCCGCGGCGACCAGGACGAGTGCCGCGGCGACCCAGCCGTACCCGGCACGCCCGCCGACGGTGAAGAGCGCGAGTCCGGCCACGACGGCACCGGCGCTCAGCCAGGCCGCGCGACCGAGGCCCACCCGCTGCACGAAGGGGCCGACGAACCGTCCGGAGGCCAGGAGCACCACAACCTGCGGCAGCGTCGCCGCCGCGGCCAGCGCCGGCGACCAGCCCCAGGCGAACTGCAGCTGCAGCGTCACCAGGTACGACAGCCCGGAGACCGCGAGTCCGGAGGCCGCCTTGTACGCCAGACCGCTCGCGACGAGCGGACGGGCGAGCAGGCGCAGGTCGAGCAGCGGCTGTGCCGCGGTGCGCTCCCGCTGCACGAAGGCCGCCACCGCCGCGACCGTCACGACGACCCCGGTCCACCCCGGCCAGGAGGCGCTGCCCGCCTCCGCGAAGAGGGTGGGCGTCCCGAGTGCACCGACCAGGGCCGTGGTGCCGAACAGCGCGCCGATCACGTCGATCCGGTCGGGGTGCAGGTCCTCCGGTCGGTCAGCGGGGACGCCGGTCCGGATGCCGATGAACGCGAGCGCCGCGATCGGGACGTTCACGAGGAGCAGGGCCTGCCACGGCGCCACCGCGAGGGCGAAGCCGCCCGCCGTCGGTCCGACCGCGAGCCCGACGAGGCCGGCGGTGGAGATGACCGTCAAGGCGCGGACGCGCAGGGCCTCGGTGTCGAAGAGCCGGAAGGCCAGGGCCATCGACCCGGGCGTCGTCATGGCCGCGGCGAGCCCCATGAGCGCGCGGACCGCGACGAGTTCGCCGGTCGTGGTGACGAGGGTGGTCGCCAGGGCGGAGAGCGCGAGCAGCACCAGACCGACGAGCATCACCCGACGTCGGCCGAACCGGTCGGCGACCGCGCCGAACAGGAGCATGAGGGCGCCGAAGACGACCGAGTAGGCACCGGTGACCCACTGCAGGCCGGTCGTCGACGCGTGGAGTTCGCGGCCGATGGTGGGGAGGGCGACGTTCAGCACCGAGTTGTCGAGCATCTCGAACAGGAAGACCGCGGACAGGCCGGTGAGGGCGATCCCGGCGTCGCGGAGCCGGGCGGGGGAACGGGTGGACACGGGCACTCCTTCGATGAAGAAGTGGCGACTCGTCCGAGACCGCGTGTGCTTGCCTCGTCCGTTCAGGAGCGAGGCGTTTTGCCCTCTGCGAGGACCATACGTCCCGCGGGACGTGCGGTGCAAGCGCGCCGGGTCGAGGGCGCCTCGGTCAGCGGACGCTGTCGAAGGACGCCTGGTGCGCGGCCACCTCGTCGCGGTGGGCTTCCGACCAGCGCTTGAGCTGCCGCACGGTGCCGTGCAGCGAGAGCCCCAGATCCGTGAGTTCGTACGTCACCGTCACGGGCACCGTCGCCGTCGCCGTGCGGACGACGAGGCCGTCGCGTTCGAGCGACTTCAGCGTCTGCGACAGCATCTTCGGACTCACGCCCGCCAGGACGCGACCGAGTTCGGAGTACCGCATCGGCCTCGGGTCGCCGTCGCACTCCGGGCCGCTCCCGAGTGCCGACAGCACGAGCGTCACCCACTTGCCGGAGACCCGTGCGAGCAGCTGCTGGCTCGGGCAGGCTGCCAGGTAGGCGTTGTACTGCGCCTTGGCGTCAGCTCGTTGCTCGGCGGCGGTCGTGGTCGGCACAGGGCTCCACGGGTAGCAACGCACTTCTGGGTAACTCCTTCCGAACGGGAAGCAGTTCGTCAAGAGTGGAACACGAGCAACCGCTCCACAAGTCCTCGAAGGAGATCCGATGACCACCACCACCCCGCGCCTGCCGGGCGGCACCTGGACCCTCGGCGACCGGCTGGTGTCACGCTTCGGCTACGGCGCGATGCAGCTCACCGGTCCATGGGTCGTCGGGCCGCCGAAGGACCACGACGAGGCCGTCGCCGTGCTCCGGGACGCCGTCGCCGGCGGCATCACGCACATCGACACCGCCGAGACGTACGGCCCCCGTGTCGTCAACGAGCTGCTGCACGAGGCGCTGCACCCGTACGACGACGGCCTCGTCATCGCGACCAAGGTCGGCGCGCGGCGGGACGCCCGAGGCGGTTGGCCGACTGCTCGGGAACCCGACCAACTGCGTGCGCAGGTTGACGACAACCTCGAGACGCTCGGCGTCGACGTGCTGGACCTCGTCAACCTGCGGCTGGGCGACGCGGACGGTCCGGTCGCGGGCCCGATCGCCCCGGCGTTCGAGACGCTGGTCGACCTGCAGCAGCAGGGCATCATCCGGCACCTCGGCGTGAGCAACGCCACGCCGGACCAGGTGGACGAAGCGCGTGGGATCGCTCCGATCGTGTCCGTGCAGAACATGTACAACCTCGCCAACCGGCAGGACGATCCGCTCATCGACCGTCTCGCCGCCGAGGGAGTCGCCTACGTGCCGTTCTTCCCGCTCGGTGGCTTCTCTCCGCTGCAGTCCGAGGTGCTCTCGACCGTGGCGGCACGAATCGGGTCGACGCCGATGTCCGTCGCCCTGGCATGGCTGCTGCGCCGGTCCCCGAACATCCTGCTGATCCCGGGCACGTCGTCGCGGGCGCACCTGAGCGAGAACATCGAGGGTGCCACCGTCGTGCTGAGCGACGACGACCTGCTCGACCTCGAGGGCATCGGCGGCTGAGCCCGACCCGTACCCCGCTGTGTCCGTTACGGTGCTCGTGGGCGGCATCGGCGCCGCCCGGGAGGCAGGACCGATGACGGACCACGCGGCCACGGCGGCCCAGGAGTTCCTCCGCACGCACGACGAACGGCTCCGCGCCCTGGTCGACCGGGTGGTGCCGGCGGACGAGTACCCGTCGGCGTCCGAGGCCGGCGCGCTCGACTTCCTGGCCGGGATCCTGGTCGACCGGCCGGACTGGCTGGACCGCCTCCGGGTCGTCCTCGAGCACGCGGACGACCACGACCGCGCCGACGGCGTCGACGAGCAGGATCCGGACTGGACCTGGTTCGCCGAGCTCGTCGCCGCGGGCTACTACGCCGACGCAGGCAACGGCGGGAACGCGGGGGAGCGGTCCTGGGAGATGGTGGGGTGGCAGCCCGGTCCGCCGGACGGCTGGAGCGTGCCGGTACCGGTACCGACCGCCGTCCCCTCGGTCGTGCACCCGTCGCAGCTGGCCGACCGGTACGACGCGGTCGTCGTCGGGTCGGGCGCCGGCGGGGGCGTCGCCGCGTGCGGGCTCGCCGAGTCCGGGCGGCGCGTGCTCGTCATCGAGGCCGGTGGGTGGCCCGGCAGCGCGGACCTCAGCCGAGACCACATCCGGAACCCGCGGTCGAGCTGGGGCGTCGCACCGCTGTCCGGGCCGCCGGACGTCGGGAACCCGCGCACGGTGGCGGACGGGCGGGAGCTGCTGGTGCTCCGGCCGTCGTCGCCGGGGTGGCACAACAACGCGGCCACGGCCGGGGGCGGCACCCGGGTCTACGGCGCACAGGCATGGCGGTTCGGACCGCGGGACTTCACGATGGCGTCGACGTACGGGGTGCCGGACGGCAGCAGCCTGGCCGACTGGCCGTTCGGCTACGACGAACTCGAGCCCTGGTACGAGCGCGCCGAGTGGGAGGTCGGGGTCAGCGGGGGCGACGTCGACGGTCCGTGGTCCGGGGAGCGCTCGCGCGCGCGACCGATGCCACCGCTGCCGTCCGGGGCAGCGCGGGACCGGCTCGCCGCCGCCGCGGACACCCTGGGCATCTGGACGGTGCACGTCCCGCTCCTGATCAACTCGACGCCGTACCTGGGCCGCCGGGCCTGCGAGCAGTGCGGCATGTGCGTCGGCTTCGCGTGCCCGGTCGACGCCAAGAACGGCAGCCAGAACACCATGCTGACCCGCGCGTTCGCCACCGGGAACGCGTCGATCGTGCTCGAGGCCCGCGTCGCCCGGCTGCGGACGGACGGCGCGGGTCGTGTGGTCGGCGTCACGATCGTCGGCACGGTCGACGGCCACGACTGGCGGACCGACGTGGACGCGGCCGAGGTCGTGGTCGCGGCCGGGGCGGTGGAGTCGGCACGACTCCTGCTGAACAGCCGGAGCGACCAGGAACCCGACGGCATCGGCAACGGCGCGGACCAGGTCGGTCGGCACCTGCAGGGTCACGTCTACGGCGGCGCGATGGGGGTCTTCGACGACGTGGTGGACGACGGTCTCGGACCGGGACCGTCGATCGCCACCACCGACTACCGGCACGGCGTGCCCGGGCAGATCGGTGGCGGGATCCTGGCGAACGAGTTCATCGCGACGCCGTCGAACACCTACCAGTACCTCGTCGGCACGGGGCTCGTCCCACGCTCCGGGCTCGACGGCAAGCACGCGATGCGGGACCTGGCGCGGCGCAGCATGCGGATCATGGGGCCGATCCAGGAGGTCACCACGGCCGACGCCCGCGTCCGGGTGGACCCGGCCGTGACGGACCGGTACGGCATCCCGGTGGCGTCGTTCAGCGGTGGCGTCCACCCCGAGGACGTCCGCGCACGCGACCACACCAGCGCTCGCAGCGGCGACTGGCTGCGAGCCGCCGGCGCCACCCGCGTCGCCGAGCTGCACGGCCCGGTCCACGGCACGAGCGGCGGACAGCACCAGGCCGGCACGCTCCGGATGGGGGCGGACCCGGCGACGTCGGTGGTCGATCCGTCCGGCCGGGTGTGGGGGCACGACAACCTGCGCGTCGCCGACGGCTCGGTGCACGTCACGAACGGCGGCGTCAACCCGGTCCTGACCATCCTGGCGACCGCGATGCGGACGGTCGACGCAATGGTCGCGGACCGTCCGTGACCACACGACCGCGCCCCCACCGATACGGTGGCGTCCGTGACCGACGACCCTGAAGCCGCCATCGCCCAGCACGTCCACGATGCCTGGGACGGTTCCCTGCGGCTCGTGCACATCACGATCTCCGACGAGGACGGCGACGCCTACCCCGGGCAGGACGTCGACCGGTGGGTGATCGACGTCCGGGTGCCGATCACCGACGACGAGGCAGAGGCGGTGTCGGTCGCCGAGGTCACCGCCTACACGAGCCGGTCGCCGGAGTCGGTCGAGGCGCTGGTGCTCGGCTACCAGGTGTCCGACGTCGACGGGGACTTCGCCGCCGCGATCGTCGTCCCCGACGCCACCGGCGAGACCTTCCTGTCGCTGCAGACGCACGCAGCCGAGATGCTCGGCAAGCCGGACCTGCTCGCGCTGGACCGGGTCACCGTGCGTCCGGCCTACCGCGGGCTGCCCGGGCTCGTCCCCGCCCTGGTCGACGCCGTGCGGCGTGGTCCCGCCGGTCGCTCGGCATCGTGGGTGCTGGCGGACCCCTCGGTCTGGAACGTGCCGTTCGGTGACCAGGACCGTGCGGCCGGCGAGTTCGTCCAGTGGGCGGACACGACCGTGCTCGCATCGATGAACGCGGACCACGAGGACCTGGAGCGGTTGGCCGCCGTGCCCCCGGCCGGCGGCGTCGTCATGGGTTCCCGATCGGACGAGGTGCACCTCGGCGACGCGCTGGACGAGGCGTTGGCGCGCCCGGCGATCGCGGTGGCGTTCGACCTGCCGCCGAAGCTGCCGGCGAGCATCTGGGCAGCCGCCCCCGAGGACGTGCACGGCGTGCACCCCGACGAGACCACGGGCTCCATCACCGTCGAGACGCACGACGAGCAGCTCGAGGTCGTCGGCTCGCCGGGCACGGCGCCGCAGCTGGTAGGGACCTCGGCCTCGGCCGACGCCGCGACGCAGGACTGGCTCCGCGCCGTGCACAAGCGGTGGTGGCAGTACGAGCCCGGACTGCACGACCGCATCCACGAGGTCGTCGACGAGTACCTGACGTCCGGCGAGATCGAGTCCGTCACCGACGAACGCGCCCCGCACCTGCACGCACCGGACCTGCCCGTGTTCCGCACCGAGTGGCCCGGCATCGGTGAGGTGCACCTGGAGCCCCTCGGCGAGGACACCGAGCCCGTCGTGTACGACGCCGTGCTCGAGGTCGGCGACAGCCACGACCACATCGGCGCCGTCATCGTGCACGAGTCCGGACACGTCCGTGCGTCCCTGCACGACGAGTGGAACCCCGGCCTGGCGGACGTGGGTGGCGCGCTCACCCACCTGATCAGCCTCGGGGCGGGGGAGTTCTTCGCGGACGCGCTGCACGACGAACTGTCGGCCGGTGCCGAGCACGCGATCCTGACGGGTGACGTGCGCGGACACTGAACCGATCGGGTGTGCCGGGCTGGACGGCCCGGCAGACGTTCACCCGAGCCGGGCCGTCAGGCTGCGCAGGTGCGCCCGCGTCCGAGCTGCCGCAGCGGCGGGATCCCGGTCGGCGATGGCGTCGACGATGTCGTCGTGCACGTCGCGGTCGGCCTCGCTGCCGTACGCACCGTCGATGCGGAGCAGCTCGATCATCGCTTGACGGCTGCGCGGCGTGAAGCCGTCGAAGAGCTCGGTGAGCAGCGGGCTGTGCGCGGCGACCACGATCGCGCGGTGCAGCGCCGTGTCCGCGTCGACGTGCTGCTCGATCGAGGCGCGTCGTTCCTGGCGGTGGTCGACCGCGCGCCGCATCGCGCGGAGTTCGGCCGGGGTCCGCCGTTCCGCGGCCAGGGACGACGCCTCGACCTCGATCGCGATGCGAGCCTCGACCACGGCGGTGATGTCCGCGTGGCGGAGCACGTCGTCGAGACCGTCCTGGACGTCGAGTGCGGTGACGAACACCCCGGCACCCTGCCGCGAGGCCAGCACGCCCCGGCCGGCGAGGTGCCGGATGGCTTCGCGCACCGTCGAGCGACCGACGCCGAGCTGCGGTGCCAGCGTCGTCTCGCCGGGGAGCTTCGCTCCGAGGACCCACTCGCCGTCACGGATGCGGGCGAGCAGAACGTCGGCCGCCTGTTCGGCGAGTGGTTCGCGGCGGACCGGTGTCATGTGCCCATCCTGCCGCATCGTACGGAACACCTCCACTTGTCTGAGGAGTGGTGCTACGGTCGTCACGACAGCAGCACGAGGAGCCCCATGACCACCACCACTCCCACCGTCGCGACCCAGCCGTGGAACCGACAGCGTTCGTCCCCGATGCCGTCGCACCGGTACCGTGACGTCTCCGAGCGGGTCGCCGTCCCGCTCACCGACCGCACCTGGCCGACGCGGTCGCTCACCACCGCGCCGCTCTGGGTGCCCGTCGACCTGCGCGACGGCAACCAGGCACTCGCGGAGCCGATGGACCCCGAGCGCAAACGGCGCTTCTTCGAACTCATGGTGCGGATGGGCTACAAGGAGATCGAGGTCGGCTACCCGTCGGCGTCCGAGACCGACCACGCGTTCGTCCGGCTGCTCGCCGAGACCGACCTCGCGCCGGAGGACGTCACGATCGTCGTGTTCACCCCGGCCAGGCGTGACCTGATCGAGCGGACGGTGGAGTCGATCCGCGGCATCACCAACGACGTCGTCGTCCACATGTACACCGCGACGGCCCCGATGTGGCGGGATGTCGTGCTCGGCAAGGACCGGGACGAGCTGCGCGAGATGATCCTCGCCGGCGGCCGCGACGTGCTCGAGTTCGCGGGGCACCTGCCGAACGTCCGGTTCGAGTTCTCACCGGAGGTCTTCAACCTGACCGAGCCGGACTTCGTCCTGGAGGTCTGCGACGCCATGACCGAACTCTGGGACGCCAGACCAGAGCGTCCGGTGGTCATCAACCTGCCGGCGACGGTCGAGATCGCGACGCCGAACGTGTACGCCGACCAGATCGAGTGGATGCACCGCAACCTGGCCCGGCGCGACGGGGTGATCCTGTCGGTGCACCCGCACAACGACCGGGGGACCGGCATCGCGTGCGCCGAGCTCGCGGTGCTCGCGGGGGCGCAACGCGTCGAGGGCTGCATCTTCGGCAACGGCGAACGGACCGGCAACGTGGACATCGCCACCCTCGCGCTCAACCTGCACGCGCAGGGCATCGACCCGATGATCGACTTCTCCGACATCGACGACGTCCGACGGACGGTCGAACACGCCACCCGCATCGAGCTGCACCCGCGACACCCCTACGTCGGCGATCTGGTGCACACCGCGTTCAGCGGCACGCACCAGGACGCCATCCGGAAGGGGTTCGCCGAACACCGGGCCCGCGCTGCCGCCGAGGGCCGCCCCGAGTCGGAGACGGCGTGGCGCGTGCCGTACCTGCCGATCGACCCGGCGGACCTCGGCAGGGACTACGACGCGGTCATCCGGGTGAACTCGCAGTCCGGCAAGGGCGGGATCGCACACCTGCTCGAGACGGCATCGGGCATCGAGCTCCCGCGGCGGCTGCAGATCGACTTCGCACGACGTGTCCAGCGCCACGTCGACGGAACGGGGGCCGAGGTCGACGGCCCGGAGCTCCTCGAGCTGTTCGAGCGGAGCTACGAGCGGACGCCCGACGGCACGGCGGACATCGAGCTGGTGGCGATCGAGACGGCGCACGGCGCCGACACCCACACCGAGCTCACCCTGCGGGTCGACGGAACCGAACACCACGGGACCGCCGTCGATGTCGGCCCGGTCGAGGCGGTCGTCGACCTGCTCGCTGCGTGCGACATCGTGGTCGACATCGTCTCGCTGCACCAGACCTCACGGACGACGGGCAGCGCCAGTGCGGCACTGACCCTGCTCGAGTACCGCGACGGGACCGGGGTGCACTGGGCAGCGGGTCGAGACCGGTCGGTGCTCACCGCGAGCGTGGAAGCGGTGCTCCAGGCCGCGCGAGCGATCCGTTCGGCTCAGACCGGCCGGTAGATCGCGATCGGCGGAGCCTGGTCGTCCCCGTCGTCGTGCGCGCCCCCGGTGGCGAGCCAGGTCCGCCCCTCGTGCTCGATCGTGGTCGGCAGGTCGCCGTGCACCAGGATGCGGATGGCGGGGGCGTCGCCGTCGATCAGGTCGACGCCGTGGGCCTCGGTCCCGCCCGGGTTGTCGTGCACGTAGCTCATGCACCGATCGAACTCCTCCCCGCCTGATGACCGCCATCGCCGCCCAGAACGGCGCCTCGTGACGACCGGACACGCCCGGATCTGGCGAAGAACACGTCCCGGTGCCCGGGATCGGGTACAGTCGACTCCGCACGGCCGACACGGCGTGCGAATGCGGATGTGGCGCAGTGGTAGCGCATCACCTTGCCAAGGTGAGGGTCGCGAGTTCGAATCTCGTCATCCGCTCGGACAGGACACGACCCCCGGGGTTGCTCGACGGAGCAGCACCGGGGGTTTCGTCGTCTCCGGGCACCGCACGCGGTGCTTCCGGGGGCGCAGGCTTCGGGTACCCGCGCCCACCGGACGCAGAGGCCACGCTGCCCCGAGTGGAGACGCCGGGTGGGTGGCCCAGCGATGTCCCGAAGAGTGATCCGGAGCATCGCCGTCGACGGATTGGGCCCCAGTTCGGGTCGTGCGGAAAGCCGCAAGAACTCCGCAGGACACGCCACTGTGGGTTGCTCTAGCCGAGTCCCTCGGGTGAAGAGGCCGCCGCGGCCCGGGTGCCCGGCAGCCCGACCCACCGGGTCGCCCCGGCATCCACGACCGTCACGAGCACGGTGTCGCAGTCGCGACAGCGGGCGACGGAGCCCATCGCCGTGCGGTGGACCGCGGTGCGCGCGACCGAGCCGAGCGAGCCGCAGCCCGCACAGCAGAGCACCGTCACGGTCGGCTCCGGACCGAGCACCTCGGACAGGACGCCCGCGAGCGCGTTGCCGTCGACGACCGTCATCAGCTGCCCCCGAAGCGTTCGGCACGGAGGTCGGTGGTGTCGTGCCCGAGCTCGGCGAGCCAGCGGAGCACCTGCTCGACGAAGGGCGTCGACCCGCACACGTAGACGAGGGCTCCGACGTCCGGCGGGAAGACCGCGGCGGCGAGGGCGTCGCGGGTCAGTCGCCCCGCGGGCACGTCGGACCCGGGGGGAGCGGTCCGGCTGTACACGGTGGTGACCTCGAGCGGGGCGTCGGAGCCGACGGCCCGGTCGAGTTCCGCACGGAAGAAGACGTCGTCGGGAGTCCGGACGGCGACGAGCAAGCGGAACGGGGCGGGGTCCCCGGCCTCGGCGTGCGCGGTGACCATGGCGACGAGCGGCACGATGCCCGATCCGCCGGCGATCAGCTGCACCGGTCGGGTGGACCCGCCGGGACGCCACACGAACCACCCGCCGAGGGGACCGTGCACCTCGAGCGCGTCGCCCACCTCGACCGCGTCGACCAGGAACGGGGACACCTCGCCGCCCTCGACGCGGTCGACGGCGAGGACGACGTCGGTGCCGTCGCCGGCCGAGGCGATCGAGTAGGACCGGGAGGCCTGGTAGCCGTCCTCGGCCGTGAGTCTGAGATCCAGGTGCTGGCCGGGGTCGTTCCCCGGCCACGTCGGCACGTCGAGGACGACCCGACGTGCGTTCGGGGTCTCACGCTCGACCGACGCAACCGTCGCGGGGTGCCAGGCCGGCCGCCTGCGCACCGCAGGGCGGACGGCGGGGCCGGGCCGGGCCTCCAGGTCGGTGTCGGGAACCGTCACCAGTACCGCTCTTCCTTCCACGGGTCGCCGTGCAGGTTGTACCCCGCGTTCTCCCAGAAGCCCGGCTCGTCGTCCGCCTGCATGACGATCCCGCTCACCCACTTCGCGCTCTTCCAGAAGTACAGATGCGGCACCAGCAGGCGGGCCGGTCCGCCGTGTTCGGGTTCGAGCGGTTCGCCGTCGGCCTCGAACGCGATCCACGCCTTGCCGTCCAGCAGCTCGTCGAGCGGGACGTTGGTCGTGTACCCGCCGGTGCTGTGCACCATGCAGAAGTCCAGCGAGGTCTCGACGTCCTCGAACAGGCGGTCGAGGGGGACGCCGCGCCAGGGCATGTCGAGCTTGGTCCAGTGGGTGACGCAGTGGATGTCGACGGTGACGTCCTCGACACCGAGCGCGTGCACCTCGTCCCACGTCCAGGTGTGCAGCCCGTTCTCGGTGCGGATCGAGAAGGTCCACGACTCGGGCTCGATCTCGGGTGTGGCTCCGGCCGACAGCACCGGCCAGTCGCGCACCAGGGTCTGGCCGGGCGGGATGCGGGTGTCGTCGCGGTCGGCCCGGCGGCCACCGAACCCCCTGGTGAACGTCGCCATGATCCTCCTCGGACGGGATGCTCCGATCATGCACCGCACCAGGGGCGTCCGTGTAACGACTTCGTAAACACTCGGTCCGACGAGGGCCAGGACTTGGGGGATCGCCGGTCTCCCTCTATCGTTCACCGGAACGATTACAGGAGGGGTCACCCCGAATGCAGCCCATCGTCCCCGAACCCCGGAACGCCCGCGGCCCGAGCCGTCGAGCGCTCCTCACCGGTGCCGCCGGTCTCGCCGGCCTCGGCCTGCTCACGCTCACCGGGTGCAGCTCCGGAGCGAACGCCGGCACCCCCACGATCCCCGAAGCGGCGGCCACCGGTGTGGCCCGACGCGGCGGTCGTCTGCGCATCGCGCGCCCGGCCGCCTCGGCCGCCGAGACGCTCGACTCCGCCAGCTCGCTGTCGGCCTACGAGTACCTCGGCGCGCTGTACAACCGGCTCGTCAAGCTCGACGAACAGGGCACCACCGTGCCCGACCTCGCCGAGGAGTGGTCCGCGAACGCCGACGGCACCGAGTGGACGTTCTCGCTCCGTCGCGGCGTGACCTTCCACGACGGCTCGCGCTTCACCGCGGACGACGCGATCGCGAGCATCCGGCACATCCTCGACGAGAAGACCGGCAGCCCGCAGGCCGGTGTCCTCGGCGAGGTGATGGACGCCGACTCGATGCGCGCGACCGACCCGTACACGCTGCGGTTCTCGCTGACCAAGCCGAACGCCGAGTTCCCGTCGCTGCTGACCGCCTACCAGTGCTACATCGTGCCGGCGGCCGCGATCACCGACATCGGCCGGACCGGGATCGGCACCGGGCCCTTCAGGCTCTCGTCGTTCACGCCCGCCGGTGCCGGCAGCGTCGAGGCGTTCGACGACCACTTCGCCGGCCGCCCCGCGCTGGACGGCATCGACTTCTACTCGATCCAGGACACCACGGCCCGGGTGAACGCGCTGCTCGCCGGGCAGATCGACCTGATCTCGCAGACGAACCTGGACTTCGCGACCGCGCGGGTGGTCTCGGCCTCCGATCGCGCCACCGTCGCCCGGTCGAAGAACGCCCAGTGGTACACGATCCCGATGCTCGCCACGAGCGACGAGTTCAGCGACCCGCGGGTGCGTCAGGCGATGAAGCTCGCCTACGACCCGCAGCAGATCGTCGACACCGCCCTGCAGGGCACCGGGTCGCCCGGGTGGGACAACCCGGTGCCGCCGCAGCTCGCCGCGTTCGTCGACGACCACCGCGAGTACGACCCGGACAAGGCGAAGGCGCTGCTCAAGCAGGCCGGCCACGAGGGGTTCCGGACGTCGATCTACACGTCCAGCTACGAGTCGGTGTTCACGCCGATGGCGGTCGCCTACCGCGACGCCGTCGCCGACGCGGGCATCCGCCTGACGGTCCGCAACGCGAGCTCGGACTCGTACTACACGCAGATCTGGATGCAGAAGCCGCTCATGGTGAGCTACTGGTTCACCGGTCGGCCGATCGACCAGCTGCTCAACCAGATCTTCCGCACCGGGTCGTCGTACAACGAGAGCGCGTGGTCGAACGAGACCTTCGACGGGCTGCTCGACGACGCCCGCGCCGAGATGGACGACGCCAAGCGCCTCAGCCTCTACCAGGACGCCCAACGGCTCGTCGTCGAGGACGGAGCCGACATGACGCCGATGTTCGGCGACCGGCTCGTGGGGCTCTCCCGCGACGTCGTGAACTACTCGGAGTACGGCTTCGAGTTCGACTACCTCCGGATCGGACTGCGCCGATGACGACCACGAACACGCCGTCGGACGTCCTCGTCCCCGTCCTCCGCCGGGCCGGCATCGCCGTGCTGACGGTGGTGCTCGCCTCGCTCTTCGTGTTCCTGGCCGTGCAGGCCCTGCCCGGCGACGTCGCGCAGCAGCTGCTCGGGCAGAACGCCACCCCGGACGCCGTCAAGCAGCTGCGCGAGACCCTCGGCCTCGACCAGAACGTGTGGCTCCGCTACCTGCAGTGGCTCGGTGGTGCGGTGCACGGTGACTTCGGCACCTCGCTCGTCAGTGGCGAGGCCGTCGCGCCGACGCTGTTCACGGCCTTCCGCAACAGCATGCTCATCGCCGTGCCCGCCATGCTCGTCGGTGTCACCGTGTCCCTCACGCTCGGCGTCCTCGCCGGGGTCCGTCGCGGTCGCCCGTCCGACAAGGTCATCTCGATCGTCAGCCTCGTCGTGATGAGCGTTCCCGAGTTCATGGTCGCGACCGTGCTCGTGCTCCTCTTCGCCATCGGCCTGCCGGTCTTCCCTGCCGTCGTGCTGCGGGGGAGCGATGCCACCGTCGGGGAGCTGCTGCCGACGATCTGGTTGCCGATCATCGTGCTCACCCTGGCGATGGCCGCGTACATCGTCCGCACCGCACGGTCCTCGACCATCGACGTGATGGCATCCGAGTTCGTCACCACCGCGGAGCTCAAGGGCCTGACGATGCGCCGCGTGGTCTGGAAGCACGCGGTGCCGAGCGCGCTGCTGCCGACGCTGAACGTCGTCGCGCTCAACGTCGCCTGGTTGCTCGGCGGGGTCGTCGTCGTCGAGAACGTCTTCAACTACCCGGGCATGGGCAAGCTCATGCTCGAGTCGGTCTTCAACCGCGACCTGCCGACGATCGAGGCGATCGCGCTCCTCAGCGCCGTCATCTACGTCGTCTGCAACCTCGCCGCCGACCTCGTCGCGCTCGCGCTCGACCCGAAGCTGCGGACCCGCCAGCGGCGACCCCGCACGCGCACCCGTCCGACGCGCAGCACCAGGAAGGCCGCCGCATGACCGCCATCGCCCCTCGCCGCCCCGGACGCGCCGTCCTCGCCGGCGCACTCGCGCCCCTGCGCGGCTCGACAGCGCTGAGCATCGGTCTCGGCCTCATCGCCCTGCACGTCGTGCTCGCGGTCCTCGCCCCGGTCATCGCCGGGCACGACCCGGTGGCCACGAACGCCGGCGACGTGCTCGCCGGGCCGACCTGGACGCACTGGCTCGGCACCGACCAGTACGGCCGTGACGTGCTGTCGCGGACGCTCAACGGCGGCCGGTACGCCCTGCTCGTCACGTTCCTGGCCACGACCATCGCGGTCGCCGTCGGCACCGTGCTCGGCTGCATCACGGCGTACGCGGACAACTGGTTCGACGAGGCCGTCATGCGCGTCGTCGACGCCCTGCTCAGCGTGCCGTCGATCCTCGCCCTGCTCGTCGTCGTCACGGTCTTCGACGCCGGGCTCTGGGTCATCGTCCTCGCCGTCACCGTCGTCTACGCGCCCGCCGTGACCCGCGTCGTGCGCGGTGCCGCCCGCACCGTCATCACGCAGGACTACGTGACGGCCGCCCGGGCCCGTGGTGAACGCGCGCTGTCGATCGTGTTCCGCGAGATCCTGCCGAACGTCCTCGACGTGGTGCTCGTCGAGTACGCCATGCGGGCCTCGTGGATCGTCCTGCTCGTCGCGTCGCTGTCCTTCCTCGGGTTCGGCGCGAACCCGCCGACCCCGGACTGGGGCCTGATGGTGCAGGAGAACCGCACCGCCCTGACCGTCGTACCGCTCGGGACGCTCGCGCCGATCGTCGCCCTGGCGACCCTCGTGATCGGGCTCAACCTCGCCGCCGACGGCCTGAGCAAGTCGCTCGGCGTCGACCGCGCCAAGCAGGGAGTGAGCGCATGACCGCCACCGACACCAGCGCCGCGTCGGCCACGACGGCGACCGCCCCGGGCCCGATCGTCCGCGTCGACGACCTCGCGATCTCCTACGCGGCCGGCAAGCGCCTGGTCCCCGTGGTCCGGGGCGTGTCCTTCGCGATCACCGCCGGCCGCACCCTCGGCCTGGTCGGGGAGTCCGGCAGCGGCAAGTCCACGGTCGCCCGGACGCTGCTGGCACACCTCCGTGCCGGCTCGACGATCGTCGGCGGCTCGGTCCGCGTCGGCGGTGACGACGTCTTCGCGCTGTCGCCGTCCGGTCGGCGCGAGCTCCGGGGTGGCGTCGCGTCCGTGGTGGCGCAGAACGCGGGCCAGGCCCTCACCCCGTCGATGCGCGTCGGCGAGCAGATCCGCGAGGCCCTCCGCGCCCACCGTGAGCCCGACGGCCCGGAACGGGTCCTCGAACTCGTCCGGTTGGTCCGGCTGCCCGACCCGGAGACGATCGTCCGCCGCTACCCGCACCAGCTCTCCGGCGGGCAGCAGCAGCGCATCGCCATCGCGATGGCCGTCGCCGCCCGCCCCCGGGTGCTCGTCCTCGACGAACCCACGACGGCGCTCGACGTCGTCACCCAGGCAGCCGTCCTCGACCTGATCGCGGACCTCGGCCGGCAGCTCGGCATGGCGGTCCTGCTCGTCAGCCACGACCTCGGGGTCGTGTCCGCGATGGCCGACGAGATCGCCGTCATGCGCGACGGCGAGATCGTCGAGCACGCCGCCACGGCGGCGCTCTTCGCCGCCCCGCAGCACGAGTACACGCGTGCCCTGCTGGCCGCGGTGCCGGACGGGCGGCGACCGGGAGGAACGGGGCGCGTGCCCGAGGACGCGACCGCCCCGGAGACGGTCGGCTCCACGGCCACCGGCACCGTGCCTCCCGACCGCTCCGCCCGTCGCGTGGTGACCGCGGACGACCTGGTGATCCGCTACGGCCGCGGCCTGCCGGCCGCCGTCGACGGCGTCTCGTTCACGATCGCCGAGCGCGAGACGCTCGCCGTCGTCGGCGAGTCCGGCAGCGGCAAGTCGACGCTCGCGACAGCGCTGGCCGGGCTGGTGCCCGCCGAGTCCGGCACCTTCACCTACGACGACGGCACCACGAGTGGGGATCTGCGCGAGCCGATCGCCGGACGAACGGCGGCACTGCGGCGCGCGGTGCAGCTCGTGTTCCAGAACGCCGACACCTCGCTCAACCCGCGGCGCACCGTGGGGGCGGCCATCGGGCGTCCGCTCAAGCTGTTCACGGGCGCCTCCTCACGACAGCGCGTCGGCGAGCTGCTCACCCAGGTCGGCCTCGGACCGGAGTTCGCCGACCGGCTGCCGGCCCAGCTGTCCGGTGGGCAGCGGCAGCGCGTCGGGATCGCGCGCGCCCTCGCCGCCGGGCCCTCGCTCGTGATCGCCGACGAGATCACCACCGCGCTCGACGTGCAGGTGCAGGCCGGGATCCTCGCGCTCCTCGCCGACCTGCAGCGCGAGCGTGGACTGAGCTGCCTGTTCATCAGCCACGACCTGGCCGTCGTCCGGGGCGTCGCCGACCGGGTCGCGGTGATGACCGGCGGCCGGATCGTCGAGATCGGACCGACCGAGCGGGTCTTCACCGGCCCGAACCACCCGTACACGTCGACGCTGCTCGCCGCGACGCTCGAACCGGGCAGCACCGTGCTGCCCGACGTCGGCGACGGTGTGCCGCGCTGGAAGCACGCCGAGGGCTGGACCGACCACGGCGACGGACACCGCACCCGCAACTGGGAGGACGCATGACCGACGGGGCCACTCCCGCCACCTTCACCGCCATCGGCGACGCGGGTTCGCTGCCCGAGGGCGTGACCGTCCGCGACGAGTGGATCCCGATGCCCGACGGCGTCCGGCTGCACACCCGGATCTGGTCGCCGGCGTCGCCCGACGGTCCGGTGCCCGTCCTGCTCGAGTACCTGCCGTACCGGCTCGACGACTGGACCGCGCCCCGCGACTCCGAGCGGCACCCCTGGTACGCCCAGCACGGGTACGCGTCGGTCCGGGTCGACATCCGGGGCAGCGGTTCGTCGGACGGGTTCTTCGACGACGAGTACAGCGAGCAGGAGCTCCGTGACGGCGAGGCCGTGATCGCCTGGCTCGCCGCGCAGGAGTGGTCGACGGGCGCCGTCGGCATGTTCGGCATCTCGTGGGGCGGGTTCAACGCCCTGCAGTTGGCAGCGCGGGCACCAGCGGCACTCAAGGCGATAGTCACGGTGTGCTCGACCGACGACCGGTACGACAACGACGTGCACTACGTCGGCGGCGCGGTGCTCGGCATCGACATGGCCGCGTGGGGCGCGACGATGTTCGCGTTCAACTCGCGACCACCGCGGCCCGAGGTCGTCGGCAGCGGCTGGGTCGACCGGTGGCGCGAGCGCCTCGAGGCGAACCGGCCGATGACGCCGGTGTGGTTGTCCCACCAGGAGCGCGACGACTACTGGCGGCACGGGAGTGCCGCCGAGGAGTACGGGAACATCGGCGCAGCCGTCCTGGCCGTCGGCGGCTGGGCGGACCCGTACCGCGACGCCGTGCTCCGACTGGTGTCGAACGTGCAGTCCCCGGTCAAGGGCATCGTGGGGCCGTGGTCGCACCAGTACCCGGACCGCGGTCTCGCACCCGGCCCGTCGATCGGGTTCCTGCAGGAGACGCTGCGCTGGTGGGACCGCTGGCTGCGGGACGAGGACACCGGGGTCGAGCAGGACCCCGCACTGCGGGCCTGGATCAACGACGGCGAAGCACCGGCGACGTACTACGCGTCCCGACGGGGTCGGTGGGTCGGCGCCGAGGCGTGGCCCTCCGCAGCGACCCACCGGCGCGTGCTGCCCCTCGCGACACTGCGCGGCGGTGGGGACGGCCCGGTCGTCGTCCGCTCGCCACAGCACACCGGTGCCGACGCCGGCCGGTTCTTCCCGTTCGGCAACGCGACCGACCTGCCACCCGACCAGCGTGCCGAGGACGGCCGATCCGTCTGCTTCGACCTGCCCGTCGGCAAGGCGTTCGACCTGCTCGGCAACGTCGTCGTCACGCTGTCGGTCACGAGCGACGAGCCCCGCGCCACCCTGACGGTGCGGTTGTGCGACGTCGCGCCGGACGGCTCCTCGACGCTCGTCACCCGCGGAGTGCTCAACGCGGCGAAGCGGGACGGGATGGACCGCAACGACCCGCTCGTCCCGGGAGAGACCGCGTCGCTGCCGGTGCAGCTGGTCGCGACCGGTCACCGGTTCGCCGCCGGGCACCGCCTGCGGATCGCGGTCTCGTCGTCGTACTGGCCCTGGGTCTGGCCGCACGGCACCGAGGCCACCCTCACGGTCGACCCGACGACGTCCGAGGTGTGCCTGCCGGTCTGGACGCGCGACACCGACGACGACGTGCGGTTCGACGAGCCGGAGCGGTCGACGCCGCTGGCGATCGAACGCGTTGCACCGACCGAGCGGCTGCCGCAACGCACGGTCACGCACGACGTCGAGTCGGGGGAGTGGACCCTCGACGTCGACCCCGGCTACGGCGGCGGACGGGTGTACCCGGACGGACTCGTGTTCAGCGAGGACGCCCGCGAGACGTACCGCATCCGGTCGGACGACCCGAACTCGGCCGTGGCTGCGTCGCGTTGGTCGATCGGCCTGGCGAAGCCGGAGTGGACGGCACGGCTCGAGACGTCGTCCGAGGTGACCGCCGACGCCGACGCCTTCCACGTCGTGAACACCGTCCGTGCCTGGGCTCGTGACGGCGGCCCCGACGTGGACGAGGTCCTGGTCACCGAGCAGACGTTCGTCGACGACGTCCCGCGGACCTCGGCATGACCGGCGCGGCAGCGGAGGCGGCGGGCGCGGCAGCGGAGACGGCCGGCGCGCCACCGCGGGTCCGGCAGCGTCCCGCCGTCCGGCGCGCGATGATCGTCGAGGCCGCCCGCGCCGTCATCGTCCGCAACGGCGTCGGGGCGACGGGCCTGCGGGACATCGCCGCCGAAGCCGGGGTGTCCGTCGGTACCGTGACCTACCACTTCGGCAGCGTGGCTGAGATCCTCAACGAGGTCGTCGTGCTCGAGACCGAGCGTTTCTACGGTGCGATCGTCATCGCCGTCGACGCCGAACCCGACCCCGTCGAGGCGCTGCGGATGCTCGTCACCCCGTTGTTCGGCGACACCGAGCAGGTCCGGCAGCACTGGCGGATCTGGTCCGACTACTGGACCGCGGTCGTCCGCCGGCCCGAGGTGGCCGCCGAGTACGCCGAACGGATCCGCGTCTGGGAGGCCTGCCTGGTCCGGGTGATCCGCCGCGGCGCCGATGCCGGGGTGTTCCGGGGTGGCGCCGAGCCCGTCGACCCGGACACCGTCGCCCTGAAGCTCGCGGCGTACAGCGACGGCGTCGCGACCCAGATCGCCCAGGGCGTCCCGGGGCTCACGAACACCGTCGCGCTGTCGTGGATGTGGACGTTCCTGGCGCACGAACTCGGCGTGCCGGCTGTGGACATCGCCGGAACCGGCCAGCAGCCCTTGTGATGAGGTAAGGCTTCCCTTACCGTTGCAGCATGGCACGGACCCGGCGACAGCCCACCGAACGCATCCTCATCGCCGGCGGCGTCGAGGACCTGTCGGAGATCCGCCGCCAGCTCGAGGACCTGCCGGAGAACGCGTACGGCCAGGTCTTCGTCGAGGTCGCCCTCGACGAGCAGGTCCGCATCCTTCCCGCTCCGCCCCGCGTGACCGTCACGTGGCTGGTCCGCAGTGCCCGCGCGTCCGCCGTGTCACCGCTCGTCTTCGCCGACCACGGTGAGGCACTCGCGCACGCCCTGACCGGGTGGGCCGCCGAGTGGTGCGTCGCCGACTGCGAACCGCGCACGAGCGTCTGGATCGGGTGCACCGACAGCCCCTGGGTCGAGCGCGCGCGGTCCGTCGTGCAGATCGAGCTCAGCGACGCCGGTTTCGACACCCTCGTCGGCTGACCGCCGCCGGTAAGGGCAGCCTCTACTTCCTTGCGGCATACAAGGGAAGGGGGCATGGTTGTGACCATCGGCAGCACCGAACTGGTCAGGACAGGCCCAGCGATCCGGTGTGACCACGACGCAGGAGGTTCAGACATGACCACGACCACCACCAGCACCACGACCACCACGTCCCCGTTCTCGACGACGCCGGAGCTCGCCGCCGGAGTGGCACAGTTCCTCGCCCCCGTCGTGATCGACCTCGAGGCACTCGTCGTCAACGGCAAGCAGGCGCACTGGCACGTCCGCGGCCGCAACTTCGTCGGCGTGCACGAGCTCCTCGACGACATCGTCGAGCACGCCCAGGCCTACGCCGACACCGCCGCGGAGCGCATCGTCGCCCTCGGCCTGCCGGTCGACTCGCGCATCGCGACCGTCGCCGCCAACACGACGCTGCCGCCGCTGTCGCAGGGCTTCCAGAACTCCGACGTCACCATCACCGAGGTCATCGCCCAGATCGACGCGGCCCTGCTCCAGGTCCGTCGCGCCGTCGAGGGCCTCGACGAGGTCGACCTCAACAGCCAGGACGTCGTCATCGAGATCGAGCGCGGTCTGACGAAGGAACGTTGGTTCCTGCAGGCGCACCTCGCCGCCTGAGTCGCGACCACCCACGGACGGGAGGCCCGGTGCCAGCTGGCACCGGGCCTCCCGTCCGTCTGCGGCCCCGTCTGCCCACCGCGACCCGCGTGGACCCAGTGCGACACTCTCGATGTCGTTCGACAACGACCTTGTCGCCGCTCCGCGTGTGCAACCGTTGCGGGCGCGCAGTTGCGACGTACTCGATGTCGTACGACATCGGCGATGTCGCTGGTTGCGCGCGCAAGTACCCGCGCGTGACCTGCACTCGTGCCCGGCCGTGCGACACCGACGAGATCGCGCGCCACGCCGCTGGCGCGACGCCGAGGTTCCACGGACCGACGTTTCGGCGCGGGAGATGTGCAGATTTCGGAACCTCGGGGGACGTGAGCGGCGCGTCAGCCCAGCGGGCGGACCAGGCCGGCCTCGTACGCCAGCACCACGGCGTGCACCCGGTCGCGCAACTGCAACTTCGCCAGCACCCGCCCCACGTGGGTCTTGACGGTCTGCTCCGCGATGAACAGGTCGCCCGCGATCTCGCCGTTCGACCGCCCGCGCGCCATGAGCAGGAACACGTCGCGCTCCCGGTCGGTCAGGACGTCGAGCACCTCGGTGCGCGGAGCGGCGGTGACCGGTCCGGCGACGAACGCCTCGACCAGGTGCCGGGTCACGCGCGGAGCGAGCAGCGCCTCGCCCGCGGCCACCGTGCGCACCGCCGCGACGAGCTCGTCGGCGCTCGCGTCCTTGAGCAGGAAGCCGCTCGCCCCGGCCCGCAGGGCGTCGAACACGTAGTCGTCGACGTCGAACGTCGTCAGCATGACCACGCGGACCGGTCGGTCCGTCGGCGCCGCCGTGATCCGTCGGGTCGCCTCGATCCCGTCGAGTTCCGGCATCCGGACGTCCATCAGGATCACGTCCGGCTGCAGCCGGATCGCCGCGACCACCGCTTCGGCACCGTTCGCGGCCTCGCCCACGACCTCCACGTCGTCCTGGGCCTGGAGGATCGCCCGCAGTCCCATGCGGAACATCTGCTGGTCGTCCACCACCATCACCCGCGTCATCGGCTTCCCCCGTCGGCTGCCGGCACGAGGACGGGCAGGGTCACCACGACCGTGAAGCCGCCGTCCGCCACGGGGCCGTGGTCGATCGTGCCGTCGAGCGCGGACACCCGCTCGCGCATCCCGGCGAGGCCGAAGCCACCGTCGTCGGGTGGTGCGGCCGGCACGGTGCCCGCTGGTGGAGCGGTGTTGGCGACCTCGACCCGGAGACGCGTGTCGAGCCTCCTGACCGTCACGACGGTCGACGCGCCGGGCGCGTGCCGGGCGACGTTGCCGAGCGCCTCCTGCACGACCCGGTAGACCGTGAGCTGTGCGAGCCGGTCGACGTCGTCGGCGACGTCGATGTCGATGTCGAGCTCCACCGGGATGCCGGCGGCGCGCGTGGCCTGCACGAGCGCGGGCAGGTCGGTGAGGTCCGGCTGCGGCGCGCGCTCGGCGGCGGTGTCCCCGCGCAGGGTGCCGAGCAGCTGGCGCATCTCGCGCAGCGCCGTGCGCGAGGTCTCGGCGATCGCGGCGAACTCGGCGCGGGCCTCCTGCGGCAGGTCGGCCACCCGGTACGGGGCCGACTCCGCCTGCATGTGCACGACGGACATGCTGTGCGCGACGACGTCGTGCAGCTCGCGGGCAATCCGGGAGCGCTCCTCGACGGTGCGGCGCCGGGCTTGCTCGAGCTCGGCGTCGCGGCGGGCGGCGACGAGCTCCTGGCGGATGCTGCGGCGCTGCCCGATGACGACGGCGGCCGCGGCGACCAGGAGCGTGTCGCCGGCCGACACGACGAAGCTCGTCGCCCACACGGCGGGCTGATCCCAGCGGCCCGGCGTCACGGCGACGAGCAGCAGGGGGAGCACGGCGGCGACGGCCCACACGATCGCGGTCAGCCGCCAGGTCGAGCGGACCCCGAGCACGACGAGCAGGACGCTCAGGCCGATGATGCCGGTGACCGGGATCGGCCACGGGCTCGTCTCGACCGGGGCAGTGAGCAGGCCGAGCGCGACGAGTCCGACCAGGTGGACCGCGGCGGCGGTGCGGGGGACGAACGGGGCGATGCCGATGCTGACCGCGAGCACCGCCGACACGAGCAGGGAGAGTGGGACGGCGACGGCGTAGTGGACCGAGGTCACCGGGGCGGCGACGCTGAACAGGGACACCACCGAGACCACGAGTGCGATCCGGGTCGCCAGCGGCAGCCAGGTCGGTCGCGGGCGGAGCAGGGCGGTGGTCACGGTCGGACGATCTCTCCGGTGGGGACGATGCGGGGTGTGGCGGACGGGGCGTGCGCGACGGGTGTGATGCTCGCGGTGGGGACGTCGGTCGCGGGCGCCCCGGCCGTGGGCACGCCGGTCGTGGGGACGGTCGCGGCGGCCGCTCGGGCGGCATGGGCGTCGCGCCTGCGGCTGATGCTACCGATGACCCGGTCGACCGCGATGCCGAGGCCGCCCGCGACCACCATCGACACGAGGGCGGCGACGAGCGGCTCGTGCAGCACCTGCGACGCGGCCAGGGCGATCCCGACCGAGGTCGCAGACCACGCCGTCCCGGCGATCGCACTGATGGCGGGGAAGCGACGGTAGGGCAGCCGGGTCGCCCCGGCGGTCGTGTTCACCGCGACACGGCCGACCGGGATGTAGCGGCCGACCAGGATCAGGCTCGCGGACCGGCGCTGCATCTGCCGCTCGGCGAAGGCGAACGCCGCAGCGATCCTCGGCCGTCGGGACTGCGCCAGGCGGGCGAGTCCGATCCGGCGGCCGATCCAGTACGCCACCGAGTCACCCGCGATCGCCCCCACCGCGGCGGCCACCAGGACCCCGGCCAGGACGGGCTTGCCGGACGTGGCGGCGATGGCGGCGACGGCGACCAGGGCCGACTCGCTCGGGACCGGCGGGAAGAAGCCGTCGACGAAGCACAGGGCGACGAGCACGACGTAGACGAGCGGACTCGCGGCCAACTCGACGACGAACGGGGTGATCTGGTCGAACACGGCGACGCTCCCTCCACCGACGGACCTCGTCGAGGGGTTCGACGCTACGGAGCGCCGCGAGCGCTGCCATCCCGCCGGGGTCTCGACGACCCCCTACCGCGGTATGACCTTTCCGTCGGTGGTCCCCTCGGGGTCGGTCGCGGCTGCGGGCGCGGTCGCGGTGGTCGCGGCGGCCGGCACCGCGGACCCGGCCGACGCCGCCGCGGCTTCGCGGATGCGCCGGACCACGGCCGTCGTGGAGTGCTCGGGGACGTAGTCGACCATGACGACCTCGCCGCCGTACCCGCGGACGACCGCGGTCTCGCGGAGCATCTCCGGCGAGTAGTCCCCGCCCTTGACGTAGACCTCGGGTCGCAGCCGTTCGATGAGCGGGATCGGGGTGTCCGTCGCGAACACCGTGACCAGGTCGACGCAGGCGAGGGCGGCGAGCACCCCGGCACGGTCCTCGGCCGGGTTGATCGGTCGCTCCGGGCCCTTCAGCCGTCGCACCGAGTCGTCGTCGTTCAGCGCCACGACGAGCAGGTCGCCGAGGTCACGCGCCTGGCGCAGGTACGTCGTGTGCCCACGGTGCACGACGTCGAAGCAGCCGTTCGTGAACACCACCCGGCGCCCGTCCTGGCGCGCTCGTTCGACCGCGACCGCGAGCTCGTCGTGGTCGACGACGGTGGCTGCCGGGGCGGTCACCGAGGCGAGCAGGGCGGCGGCGCTGCACACCGACGTGCCGGCTTCACGGACGACGACGTCGGCGGCGGCCTGCGCCACCGACACCGCGTCGCGGACGGACGCGTCGACGGCGAGTGCCACCGACGCGGCGGCGCAGAACGTGTCGCCGGCTCCGGAGGCCTGCTGTTCCGACGCCGGGACCGCACGGGTGCGGTAGCCCTCGTCCGAGTCGCGCTCGAGCAGCACGGTACCGTCGCGGTCGAGCGTGACGACGGCTGCGCGGGCACCGGTGCGGGCGAGGACGTCGGCCCGGGCGTCCATGACCGCGGCCACCCGATCGGCACCGGTCCCGAGGTCACGGCCGAGCAGCGCTGCGGCCTCGCCGGCGTTGGGCGTGACGAGGTCGGGTCGCAACGACGCCCAGCGGGGGAGGTCGTGCGCATCGACGACGATCGCGCCGGGGCGGTCACGGTCCAGCACCGGCACGACGTCCTCGGCCCGGACACCGAGCCCGTAGTCGCAGACGACCGCGGCGTCGGCGCACCGGATCGCGCGGGCGACGGCGCGCGCCAACCGTTCGTTGTGCTCGGCGGACGGGGTGCCGGCCAGGTCGTCGACCCGGACCACGACCCGGTCGCCGCCGACCACGCGGGACTTCGTGGTGGTGCGCGCCCCGGTGATCTCGACCAGGAACGAGGTGTCGACACCGGCGGTCTCGAGCCGTTCGCGCAGGACGTCGCCGGCCTCGTCGTCGCCGATGAGTCCCACCATCCGGACACGGGCACCGAGGGCGCGGGCGTTCACCGCGGTGTTCGCGGCGCCACCGGGCACCGCGATGGTCTCGGTGACCCGGACGACGGGCGCCGGTGCCTCGCGCGAGACCCGCTCGGCCTCGCCCACGGTCCACCGGTCGAGGATGCAGTCGCCGATCACGACGACGAGCGGTTCGCGGTCGTCGATCGTGGCGACCAGGTCGCGGACGAGCCGGACGTCGACGCTCACTTCGTGCCGCCGGTGGTGCGTGCGGGTGCGGGTTCGAGGTGCACGACCGTGGTGGTGGTCAGCTCGTCGAGCAGGTGCGGGCCGTACCCGAAGCCCGCTCCGGACGCGCCGCGCGGCTGGGCGCTGCCGCCCGGTGCGCCGCCGAACACCGCGTTGACCTTCACGGTGCCGACCGGCAGCTCGGCTGCGGCGCGCAGGGCGTGGCCGGTGTCGTTCGTCAGGACGGTCGCGGCGAGGCCGTAGCGGTCGGTGGCGGCGAGCCGGACTCCCTCGTCGAAGTCGTCGACGACGCGGACCGGCGCGATCGGGCCGAAGGTCTCCTCGGTCATCACGAGCATCTCGTCGGTGCAGCCGGTGAGCACGGTCGCCGGGTAGAACGTCCCGACACCGTCCGGGGTGACCCCACCGGTCCGAGCCGTCGCGCCGCGCTGCACGGCGTCGTCGACGTGGGACTGCACGGTGCTGCGGAGCCGCTCGTCGACGAGCGGACCGTAGGTGTCCGCGGGTGCGGCCGTGCGACGCTCCGCCTCGGCCACCAGCGCGGCGACGAAGGGCTCGGCGACGTCGCGGTGCACGTACACGCGCTCGACGCTGGTGCAGATCTGACCGGTGTTCGCGAACGCGCCGAGCGCCACCTGGGCGGCGGCCCACTCCGGGTCGACGTCGGCGTCGACGACGACCGCGTCGTTCCCGCCGTTCTCGCGGACCACATGGGCACGGGTCGCGACGGCGACCTCGGACAGTCGGTCTCCGGTCGCGGTGGACCCGACGTGCGCGTACACGTCGATGCCGTCCTGGGCGAGCAGCAGCTCGCCCGTGGAGCCGTCCCCGTCGACGCCGACGAGCACGCCGTCGGGCAGGACCTCGGCGAGCAGGGCGTTCAGGCGGGCGATGGTCGCGGGGGAGCGCTCGCTGCCCTTGTGCACCACGGTGTTGCCCGTCACGATCGCTGCGCCGAGGATGCCGCACGCCACGGCGACGGGGTCGTTCCACGGCGTCAGGGCGAGCACTACGCCACGGGGGTGCGGGACCGCCCAGTCGGCGGCACCGAACTGGCCGCGCAGGGCCTCGCCGCGGTGCACCGGTCCGAGTTCGGCGTACTGCACCAGGGTGCCGACGCCCGCCTCGACCCCGCCGAGTGCATCACCCGGCACCTTGCCGGTCTCGCGGGTGTTCAGGTCGGCGAGCTCGTGCGCGTGCGCACGCACGTGCTCGGCCGCCGCGCGCAGGAGCGCGCCGCGCTCGGCCGGGGCGGTGCGCGCCCACGGGCCGCCCGCGGCCCGGGCACGGGCGACGGCGTCGCGGACCTCCGGCTCGGAGGCACGGGGCACGGTCGACGCGACCGTCCCGTCGACGGGGTCGGTCACCACCAGGTCCGTGGTGGCGTCGGCAGCAGCGGGTGCGATCGTCATGGTGTCCTTCCGGAGACGGGCGGGAGTCAGACGCTGCTCGGACTCCTCTGTGTGCGGTCTCGGCATCGCGCTTCGTGTCCATCGACGGCCGTCCGCAGCCCGGTGCTGGACGTGCCACCGGCGTCCGACCGGTAGACGGGAGTCGTGCAGCAGATCGGTGTGGGCGGAGAACGGTTCGACGGCGTGACGGAGATCGCGGTGCTCCGCGGTGGGGGTCTCGGCGACCTGATGTTCGCCGTGCCCGCGCTCGAGGCACTCGCGGCGGCCTACCCGGACGCGCGCATCACCCTGCTCGGCACACCCGCCGCTGCAACGGTCCTCCGTGGGCGGACCGACGCCGTCCACGCCTTCGAGGAACTACCGATCGCGCCGGGCGTCCGCGACTCCGGCGACGGGGCGCCCGACGCCGAGGACTTCGTCGCGCGCCTGCACGGCCGGTTCGACCTCGCGGTGCAGCTGCACGGTGGCGGCCGCAACTCGAACCCGTTCCTGCTCCGGCTCGGCGCCCGGCACACCGTCGGCACCGCGACCGAGGACGCCGAGGTCCTCGAGCGCTGGGTCCGCTACGTCTACTACCAGCACGAGGTGCTCCGTGCCCTCGAGGTCGTGTCCCTCGCCGGGGCGGTGCCCGTGACGCTCGACCCCCGGGTGCGCGTCGCCGACCACGAGCGGGCAGCGGTCCGTGAGCGGTTGGGCGTCACCGGGGGCGGCGCGCGACTCGTCGCGATCCACCCCGGCGCGACCGATCCGCGTCGGCGCTGGAGCCCGGACCGGTTCGCCGCCGTCGCCTGCGCCCGTCTCGAGGCCGGCGACGACGTCGTGCTCGTCGGCGACGCCTCCGACGTGCCGGCGGCGACGGCCATCGTCGACGCGCTGCCCGCCCACCTCACCGACCGGGTGCACGACCTGACCGGTACCGTGCCGCTCGGCGGGCTGCCGGCCGTGCTCGCCGCCGCCGACGTCATGGTCGGCGACGACTCGGGGCCGCGGCACCTGGCGGTCGCCGTCGGGACGCCCACCGTCGGCGTGTTCTGGTTCGGCAACGTCGTCAACGCCGGACCGTTCGACCGCGGGCGCCACCGCGTGCACCTGTCGTACGTGACCCGCTGCCCGGTCTGCGGGGTCGACGTCACGCAGGTGGGGTGGACGGCCGAGCGCTGCGCGCACGACCCGTCCTACGTCGACGAGGTCGACCCACAGCTGGTCCTCGACGACGTGGCCGACCTGCTCCGCACCGTCTGATCGCACCGTGCGCACGTCGCCACCCCGTGCGCGGTTGGCCGCACCGTGCGGCGCTGCAAGCGCGCACCACGCCGTCAACCCGGCACCGGACGACGCAAGCCGCACCGTGCAGGCAACGTCACGGGACGGACGGACGGGAGGCCCGGCGCACCACCGGCACCGCGCCTCCCGTCCGGCGTCCGCGAAAGCGACAGATCCCCGCGAACGTTCCGCAGGGATCTGTCGCTTTCGCGAGGTGGACGGGGCCACCGGCCCTACGGCCAGCTGGGCTCCGTCGCGGGCATGATCGACAGCTCGCGGATCTCGCAGCCGGCCGGCTGCGACAACGCGAAGATGATCGAGTTCGCGACGTACTCCGGCTCGATGAGCTGCGCGTCCGGCCCGGGCTTGTACTGCTCGGTGCGGTCGGCGAAGAAGTTCGTCCGCATGCCGGCCGGGATCACGTTCGTGACGCCGATGCGGCCGGCGGTCTCGGCCGCCAGGGCCTGCGAGAACCCGCGGACGCCGAACTTCGACGCCGAGTACGCGGTGCCGTCGCCGACGCCGCGCAGGGCCAGCGACGACGAGATCGTCACGACCCGACCGTGGGTCGCCTCGAGCGCGGGGAGAGCTGCCCGGACCACCGAGGCGGTGCCGATCAGGTTGACGGCGACGATCTTCTCCCAGTTGCCCGACGAGATCGCGTCGATCGGTGCCGGCGTGTCGATCCCCGCGGCGGTGACGACGGCGTCGAGTCCGTCGTGGCGCTCGGCGGCCTGACGGACCGCCTGCTCGACCGCGTCGGTGTCCGACACGTCGACGGCCACGGCGTCGACGCCCTCGGGCACCGCGTCGACGCGCAGGTCGAGGACGATCGGGGTGCCGCCGGCCTCGGTGACCGCGGCGACGACCGCCGCGCCGAGACCGGAGGCACCGCCGGTGACGAGGACGCGGCCGATGGGGGTGGTGGGGACGGGCATGGACTTCCTTCCGTAGGGGCGTGGATCGTGTCGGCCTCAGCCGACGTGTTCGAGGGCCGCGGCGAGCCGGGTCGTCGAGCGGCCGGGGTGGAACGGGACGGTGACGACGCGTCCGCCCCACTCGGCGAGCGTCTCGGCCTCGGGCAGTTCGCTCGCGGTGTAGTCGCCGCCCTTCGCCCAGACGTCCGGCCGGAAGCGGCGCAGGGCTTCGTCGGGGGTGTGCTCGTCGAACACGACGACGGCGTCGACGCAGTCCAGGGCGAGCAGCAGTTCGACCCGGTCGTCCTGCGTCATGATCGGCCGGTCGGGTCCCTTGAGCGCCCGGACGGAACTGTCCGAGTTGAGGCACACGACCAGGCAGTCGCCGAGCGCCCGAGCCGCGGACAGCGTGCGCGCGTGGCCGGCGTGCAGCAGGTCGAAGCAGCCGCCCGTCGCGACGACGGTGCCGCCGGCACTGCGGACGTCGTGCACGGTGCGCAGGGCGTCGCGGTCGGCGCCGGGCACCGGGAGCGGAGCCGCGCCGACGTCGGCGAAGAGCGCCGCGACGCCGCCCTCCGCGAGGTAATCGGACGCGGCGACCACACCGGCGGAGACGGCATCGGGGACGTCCGCGCCACCGGCCAGCGCGACGGCGACCCCGGCGGCGAGTCGGTCGCCGGCACCGCAGGGGTCGCCGGCGCTGACGTAGGGCGCCGGGACGAAGCGGCTGTCGCCCTCGGCATCGGCGAGGAGTGCCCCGCGGTCGCCCATCGTCACCGCGACCGCGCCGACCTGCCACTGCTCGACGAGCCGGGCTGCAGCGACCGTGGCGAAGGGCACACCGTGCCCCTCGACCTCGGTGAAGCGTCGTGCCTCGGCGGCGTTCGGGGTGGCCACGGTGATCCCGGCGACCGGTGCGGCGCCCTTCGGGTGCGGGTCCCACACCACGGGCGTGCGCTCGGCGACCCGTGCGAGGGCGTCCCGGAGGGCCGGGACGGCGGCGACCCCGCGGCCGTAGTCGGCGACGACGACCGCGTCGACGTCGTCGAGGGCGGCGGTCATGGCGTCGGTCGCCTCGGGGACGGGCGGGGTCGCGCAGCCCTCGTCGATCCGGACCAGGGCGTGGTCGACGACGCGCACCCGGGTCTTCACCGGTGTCGGTGCGCCGGACGGGCCGGCGACGACGGTGACGTCGGGGAGCAGGTCGCGGATCTCCTGCGCGCGGGCGTCCTCGCTCAGGACGGTGACCAGGGTGACGTCGTGCCCGTCGCGCGCGAGCATCGTGGCGACGAGTCCGGCACCACCCGCTCGGCGGTCGTCGGTGGTGACGTCGACGACGGGTACGGGCGCGTCCGGGCTGAGCCGTTCGCTCGTACCGGCCACGTCGACGTCGAGCAGCGTGTCGCCCACGACGGCGATCCGCAGGCGACGACCGGCGGTGCGGTGGGGTGCCGACGACTGCGGCTGCGGCTGTGTCGTCATCGTCGTCCTCCACGGTGCAGTGCGGGCTCCATCGCCCGGCACAGGGCGTGCACGAGGACGAGCTGCGCCTCCTGCACGTTGGCGGACGGGCCCTCGATGCAGATCGCGTCGTCCACCGCGTCGGCCAGCGGGTTCGGTCGCGGTCCGGTCAGTGCGATCGCGCGTGCACCGACGGCGCGGGCGGCCTCGGCGGCGCGGAGCAGGTTCGGGCTCTTGCCGCTGGTCGACAGCAGCACGACGACGTCGCCGACCCGGGCGTGCGCCGACACCTGGCGGGCGAACACCTGGTCGAACCCGTAGTCGTTGCCGATGGCCGTGACCGCCGAGGTCTCCGCGTGCAGCGAGATCGCCGAGTAGGCGGGGCGGTCGCCGTCGAACCGACCGGTGAGCTCCGAGGTCAGGTGCTGCGCCTCGGCGGCGGATCCGCCGTTGCCGGCGGCGAGCAGCCGTCGGCCCGCGACGAGCCGGCCGGCGATGTCGTCGGCCCAGGCGGCGATGTGGTCGTGGTGGTCGACGAGCGACGCGATCACGGGGACCGAGGCCGCGACGTGGTCGAGCACGATGCGTGCACTCGCGGTCGTGTGCTCGTCGATCCCGGGCTGCTGGTCGATGGTCATCGGGCGGTCCTCTCGGTCGGCTGTGCGGCACGGGTGACCCGTCCGGCGTGGGTGGCGGTGCGCTGCGGTGCGCCCGCGGGTGCGGTCGGTGCGGCCACGGCGACCGCACCGGCCAGGAGCCGCTCGTAGACGCGCTCGCTGTCCGCGGCGACCTTCTGCCACGTGTACCGGGACTCGGCGCGTGCGCGGCCGGCCCGGCCGAGCGCCTCGCGGCGGTCGGGGTCGTCGAGCAGGGCGCCGACGGCGGCAGCGACCTCGGCCTCGTCGCGCGGCGGGACGTGCAGCCCCGTGCCGTCCTCGACGACGGTGTCGATGAGCCCGCCGACGCTCGACGCGACGACGGGTCGTCCGCAGGCCATCGCCTCGAGGGGCACGATGCCGAAGGGCTCGTACCAGGGTGCGCAGACCACGACCTCGGCACTCCGGTAGACGGCCGGCATCTCGTGCTGCCCCAGCTGGCCGCGGAAGGACACGTGGTCACGGACCCCGAGCGTCCGGGCGAGGGCGTCGAGCCGCTGGTACTCGGGGTCGTCCACCAGGTCGGCCCCGGCGACGCCGGCACCGCCGACGACGACGAGTTCGACGTCGCGACCCTGGGCGACCAGGGCGGCGAGCGCGGCGATCGTCGTACCGACGCCCTTGCGCCGCACCAGGCGCGACGCGGTGAGGACCCGCTGTGCACGGCCGCGCTCCTCGACGGGCCCGTCCGGACGGAACAGCGACACGTCGACGCCGCACGGCACGACGGAGATGCGCTGCAGGGGGACTCCGAGTGCCTTGAGTTCGAAGGCCTCGTCGGAGCACGTCGCGACCACCTGGTCGGCACTCCGCCCGACGGCCGGTTCGAGCCACTCGCGCTCCGCGGGACTCGTGTCGGCCGACCCCTGGTGTCGACGCTTCACGACGCCGAGCGCGTGGAACGTCTGCGCGACGGGGATGCGGGTGCCACCGGTCCGCGCCTGCACCTGTGCGACGGCGTCGAGCGCCGCGTGCCCGGACATCCAGAAGTGGGCGTGCACGACGTCGGGCCGGTCCACGAACCACTCCGCGGCGAGCACCGACGCGAACGTCCCCATGAACGGGAACAGCTCGTCCTTCGACACGTGCCGCGCGGGTCCGGCGTCGACGTGCACGACCTCGACGCCGGGACGCAGCGGGACGCGGACGGGCTGCGTCGCGTCGTCCCGCCGCGTGTAGACGGTCACCTGGTGCCCGCGGTCGGCGAGCGCTCCGGACAGTTCGGCCACGTGGACGTTCTGTCCACCGGCGTCGACACCGCCGAGCACGGCGAGCGGACTCGCGTGCTCGGACACCATCGCGATCTTCATCGGGGGCTCCCCTCGAGGGCGGCCGCGGCCACCCGGTTGCGTCCGGTGCCACGGGTCACGGCGTCGTCGAGCAGCTCGTCCCAGTCGGCGGTGAAGCGGCCGAGCGCGTGTCGCGCGAGCACGGCCTCGCGGGCCACGGCGCCCCGTCGGCGTGCCTCGTCGGGGTCTTCGATGAGGATCCGGGAGGCGCGCACCAGCTCCTCGACGTCGGTCGCGATCGCACCGGCCTCGCCCGGGACCGTGCGGGGCGCATCGGTCGAGGCCAGCACCAGTACGGGCATGGCCAGGTGCATCGCCTCGAGGAGCGACAGCCCGAGCGAGGTCCACCGGTTCGGGTGGACGTAGGCCCGCCGTTCGGCGAGTGCGGCGTGCATCGGGTCGGCCTGGACGTCGCCCTGCGCGACCACGCGGTCGCCGAAGCCGAGTTCCGGCAGTCGTTCGGTGCCCATGCCCCAGACGTCGACGGGCGCCACGGCCGCGAACCGCGGGAGCAGGTCGGTGCCGACGACGCGGTTCCGGCGGACGGGCTCGTTGATGACGACGCCGAGGCGTTCGAGTGAGCCGGTGTAGAGCGGCCCGGGGTCGACGACACCGTGCTCGACGACGGTGGTGCGCGTGGTCCCGCAGTCCCACATCAGCGCGTTCCAGTGCGTGACGTGCGCGATGGTCAGGTCGTCGCGGTCGCGGAACGGGTGCAGGCTGTTCGGCACGTCGACCCGGGGGGCGTTGTGCTCGACGAAGACGATCGGCACGTCGCGACCGCCGAGCAGGCGCTTGGCCGCGTCGAGTTCTTCGGTGCGCTGCAGGACGACGACGTCCACGTCGGCGTCGGCGACGTCGGCGGGGTCGATCTCGATCGCGGACGCCGGCCAAGCACGGCCACCGCGGCCGAGGCCCCAGGCGTCGCGCGCCGGCGTGGTCGGGATCAGGTACTCGTGCGGGCCGCGGACGAACGCGTCCATCCAGCCACCGTGCACGTGCCACACGAGGATGCGCATGCGGAGCCTTTCGGGTGGGTCGGGCAGGAGGAGAAGGAGAAGCAGTGGCGGACGCTACGCAGCGCCTTCTGGGGCGCTCCGCAGACTTCTCGGTTCCATCCGCGAAGCGCGGTCGAGCAGCCGACCGTGGGCTGCGAGGACGTCCTCGATGCGCACCGTGGACAGGCACGGGTGCCCCGCGACGGGGCACTCCCGCGCCCGGCTGAGACGGCACGGTGCGGCCTGGTCCCCGAGGAGTTCGACCAGCGGCGCGTACGGCGCCCACTTGACCGCGGGGACGACCGGCGAGAACAGGCTGACGATCGGTACGCCGACCGCAGCGGCGAGGTGCGCCGGGCCGGTGTTGCCGACGACGACGACCTCGGCGCCGGCCAGGACGGCGGCGAGCTCGGCCGGCGTGGTCCGGCCGCCGAGGTCGACGGCGGTGTCGCCGGCGACGGCGGCGGTGAGGTCGCGTTCGCCGGGGGAGCCGGTCACGACGACGGGCACCCCGCGCTCGGCGTAGGCGGCGACGAGCTCCCGGTGGTGCGATTCCGGCCACGACCGGGCCGGCACGCTCGCACCGGGGTGGACGACCACGTACCGCTCCAGCCCGGCCACGGACGGTGGTGCGACGGCGTCGTGGCGGACCACGAGCCTCCCGTCGTCCTCCGGCGGCAGCCGGAACCCGGCCGCAGCGGCGATCCGCAGCGCACGCTCCGGCTCGGGGAGGTCCTCGGGCAGGTCCTCGCCGGGCCGGAGCCGCACGTCGAGCAGTGCGCCGGGATGGTCGACCGACGCCCCGGACACGCGGTGGACCCCGGCGAGACGCAGGAGCAGCGCCAGCGGCAACGGCGACTGGTGGAACGAGGTGAGGACGACCGCTTCGTCGGGGCGTTCCTCGGCGACGAGCCGACGGAACTCGTCGAGCACGGTGTCGTCGATCGACCGCGCGGTCTCGGTGACCCACGGCGCGGCCCACACCCGGACCCGGTCGACGCCGGGCAGCAGGTCGGCCGCCGGCGCGCCCTGCGGCCCGCACAGCATCGTGACGTGCGACGCCCCGGCGGCGACGGCACGGACGGCGGGGCCGGCGACCAGGACGTCGCCGAACGAGTCGAGGCGCGCCACGAGGACGCGGGGACGGCTCACGCCCGGTCCCGCTCGACGAGCGAGGGCTCGGCCGCCGCGATCACGAGATCGACGGCCTCGGCGAGGGTCCGCACGACCGTGTCGGCGGCGTCGACCTCCTCGGCGCGCGTGCGCGGCGTCGGCACGAGCACGCCCTGCGCCCCGGCGGCCCGCGCCGCCAGCACGTCGGCGCCGATGTCGCCGACCACCACGAGCGCCTCCGGGGGGACGCCGAGTCGCTCGGCCGCGTCGAGCACCATGCCCGGGCGCGGCTTCCGGCAGGCGCAGTCGTCGGCGGCGTCGTGCGGGCAGACGCACCAGACGTCGAACGGTCCGACGAGCTCGTCGACCCGGTCGTTCGTCGCGTCCACCTCCGCACGCGTCGCGAGGCCCTTTGCGATCGCGGACTGGTTCGTGACCACGCCGAGCAGCAGTCCCGCCGCACGGGCCCGCTCCACGGCTCGACGAGCGCCGGGGACGGGGACCACCAGGTGCGGGTCGGCGTTGTAGGGGACGTCCACGACGAGGGTGTCGTCGCGGTCGAAGAGCAGGCCGCGGATCACGCGGTCCGGTGCGAGGGACATGCACCCGGAGTACCGGTGAGCCGCCGGGCGCCGCCCCAGGAACAGCCGGGGAACGCGTTCGCTGCCGACGCGACCAGCACACATCGCATACCGTCGCGGTCGTGACCGCCCTCGAGACACTCCCCGACGCCGACGGACGCCCCGAGCTCGTCGTCCTCCGCGCCATCAAGCTCGGCGACCTCCTGGTCGCCGTCCCCGCGCTCCGTGCCCTGCGACGGGCCTTCCCCGACCACCGGATCACCCTCGCGACGACCGCGTGGTTGGCTCCGGTCGTCGAACTCGTCCCGGCGGTGGACGTCCACCTGGCGCAGCACGGCCTCGACCACCCGATCGCCGTCCCCGCGGGCACGGTCGACATCGCGGTGAACCTGCACGGCGCCGGTCCGGAGTCGTCCGACCTGATCGCCGCCCTCCAGCCCCGCCGGGTCATCGGGCACGCGGACCCCACCCACGGCTACGAGGGCCCGGAGTGGCGGTCCGACGTGCACGAGCGCGACCGCTGGGCGGACCTGCTCACCTGGCACGGCGTGCCCGCCGACGCCGACGACGTGTCCCTCGCCCGTCCGGCGGCCCCGCTCGTCGTCGCCGACGCCGCCGTCGTGCACGTGGGCGCCTTCCACGGGGCGCGGCACTGGCCGACGGACCGCTTCGCCGACGTGGTGCGTGGGCTGCGGGACCGCGGTGCCGACGTGGTCCTGACGGGAGGCGCGGACGACGTCGTCCGGGCCCGTGCCGTCGCGGACGCGGCCGGCCTGGCGCCGGGGGCGGTGCTGGCCGGCTCGCTGGAGCTGCAGGACTTCGCGGGGGTGGTCGCCGCGGCACGCGTCGTCGTGACCGTCGACACCGGCGCCGCGCACCTCGCGACCGCCTACGGCGTGCCGTCCGTGGTGCTCTTCGGGCCGGCGCCGCCGGAGGCATGGGGACCCCCGGCATCCGGCCCGCACATCGTCCTGACGGACGCCTCGGTCCGGCGCGGCGACGTCTTCGCCGAGGACCCCGACCCCGCCATCCTCGCGGTCGGGGCGGACGACGTGCTCGCCGCGGTGGACCGACTCGGCGTCCTCGCGGTGACCGCACAGGCGACCGACCGGTAGCGTCGACCGAGAGCCACCCGGACCCACCGGGCACTCGGAAGGAGTCCTTCGTGTTCGAAGCCGCCAACATCCGTGACTGGATCGGCCTGCCGGTCGTCGACGAGGCCGAGGACAAGGTCGGGACGCTCGAGAGCATCTACTACGACACCGCCACGTCCGAACCGACGTTCGGTGCGCTCACGACCGGGCTCGTCGGCTTCCACAAGCTCGTGTTCGTCCCGCTCGTCGGGGCGACCGTCGCGCCGAAGCACCTGCGTGTCGCCTTCCCGAAGAAGCTCGTGAAGGACGCGCCGTCCATCGCGACCGACGGCGAGCTCGACGCCGCGACCGAGCCCGAGCTGTACCAGCACTACGGCATCGAGTACCGCACGGGCAGCGGCGGCGAGCGCCGCCTCGGACGCCGCTGAGGCCGCACCTGCTCCGCATCGTCCGCCGACCACTGCGCGCCGCCCTGGCGGTGGTCGGCGCCGTCTGTCTCGTGGCAACGGGCCTCGGCGGGTCCGTCGGCGTGCCGTCGGCGTCGGCGGCGCCGATGTGGCCGGTGCCGGCGCCGTACCCCGTCACCGGCGACCCCGCCGAGTCGCTCGACGCGATCCCGCCTGGGAGCGAGTACGTCGCGCTCGGCGACTCCTACTCGGCCGGGTACGGCCTGCGGGACCGCACCGGGCTGCCCACCACCGCCTGCGTGCAGTCGGCGCGCGACTACCCGCACCGGCTCGCGGCGCAGTTCGGGCTCGCCCTGACCGACGTCACCTGCGCCGGCGCCACGAGCGACGACGTCACCACGGGCCACCAGTTCAACGGGGTCCCACCCCAGATCGAGGCGTTGTCCGACCGCACCCGGCTGGTGACCCTGACGATCGGCGGCAACGACGCCGACCTGTTCGGCACGGCCGCGTCCTGCCTGGCGATCTCCGCGGACGGCCCGGTGTTCTCGGGCCGCGACGCTCCCTCGTGCGAGAGCACCCTGGTGCGGGACGGCGTCGACCAGCTCGCCGTGAAGATCCAGTCGCGCGTGGCACTCGGCATCGCGGACACCCTGGGCGCGGTGCAGCGGGCCGCCCCGAACGCCGTCGTCGTGTTCCTCGGGTACCCGGCGATCTTCCCCGACGCCGAGGACACCCCCGCGAAGGGCTGCTTCCGATCCGCGCTCGACCTCGGCACCCTGGCGGGTTCGTTCCCCTCGGACACCTACCCGTTCACGGACACCGACGTCGAGTACCTGCACGGGGTCCAGGACGAGCTCAACGAGGTCTCCCGGTCGGCTGCCGACGCCGCCGGGGTGCGGTTCGTCGACGTCTTCGCGAGCACCCAGGACCACTCACCGTGCGCGGCGTCGAAGCGCTACGTCGCCGGGGTCACCCTGACCGGCTCCGGTGACCTGCGGAAGATCGACCTGAAGGCGGGCGCCCTGCACCCGAACGAGCGCGGCGTCACGTACCTGACCGCGCGGATGGCCGCCGCGATCCGCGCCCTCGCCGGCTGAGCGCACCGTCGGCCGCGTCCACTGACGCGACCCGCGCGTCGGGGTGCGCCGCCGGTGGCACGACGCAGACGGGGGCGGCCGTCTCGCGCACCACGTCGTGGAGCAGCGAGCCCGACAACGCCCGCACGTGGCCGCGGCCGAGCACCACCAGCGACGCCCGGCGGGTGTGCGAGGCGATCGCGTGGCCCGGATGCCCCTCGACCAGCAACGGGCGGAGGCGGAGTGACGGGTACCGCGCCGTCAGGACGGACGTCACCTGCTGCAGCAGCTCGGCGTTGCGCGTCCGCCACCGGAGCGGGTCCTCGGCGAAGTCGGTGAGTCCCGTCCGGGTGAGCACGGGCATCTCCCACGCACGCAGCAGCGTCAGCCGGCGGTTCCGCCGGACGGCCTCGTCGACGGCGATGGACACCGCCCGCTCGTCGATCGGGTCCTCGACCGCCAGCACGACGTCGCCGTCGATCGGGTGCGGACCCTCCGGTACGACAACCGTCGGGACGGCCGCACGCTCGGCGACCCGCGCCGGGTCCCCGCCGGCCGTCGACCCGCGCCGGTGGCGGAAGCTCCCGATCACGAGCAGGTCGCCGCCGTCCGACTCCTCGACGAGCGCGGCCGCGAACGGGCCGGCGTGCCGGTGCACCTCGACCGCCACACCGGGCAGCGCGGTCCGCGCGGCCTCGGCGAGCTGGTCGGCGACCGGGGTCCGGCCCTCCAGCGCGTGGTCGGCGCCGATGATCCGCAGCCGTTCGATGCCCGTGCCGACCCGCGCGGCGATCCACCGGAGCGCCTCGTCGTGGGGCATCGCCGCGTCGGCGGCCAACGTCACCGTCGTCCATCGCTCGTCCATCCCGATCGGCCTCCTTCGTCGCAGGTCCTCCGGGGGCGTCACCTGGCGCTCCGTGCGCCACACGGTACTCCGGTCGGGGGCCGTGGAACCGGCCGTGCGCGCTGGTGACCGGCGTGACGGACGCTCGCCGGGCCTCCCGTCCGAGGCCGCGTAGTGTCGCAGGCGTGGTGGTGAGCGCCGGACTGTTGCTGCACCGGACCGGTCCGACCGGGCCGGAGGTGTTCGTCGCGCACATGGGCGGGCCGTTCTGGCGGAGCCGACCGCGAGCCTGGTCGATCCCGAAGGGGCTCGTCGAACCAGGGGAGGACCCGCTCGCGACGGCGCTGCGCGAGTTCGGCGAGGAGATCGGCGTCCCCGCACCGGTGACCGCCGACGCGGTCGCGGACCTAGGCGAGTTCCGGCAGGCGTCCGGCAAACGCGTGCGGGTGTTCTCGGCCTCGGCGCCGGGGTTCGACGTCGCCGCGGTGCGGAGCAACACCGTCCGGCTCGAGCTGCCGCGCGGCTCGGGGCGGTTCGTCGACGTGCCGGAGGTGGACGACGGGCGGTGGGTGCCGGTCGACGAGGCACGGGAACTGCTCGTCGCCGGTCAGGTCGCTGCGCTGGACGCGCTGCTCGTGCTGCTCGCCGGGCCCGCTGCTGCCGGCTGAGGGGATCGCCCGTTCCGGGTGATCTCGATGTGGTGACGGGCCGAACACGCGCACGGGGCCGTGGATAACCTGGCCGGGCGTCGGGAGGGCCGACGCGACCACCAGGGGAGTACACATGCGGCGCTGGCGCGCGGTCACGGCGGGGCTCACCGCCCTCGCACTCGGAGCAGGACTCGCGATCGGCGGCGCGACGAGCGCCTCGGCGGAACCGGCGGGCAACTGGGGCACGTTCACGCTGAGCGGCGCGTCGAAGGCGTACACCGGCACGATGACGTTGCCCGGGTTCCCCGCCACGACGTTCACCTCGAACTCGTGGCAGTCGACGGTCATCAGCGGCGCGTCGACCTGGCAGTCGGCAGGGACACCGTCGGGCGCGGTCTACGGCACGAGTCGGGCGCAGACGTACATGAACCAGCGGCCGTTCGCCGACTCGCCCACCACGGCCGGCGCGTCGACCACCACCTACACGTTCGACGGCGCGACGCCCGGCGCACAGAGCTGGTCGTTCGTCCTGGGCGACATCGACGCCGACCAGGCCACGATCTCGGCCACGGTGGCCGGTGGGGGCGCGGCGACCGCGGAGCAGCTCGGCTACGAGGGGTCCTACAACTCGTGCTCGGCCGCACCGTCGCCGGGCGGCTGGTCGTGCACGCCCGACCCGGACGGCACGACCGGTCAGGACGAGCCGATCTGGGACGAAGCGACCCGCACCCTGACCGGCAACGCCGCCGCGTCGGACACCGCGGGTGCCTCCGCCTGGTTCACCCCGACCGTCTCGCTGACCAGCCTGACGATCACGTACCAACAGCGCAGCGGGTTCCCCGTCTACCAGACCTGGTTCGCCAACCGCACGGCGGCGATCAGCGGCACCGCGACGCTCGACGGCGCGGCGATCCCCGGCGCCACCGTCACCGTGACCGCGCCGCGCGGCACCGTGTACACGACGACGACCGACGCCGACGGCAACTACGTGTTCCCGCAGTTGCCGGTGATCGCGAACTACAGCGTCGAGGTCACCGCGCCGTCCGGAGCTGTCGGCTCATCCTCCGTGACCGGGGTCAACCTGGCGATCAGCGGCGACCGAGTCGGGACCGACCGGACCGCCGACTTCGCGTTCACGTCGCCGCCGGAGACCGTCGCGGTCATCGGGACGGTGACCGACGAGGACGACCACCCCGCGGCGAACGTGCCCGTCGTCATCGACGTCCCCGGGGGCGACCCGATCGAGACCACGACGAACAGCGACGGCGTGTACACCGCATCCGACCTGCCCGCGGACACCGCTGTGGAGGTCTCGGTGGCCGGCGAACCGCCCGTGTCGATCACCACGGGTGATGCCGGTGCCGCACCGGCCGAGCCCGAGCCGATCGTCGCCCCGCCCGCCGTGATCGCCACCGTGACCGGTGTCGTGTCGCTCGACGGGACACCCGTCCCAGCCGGCGTCGTCGTGGAACTCCTCGACGAGAACGGTGCCGTGGTCGGCTCGGACACCACCGACGCCGACGGCCGCTACGTCTTCGCCACGGTGACCGGCACCTACACGGTCCGCACGGTGGTCCCCGCTGCGGGTGCGACCGGCGACACCGCGAACACCGGCATCGAGGCGCTGGCCGGCACCAGCGTGCGGTCGGACCTGCCGTTCACGTCGGCCGCCGAGCCCGAGGTCGTCACGACCGACCAGCCCGGCACCGTGGTCGACACGAACGGTGACCCGATCGCCGACGTCGAGGTCGTCGCCACCCCGACCGAGGACGACGCCGGCGACGCCGTCACCGTCTCGACCGACGAGGACGGCGTCTTCGACCTGACCGGCCTCCAGCCGACGACCGAGTACGTGATCACCGTCGACGTCGACGGCGCCACCCCGGCGACCGTCGTCACGCCCGAGGACGGTGCTGCGACGCCGCTGGCCTTCGTGGTCGACGCCGCGGTCACCCCGGCGCCGTCGCCGTCGCCCAGTGCTCCGAGCACTTCGCCGACGGCGGTCCCGACCGTGCCCGCTGCCGGGGGCTCGGGCAACGCGCCGGCCGCTGGTTCGGGTGACGTCGGTGACGGTGGACCCCTCGCCTACACGGGCGCCGACCTGAAGCCGGGGCTCATCGCGGCCGGGGTGCTCGTGCTGCTCGGTGCGGCGCTCCTGACCTACCGCGCGGTGCGCAACCGTCGCCGGAGCCACCTGCAGGACTGATCGGTCACGACGAAGGGCGGGCCCGGCGCGATGCCGGCCCGCCCTTCATCGTCGGTGCGCGCCCCGAGGTTCCGAAATCTGCCCATCTCGGTGTCCCGAACGGCAGTTCGTGGAACCTCAACGCAACGCGAACGGCAGTTCGTGGAACCTCATCGCCGCGCGGACGGCATGTCGCCGCGGCCCCTCGCCACACGCCGCCGCCCTCCGCCGCGACGACGACACGCCCGGGTCTCGCCGCCGAGGTTCCACGACATGCCGCCGCCCCACCGCCGAGGTTCCACGGATGGCCGCCAGGACCGTCGAGATGCCGAGATTTTGGAACCTCGGCGCCGCACGGGCACGGGTACGCGCCCGACGACGACGCGCACGCGCCCGCCCCCGCGCCCGGGCTACTGCGTGCGGTGCGTGCGGTGCGACCCCGTGACCGTCGCCACCGAACCCGTCAGTGTCTGGATCGCCCGACCGACGACGGGCACCGACGTGGTGACCACCGCGAGCGAGGACGTGATCGCCTCGATCGACGACGTCGACAGGTGCTCCTGCCCGACCGAGTGCACCGGGAAGCCCCGACGCGCCAGGACGACGACCCCGAGCGACCCGAGCAGCACGGCGCCCCCGGCGAACGGCAGGTACTGCAGCCCGACGATCCCGAGCGCCTGCCCGCCGATGGCCGCGCCGCCGGCGATGCCGATGTTCGACGCACCGTTGATGAGCGCACCGGCGATGTCGGGGGAGACGCCCCCGGAGCGGATCGCCGCCGCCATGAAGAGCGTGCCGGTCGTGCCGTTGGCGGCCATCCACACGCCGGCGACGACCATCGTGCCGACGAGGGAGCCGTGCACGAACGGCATCGCGGCGAACGCGGCGGCCATCACGGCGACGGCGGCGATGAGGGTCTGCCGGGGAGCCCGGTCGACGAACATCCCCGCGAGCCAGAGGCCGATCACCCCGGTGCCGCCGAGCACGAGCAGCGCACCACTCACCATCGAGGCGTCGAGTCCGGCGTCGATCGCGTAGGGCCCGACGTAGGTGTAGACGACGTAGTGCCCGGCGAACAGGAGCAGGTCGGCGATCACGACGGACAGCAGGCCGGTGCGCGCCCAGGCCTTCGGGGACCCGATGTGCGGCGAGGACGCACCGCTGACGGCGGGCAGGAACAGCAGTGCCACGGCGGCGAGCACGGCGGCGGCGACACCGATCGAGAACACGGCGGGACGCCAGCCGATGTGCTGCGCGACCCAGGTGGCGACGGGCACGCCGAGCACGAAGCCGAGCGAGCTGCCCGAGTACACGAACGCGATCGCCCGACCGGCCAGGCGCGGCGGCACGATCCGGGTGGCGTACGCCGAGGCGACCGAGAAGAACAACGCGTGCGCGACGCCGCCGACCACTCGGCCGGCGCAGACGACGGCGAAGGACGGTGCGAACGCGATCATGAGGTTCGAGACCGTGTAGCCGACGAGCGTCGACACGAGCACGGCCTTGCGGGGGAGCTTCGCGGTGAAGGCGGTGAGCGGCAGCGCCAGGAGCGCCACGGCCCCGGCGTACACGGTGACGACGATGCCCATGGTGGCCTCGGAGACGCCGAGGTCGGCGCTCATCGTGCCGAGCAACCCGACGGGCATGAGCTCGGTGGTGATGGCGAAGAACGTGGCCAGCCCGAGCACGGCGATGCCGACGATGGACTGGGTGGTGACGGTGATCGGCCGCGTGTTCGTCGACACGGCCGAGGTGGTGGTGTTGGTGGACACGCTGCTGACCTCCTCCGGGGCACGGGCGAGCGCGCGACGGTGCCGTTCGGGGAACGACGGTGACCGGAGGGTCTGCGGGGCGCGCTCGCTGTGGATGTGGGTGATGTGGGTACGACTCCACGGCGAGTGCGCTCATCCAGTGTTGCACGATGGACCGCAGCCCGCGAGGGGGTCGGACGAGATTCTCGGAGCGCTCCAACACTCGGACCGACGAGGAGCGGCGCCCGCTCAGTTCTCGTTCGTCACCCGCCCCTGCACCCCGCCGCCGCGCAGCGCGATCGTCAGCGTCCCGCTCATCGACTGCGCCGACATCGACACCGAACCGTGCAGCGCCGCCTCGCGCGGGAAGCACGCCGTCGACGACTCGATCCGGTTCGCCGTCGCGACGAGGCAGATCGTCGACCGGTCGGTGCCGATCCCGGCCCACACGGCCCACGGCGTGTCGAACGAGCTGCCGTCGAGCGCCCGGTTCGTGAACACGAGCCGCGTGGAGTGCAGGCTCACCGGCGCCTCCACCGGCCCCGGCAGCTGGTCGGCGTAGGTCTGCGGCACGTCGAGCAGCTGCTCGAGCGTGACCGTGCCCGCCGTGGGCGTGACGCTCGGTGCCGCCGCCACGTCGCCACGCACGGGCCCGACGACGGTGCCGGCAGCGAACGCGACCCCGACCGCCGCCGCCGCGCCGAGCGCGACCCAGACGCGCGGCCGTTCCGTCCAGAGCAGCGTGCGCCACCCGGACCGTCGCTTCGGTTCGACCGGGAGGCCCGACTCGCCCCCGCCGTCACCACTCGCGTCGTCGACACGCTCGGGTTCCCGGGCGTCGGTCGCCGCCCACGGTCCGGCCGGCGTCCGCAGGGACGACTCCGGCTCGGCAGCAGCCGTCGGGCGCTCCGGAGCCGACCGCTCCGGCGAGCGCTCCGGCGCGGGCACGGGCGGTGGAGCCGACCGTTCGGGGGACGCGACCTGCGCGCTGGCGGGGGCCGTGCCTCCCGACCGCTCGCCCGACCCCGAGGCGGACGCGACACCCGCGACCGCCCGCCGACCACCGGACCGCCGCCCGCTCGCCAGGTCCTGCAGCGCGATCCGGGCGCGCGCCGCGTCGGCGGGGCTCGATCCCGCTCCCCAGGCGACGGCCTCGAGCCGTGCCCGTTCCGCTGCCACGTCGTCGTGGGCCATGCGCACTCCCGATCTGCCGGTCGCGTGGACTCCCTTCATCGTGGCACTGCGCGGACGGCGGCGCGCACCCAGAACGAGGGGAGTAGGCGTGACCCATGAGCACCGAACCCGAACCGCGGCACGACGCCGACCCGGAGACCCTCGAGCCGCTGAGCCACGACACCCAGTCGGGCGAGGCGGACTACGTCGCGACGAGCCCCGGCGGGACCGGCACGGAGCGCCACGTGCCGACCGCCGACGAGGAGCAAGGCCGCGGTACCGAGTACGACCCGGTCGACCAGGGACCGCAGCAGGAGGGCCAGGGCGGCTGACCGGATCCCGTCCGCGCTACCGGATCGCCCGGCGCAACACCGCGCGCTCACCTGCCGTCCACGCGGCGCTCGTCACGACGTACAGCGCGGCGGCGAGCGGCGCGATCGCGGCGAACACGACCGTGATGAACGGTGCGAACCGCCCGATCGCCGCGGTGGCGGCGGCACCGGGCACCTGCGCGCCCGGCTCCGACGTGGGCAGCGGGTTCCAGCGCAGGTTCGCCCGACGGCTGAGCTCCACCACGACGGCGAGCACGGCGAGCAACAGCACCACGACCCAGGCGTGCACCCAGAGCGGCGACGTCAGCGTGACGATCAGCGAGTGTCCGAGCGGGATGCCGACCAGGGTGGCCTCGAGCAGGGCGTTGGCCGTGCCGCCGATCGACGCGTGCGTGAACAGGGCGTAGACGAGGGACAGCACCGGAGCCTGCGCGAGGACGGGCAGGCAGCCGGCGAGGGGTGAGACCTTCTCGTTCGTGTAGAGCTGCTGGACAGCGCGCTGCAGCTGCTCGGCGTTCTTCCCGTGGCGCTTCCGCAGCGCGGCGAGCTGCGGCGCGAGCCGACGCCGGTCGCGCTCCGCCCGGACCTGCAGCACGGACAGCGGGACGAGCACGGCTCGGACGGCGAGGGTGAGCAGCACGACGGCGATCGCCGCGGCGAACGAGCCGGCGACGGGGGAGAGCGCCGCGGTCAGGGCGGCGACGAGGTCCGCGCCGCCGTGCAGCAGCGGGCCGACGAGGGGCAGGGTGGACAGGTCCATGACGGTTCCGATCGGTGGTGGTGCAGAGCAGGGGTCGCGACGGGCCCGGCCACCGATGGGTGGTCAGGCCGGGGCGACGACTCCCGGAGCACGCGATCGGACGTGCCCGTCGGCATCGGGGTGGCTCCACGCGATGCGCGTCACCAGGTCGGGGACCGCGTCGCGCTCGACGACCGTCGTGCCGAGTCCGAGCACCGCGGCGAGCACCGTGGCGAGCACCTGCGCGACGAGCACCGCCACGGCGACGGCCGTCAGACCGAGCGCGGCGACCGCCAGGAGCGGCAGGACACCGCCCGCGGGGTCGCCGACTGCTGGCGCACCGAGCACGAGCGCGGCGGCGGCGCGGAGGATCAGCAGGGCGACGGTCATGGTCGGTTCAGCGTAACGCCCGCGTGCCGCCACGGACAGGACGGGAGCACGGGAGAGGATCGGCGCATGACCGCAGGTTCGCCGAGCACCCCAGCGACCGTCGCGCTCGACCGAGCCGGGGTGTCGTACACGCCGCACGTGTACGACCACCACGAGAGCGCCACGAACTTCGGCGAAGAGGCCGCCGCCGCCCTGGGACTCCGCGAGGAGCAGGTCTTCAAGACCCTGGTGGTGTCGGTCGACGGCGCACTGGCGGTGGCGATCGTGCCGGTGGCGAACCGGCTCGACCTCAAGGCCATCGCCGCGGCCGTCGGCGGGAAGAAGGCGACGCTGGCCGATCCGGCCCTCGCCGAGAAGCGCACCGGGTACGTCGTCGGCGGGATCAGCCCGGTCGGCCAGAAGTCCCGGATCCGGACCGTCCTCGACGAGTCGGCGCTGGCGTACGACAGCATCTTCATCTCCGGTGGTCGCCGCGGGTTCGACATCGAGGTCGCGCCGGCCGACCTCGCGCGGGTCACCGACGCGGTCTCCGCTGCGATCGCGCGGACCTGAGTCGGGTCGCCGCAAGTTTCTCTCCGGACCGGGAATGACCCTGGTTCTCCTGCGTTGCATTGAGTCGAAGGCACTCAAGTTCCCAGGAGGTCCCTTTGCCAGAGACGTTCGGCCCGACCAGCGGCAGTGACTCGTTCGACGAGTTCCTCGCCCGACTCCTCGCGGCGCAGAACACCGGCGACCCGCAGCGCGTCCGTGCGTTCGGCCGACCGGTGGACATCACGCGGCTCCTCAGCCGCCGTACCCACGAGCTGCTCCAGCACACCGCCGAGTACGCGGTGTCGCAGGGACAGCGCGAGGTCGACGCACTGCACCTGCTGCACGTGCTCGTCCGCACCGAACCGTTCGACGCCGTCGTCCGTTCCGCCGGGGTCGACCCCGAGCGCCTCGCCGCCGAGATCGAGCAGCGCCTGCCGATGGCGCGCGAGCCGCAGGCCGAGCAGACCGGCCGCCCGGCCCTCACCGCCACGGCGCAGCGCATCCTCGTCGAGGCCACCCAGGCCGCGCGGGGCTTCGGCAGCACCTACACCGACCCCGAGCACGTCTTCTTCGCGCTCGTGACCGACCAGGAGACCGTCACCGGGCAGCTGCTCGCCAGCGCCGGTGTCACCCCGCAGGCCATGCAGGACTACGCCCAGCAGGCCGCGGCAGCAGCACGAGAGGGGCGCCCCATGCCCGGAACCGACACCGCACCCGGCACGACCGAGACCGACAGCGACACCCCGACCCTCGACCAGTTCGGCACCGACCTCACCGCGCGGGCCCGTGACGGCCGCATCGACCCGGTGATCGGTCGTGCCGACGAGATCGAACAGGCGGTCGAGATCCTGCTCCGCCGCACCAAGAACAACCCCGTCCTGATCGGCGAGCCCGGCGTCGGCAAGACCGCCATCGTCGAGGGACTCGCGCAGCGCATCGTCGACGGCGACGTCCCGTCCCTGCTGCAGGACAAGCGGGTCGTCGCACTCGACCTGCCCGGCATGCTCGCCGGCACGCGGTACCGCGGCGACTTCGAGGAGCGCCTGACGAAGGCCATGGACGAGATCGCGGCGCACGCCGACGAGCTCATCGTCTTCGTCGACGAGCTGCACACCGTCGTCGGCGCCGGTGGCGGCGGTGAGGGCGGCTCGATGGACGCCGGCAACATCCTCAAGCCCCGGCTCGCCCGCGGCGACCTGCACCTGGTCGGCGCGACCACCCTGAACGAGTACCGCCGGATCGAGAAGGACGCCGCACTCGAGCGTCGCTTCCAGCCGGTCACGGTCGGGGAGCCGAGTGTCGAGGACGCCGTCGCGATCCTGACCGGCCTCGCACCCCGGTACGAGGAGCACCACGGCGTCGTCTACACGCCGGAGTCGCTCCGCGCCGCCGTCGAGCTCTCACACCGCTACGTCACGGACCGGCACCTGCCGGACAAGGCCATCGACCTCATCGACCAGGCCGGCGCCCGTCGCCGGCTCGCCCGCTCGGGTGACGTCGACGTCGAGGCCCTACGCGACCAGGTCGCCGAGCTGCTCGCCGAGAAGGACCGCGCGGTCGCCGAGGAACGGTACGAAGAGGCGTCGCGCCTGCGCGACGAGACGGTCGGACTGGAGGCCCGGATCACCGCCGCCACGTCGGCGGACGCTGGGCGCGCCTCCCGTCCGGAATCAGTGGGCAACTCGATCACGGAACGCGACATCGCGGGCGTGGTGTCGCGTGCCACCGGCATCCCGGCGACGCGCCTGACCCAGGGCGACCGTTCACGGCTCGCCGTGCTCGAGCAGGAGCTGCACGAGCGCGTCGTCGGCCAGGACGACGCCGTCGCGGCGATCGCGAAGGCCGTCCGGCGCAGCCGCACCGGCATGGGCGACCAACGCCGACCGGTCGGCAGCTTCCTGTTCCTCGGCCCGACCGGCGTCGGCAAGACCGAGCTGGCGAAGGCCCTCGCGTCGTCGCTGTTCGGTGACGAGTCCGCCATGCTCCGCTTCGACATGAGCGAGTTCGGCGAACGCCACACCGTCTCGCGCCTGGTCGGTGCGCCTCCCGGGTACGTCGGGTACGACGAGGCCGGACAGCTCACCGAGCGTGTGCGCCGCAACCCGTACTCGGTGATCCTGCTCGACGAGGTCGAGAAGGCCCACCCCGACGTGTTCAACCTGCTGCTGCAGGTGCTGGACGACGGTCGACTGACCGACGGCCAGGGGCGCACGGTGGACTTCCGGAACACCGTCGTCATCATGACGTCGAACATCGGCTCGGAGTTCCTGGCCTCGCGGTCGGGCGCCCTCGGGTTCGCGCCGGTCGGCACGACCGACGGCTACGCCGAGGATGACCTCCGTGCCCGTGTGATGGGCAAGCTGCGCGAGGCGATGCGGCCGGAGTTCATCAACCGCATCGACGAGATCGTGCTCTTCCGCAAGCTCGACCGGTCGCAGATCGCGTCGATCGTGGCGCTGCTGCTGCAGGACACGGCGCTGCGGCTCGTCGCGCAGGACATGGTGCTCTCCGTGTCGGACGCCGCGGTCGACTGGCTCGCCGAGCACGGGTACGAACCCGAGTACGGCGCCCGTCCGCTCCGCCGGCTCATCCAGCGCGAGGTCGACGACCGCATCGCGACGCTCGTGGTCGACGGTGGCGCGACCGCCGGGGACACCGTGCGGATCGACGTCGTGGACGACGTGCTGACGGCGGCCGTGGTGGAACCCGCCGCGCTGTAGCAGCCGTCCGACCACGAGGGCCCGGTACCGGTTCGGTGCCGGGCCTTCGGCGTGCGCGGACCGCCGCCATGCGCGCCGCCGCCGCGCACCGTGCGTGCTCCGTCACACGGTGCGAGGTTGCCCGCTCCGTGCGTGCCTGCGATCCCGCACCGAGCGCGCAGGCTGCCACCGGTCCGCTGACGACGCACGGTGCAGCCGGGAGGCCCTGCTCCGGTGCACGACGGGAACTCGGCACGCAGCCTGCTCGTCGACACGAGTACACCAACCTCGCACCGTGATCATCCTGTTCGGGAATGCAATTCCGGATCTTTTCCGGAAAAGGGGTTGCGCTCTGAATTGCGGTGCCGATAGTGTTCACTCGTCGCGAACGGTCGAACATTCGACCCGGACGAATCCGCCAGCTCGAGACCGAAAGGGGGCCGACCATGATGATCACAACGACCACTCCGTTCCGTGGAATCCGTGGACGCGTCGGTACCCCGTTCCGCGTCCGCTGACCCGGAGCGTCCCACTCTCCTGACATCTGTGCCTCCGGGCGCCGTGCGCTGAGCCGATCAGGCTTGTGCAGCACCGGTTCGTTCGTCCGACGAACGGCTCGACGGCACGTTGGTGCGTCCCGTCCGATCTGTACGGACGACGCCGGAAGAATGTCGGTGGGCAGTGCGACGCTCTCGGGGTCGACGTGCATTCCGCGATCGTTGTCCGAACATTTCCGGACCATCCCGGAGTGCATTCCCACGCATTCAATTCTCGCTGCCCGCGATCCGGGCGGTTTCGTCATGCCCGACACCCGGGCAGCTCTGCCATGCCCTGAAGGGGATCACCGTGTCCACGAAGACCACCACCCGTCCACCCGATACCCGCGCGGTGCGCCGCCGGGTCTCACTCGCCGACCGCATCGCACTCCGGGTCGGGATGTCGCTCATCATCTGGAGCCGACGCACCCGCAAGGAGCGGCCCGAGGTCGACCTCGCCACGCTGGCCCGCACGGAGCGCGAACGCCAGCAGCGCGAGGCCGACTGGATCACCCAGGGCGCCGCCATGCGGATGTGGCGCTGACCCGCGGCGCCGCGTCGCCGTCGCTGCCGTCAGCGTCAAGCACGCACGGTGCGTCATTCCGGAGCCCGTGCGGCCGGAACGGCTCGGTGCGAGGAAACAACCTCGCACCGAGCCGCCCTCGGTGAACCGTCCGACGGAACCCGCACCGTGCAGCGGACGGTCGGCCCCGCACGAGGCGACATCCCTCGCACCGTGCGGGGCGTCCGGACGCACCCCGGGCCTCCCGTACCGTTGATGGGTGACCGAAACCGCAGCTGCACTCGTCGAACGCCTGACCGCCGTCGTCCCGGACTTCCCGAAGCCGGGGGTGCTGTTCCGTGACGTGACGCCGGTGTTCTCGGACGCCGTGGCGTTCGGCCGCGTGTGCGAGGCACTCGCCGCGCCGTTCGCGGTCGGCGCCGGGTTCGACGCCGTCGCCGGCATCGAGGCCCGTGGCTTCGCCCTCGCCGGTGGCATCGCCGCCCAGCACCAGGTGGGCGTGCTCACCGTGCGCAAGGCCGGCAAGCTGCCGGGCGAGGTCCTCAGCGAGCAGTACGCGCTCGAGTACGGCGAGGCCGAGCTGGAGCTGCGTCCCGGCCAACTGCCGGCCGGCACGCGGGTGCTCGTCGTCGACGACGTCCTGGCCACCGGCGGGACCGGCGCTGCGACCATCACGCTGCTCGAGCGTGCCGGGTACGAGGCCATCGGTTTCGCCGCGCTGCTCGAGCTCGACGGGCTGAACGGACGCGAGCGGCTCGAGCCCCGACTGCCCGTCACCACGCTCGGCGCCGTGCCCGCCTGACCGCCGCGCGCGCACTAGTCTTGACGCACCATTTCGATCGAGGAGTCCCATCATCGTGACCGAGTCAGTCGCACCCGCGCCCGCAGAGCTTCCCCAGGCACCCGAGCCCCGGACCGCGACGACCACCACGACGGGCACCGAGCTCTTCGACGGTGAGCGCGGCGTCGTCGCGATCCGTGTCGACGGTGTCCTGAAGGACCTCGCTGCCGACGTCCAGGCCGGCGAGACCGCCGAGGCCGTCACCCTGCAGGAGCAGGACGGACTCGACATCCTCCGTCACTCGGCCGCGCATGTGCTGGCGCAGGCCGTCCAGCAGATCAACCCCGACGCCAAGCTCGGCATCGGGCCGCCCGTCACCGACGGCTTCTACTACGACTTCGACGTCGCCGAGCCCTTCACCCCCGAGGACCTCAAGGCCATCGAGAAGGGCATGGACCGCATCGTCAAGCAGGCCCAGCGCTTCCGCCGCGTGGTCGTCACCGACGAGCAGGCGCGCGAACTGATGGCGGGGGAGCCGTACAAGCAGGAACTCATCGGGCTCAAGGGCGCGGCGACGGACGGCGACTCCGGCGAGAGCGTCGAGGTCGGCGCCGGCGAGCTCACCGTGTACGAGAACGTCGACCCGAAGTCGGGCGAGGTCGTCTGGCAGGACCTCTGCCGCGGTCCGCACGTGCCGCACACCCGGTGGATCGGCAACGCCGCGAAGCTCATGCGCGTCGCCGCCGCGTACTGGCGCGGCTCGGAGAAGAACCCGCAGCTGCAGCGCATCTACGGCACCGCGTGGCCCGACAAGGACCAGCTCAAGGCGTACCTCGTCCGCCTCGAGGAAGCCGCGAAGCGCGACCACCGCAAGCTCGGTGCCGAGCTCGACCTCTTCTCGTTCCCCGACGAGATCGGTTCCGGCCTGGCGATCTTCCACCCCAAGGGCGGCATCATCCGCCGCGAGATGGAGGACTACTCGCGTCGCCGGCACGAGGAGAACGGCTACTCATTCGTCTACACGCCGCACATCACCAAGGGCGACCTGTTCGAGACCTCCGGGCACCTCGGCTGGTACAAGGACGGCATGTTCCCGGCCATGCACATGGACGAGGCCAAGGACGAGGACGGCAACGTCACGCGGCAGGGTGCCGACTACTACCTCAAGCCGATGAACTGCCCGATGCACATCCTGGCGTACCGGTCGCAACCGCGCTCCTACCGCGACCTGCCGTTGCGCATGTTCGAGTTCGGCACGGTCTACCGCAACGAGAAGTCCGGCGTCATCCACGGCCTCACTCGCGTGCGCGGCATGACCCAGGACGACGCCCACATCTTCACCACGCAGGAGAAGATGAAGGAGGAGCTGACCACGACCCTCGAGTTCGTGCTCTCGCTGCTGCGCGACTACGGCCTCGACGACTTCTACCTCGAGCTCTCCACGAAGGACCCGGAGAAGTACGTCGGCGACGACGAGGTCTGGGACGTCGCCACGAACACCCTGCGCGAGGTCGCCGAGGAATCCGGCCTGGAACTCGTGCCCGACCCCGCCGGCGCCGCGTTCTACGGCCCGAAGATCTCGGTGCAGGCGCGTGACGCCATCGGCCGCACGTGGCAGATGTCGACCGTGCAGCTCGACTTCAACCTGCCCGAGCGCTTCGGCATCGACTACACCGCGGCCGACGGCTCCCGTCAGCGCCCGGTGATGATCCACCGCGCGCTGTTCGGCTCGATCGAGCGGTTCTTCGGCGTGCTGACCGAGCACTACGCGGGCGCCTTCCCGGCCTGGCTCTCCCCGGTGCAGGTCGTCGGCATCCCCGTCGCTGCCGAGTACGGCGACTACCTCGACGAGGTCGTCGCGAAGCTCCGCTCGCACGGCGTCCGCGCCGAGGTCGACCACTCGGACGACCGCATGCAGAAGAAGATCCGCACGCACACCAAGGCGAAGGTGCCGTTCCAGCTCATCGCGGGCGGCGACGACCGCGACGCTGGGGCGGTGTCGTTCCGCTTCCGCGACGGACGGCAGGACAACGCCGTGCCCGTGGACGAGGCGGTCGACCGCATCCTGACGGCGATCCGCGAGCGCGCGCAGGTCTGATGACGGACGAGCAGGACCCGCTGGTCATCCGGGACGCCGCCACCGGAGCGGCCGTCCCGGATGCCTTCCAGCGCCTGTGGAACCCGCACCGGATGGCGTACATCGACGCCGGGCGCGAGGGCACGGGTCGCGGGCACGCCGACGACTGCCCGTTCTGCGAGGCACCGCGGAAGTCCGACGAGGACGCCCTCATCGTCGCGCGGGGCGAGCACGCCTACGTGCTGCTCAACCTGTTCCCCTACAACAACGGACACCTGCTCGTCTGCCCGTACCGCCACGTGCCGCTCTACGACGAGGCCACACCGGACGAGCTCCGCGAGATGGGCGAACTCACCCAGACCGCGATGCGGGTCCTGCGTGCCGTGTCGCACTGCGACGGCTTCAACATCGGCATGAACCAGGGCGAGGTCGCGGGGGCCGGCATCGCCGCGCACCTGCACCAGCACATCGTGCCGCGGTGGCAGTCCGACGCGAACTTCTTCCCGATCATCGCGCGGACGAAGTCGATGTCCCAGATGCTCGGGGACACCCGCCGACTGGTCGCCGAGGGCTGGCCGGCAGCGGACTAGACTGATCGGCATCATGAGCGACAGCACCAGCACCTCCGGCACCCCTGGCACCTCGATCACCGGCTCCGACCGCGTCAAGCGCGGCCTCGCCGAGATGCTCAAGGGCGGCGTCATCATGGACGTCGTCGACGCCGAGCAGGCCCGCATCGCGGAAGAAGCCGGCGCGACCGCGGTCATGGCCCTCGAGCGCGTCCCCGCCGACATCCGCGCACAGGGCGGCGTCGCCCGCATGTCCGACCCGTCGATGATCGAGGAGATCATCGCCGCCGTGTCGATCCCCGTCATGGCGAAGGCCCGCATCGGCCACTTCGTCGAGGCGCAGGTGCTGCAGGAGCTCGGCGTCGACTACATCGACGAGTCCGAGGTGCTCTCGCCCGCCGACTACGTCAACCACATCGACAAGTGGAACTTCACCACGCCGTTCGTCTGCGGTGCCACCGAGCTGGGCGAGGCGCTCCGTCGCATCACCGAGGGCGCTGCGATGATCCGTTCCAAGGGCGAGGCGGGCACGGGTGACGTGTCCGAGGCCACGAAGCACATCCGCACGATCAACAAGGAGATCGCGGCGCTGCGCCACCTCAAGGAAGACGAGCTCTACGTCGCCGCCAAGGAACTGCAGGCGCCGTTCGAGATCGTGCGCGAGGTCGCCCGCACCGGCAAGCTCCCCGTCGTGCTCTTCACCGCCGGCGGCGTCGCTACCCCGGCCGACGCCGCGATGATGATGCAGCTCGGCGCGGACGGCGTGTTCGTCGGCTCCGGCATCTTCAAGTCCGGCGACCCGGCGAAGCGTGCCGCGGCGATCGTCAAGGCCGTGACGTTCCACGACGACCCCAAGGTCATCGCCGAGGTCTCGCGTGGCCTGGGTGAGGCGATGGTCGGCATCAACGTCGCCGACGTCCCCGCACCGCACCGCCTCGCCGAGCGTGGCTGGTAGCACGACGGGCGGCGCTCGGCCCCGCATCGGGGTCCTGGCACTGCAGGGTGACTTCCGCGAACACATCGCCTCGTTGACGGAACTCGGCGCCGACGTCGTGCCGCTCCGTCGACCCGAGGAGATCGCGGCCCTCGACGGCGTCGTGATCCCCGGCGGCGAATCGAGCGCGATGGACAAGCTGTCCCGGGCGTTCGGCGTCGCCGAGCCCCTCGCCGAGGCGATCCGTGGGGGCCTGCCGACGTACGGGACCTGTGCCGGCATGATCATGCTGTCGTCACGGATCACCGACGGCATCAGCGGGCAGCAGACCCTCGACGTGCTCGACACCACGGTGCGACGGAACGCGTTCGGCAGCCAGAACGACTCGTTCGAGGTCGACGTCCCGATGCCCGAACTCGGCGACGCCCCGGTGCACGCGGTCTTCATCCGTGCCCCCGTCGTCGAGCAGCACGGACCCGGCGTCCAGGTCCTCGGCGCGTTGGCGGACGGGCAGGTCGTCGCGGTGCAGCAGGGCAACGTGCTCGCGAGTGCGTTCCACCCCGAGGTCGCCGGCGAGGACCGGTTCCACCGCCGCTTCCTCGCCATGGTGCGCAGCGCCTGACGTGAGCCGCGCGCCCTGGGCCCGGCCGCCTGCGCGCCCGCACCGGCGGGGCGGGGCGGCGCCGGGCCTCCCGGCTGGGTAAACTGACCCCGACTTTCCGCAAGACGCAAGGAGAACCGTGTCCGGGCATTCCAAGTGGGCGACGACCAAGCACAAGAAGGCCGTCATCGACGGCCGCCGTGCCAAGTCGTTCGCCAAGCTCATCAAGAACATCGAGGTCGCCGCGAAGATGGGCGGCGCCGACCTGTCGGGCAACCCGACGCTGGTCGACGCGATCCAGAAGGCCAAGAAGACCTCGGTCCCGAACGACAACATCGACCGTGCCGTCAAGCGCGGTGCCGGCCTGACCGGTGAGTCGATCGAGTACACGACGATCATGTACGAGGGCTACGCCCCGAACGGCGTCGCGATGCTGATCGAGTGCCTCACCGACAACAAGAACCGCGCAGCGGCCGAGGTCCGGACGGCGATGTCCCGCAACGGTGGCACCATGGCCGACCCGGGCAGCGTCGCCTACAACTTCTCGCGCAAGGGCGTCATCTCGGTCACGAAGGTCGACGGCCTCGACGAGGACACCGTCATGACCGCCGTGCTCGACGCCGGTGTCGAGGACGTCATCGACCAGGGCGGCGGCTTCGAGATCATCACCGAGGCGAGCGACCTCGTCGCGGCCCGCACCGCGCTGCAGGACGCCGGCATCGACTACGACTCGGCCGACGCCGAGTTCGTGCCCGGCCTCAAGGTGCCGGTCGACGCCGAGACCGCCCGCAAGGTCTTCCGCCTGATCGACGCGCTCGAGGACAGCGACGACGTGCAGAACGTCTACGCGAACTTCGAGGTGCCGGCGGACGTCCAGGCCGAGCTCGACGAGGACGAGGGCGAGTAAGCGTGCTCCGTGTGCTCGGGGTGGACCCCGGGCTCACCCGGTGCGGCGTCGGCGTCGTCGAGGTCGCACCGAACCGGCGCGCACGGCTCGTCCACGTGACGGTCGTGCGCACCCCGGCGGACATGCCGCTCGAACAGCGGCTGCTCCGCATCGCCGACGGCATCGCCGCCGAGATCGACGAGCACCACCCGGACGCCGTCGCCGTGGAGCGCGTGTTCGCCCAGGCGAACGTCCGCACCGTGATGGGGACCGCCCAGGCGGCCGGTCTGGCCCTGCACGCCGCCGCGGCGCGCGGACTGCCGGTCGGCCTGCACACCCCGTCCGAGGTCAAGGCGGCCGTCACCGGCTACGGCAACGCCGACAAGCGCCAGGTGCAGACCATGATCGCGCGCGTGCTCGGTCTGGACGAGGCCCCGAAGCCGGCCGACGCCGCCGATGCGCTCGCGCTGGCCGTGTGCCATGCCTGGAGGCTCGGATCACCTGACGTCGCCGGCGAGCGTGCCACGAACCTCACCCCGGCACAGCGTGCCTGGCGCGATGCACAGGGCGGCACCGTCGACTCCCCGCTCGCCCGTGCGGCCGCTGCCGCGGCACGACCGCGTGGCTCGTCGGCCGCGTCGGTGGGCAGCCGTAGGCTCGGGGCATGATCGCGAGTCTCCGGGGTACCTGCATCGACATCGCCGGTTCCGCCGTGGTGATCGAGGCCGGGGGAGTCGGGTACGCCGTCACCGTGACCCCGGCCCACGCGCTGACGATGCGCCACGGGGCCGAGGTGTTCGTCCGCACGGCGATGATCGTGCGCGAGGACGAGCACCTGCTCTTCGGCTTCGAGTCGACCGACGCCCTCCAGGTCTTCGACCTGCTGCGCAGCGTCACGGGCGTCGGGCCGAAGTCCGCGATGGGCGTCCTCGCCCACATGGACCCGTCGCAGGTCGCCAACGCCGTCGCGAAGGACGACGACGGCGCCTTCCGCAAGGTCTCCGGCATCGGCCCGAAGACCGCGAAGCTCATCATCCTCGCGCTCACCGGCAAGCTCGCCGCGTTCGAGCAGGCCGCCGTCGTCACCGCCGGTCGGGGCACCGCCGCGCACCCGGCAGCCATCGACGTCGTCTCCGCACTGATCGGCCTCGGCTGGCGCGAGGACGCCGCACAGACCGCCGTCGACGAGACCGTCGCGAACGAGCCCGGGGCCGCGGCCATGGGCACGCAGGCGCTGCTCCGCGCCGCGCTCGGTGCGCTCCGGCCCGCCGGTGCCGGTCGATGAGCGGCATCACGTCAGCCGGAGCCGAGTCGCAGGAGGAACTCGCCTTCGAGGGAGCCCTCCGTCCGCGGTCGCTCGACGAGTTCGTCGGGCAGCGCAAGGTGCGCGGGCAGCTCGACCTGCTGCTCAAGGCCGCCGGCATGCAGGACCGCACCCCGGACCACATCCTGATGGCGGGTCCTCCCGGCCTCGGCAAGACCACACTCGCGATGATCGTCGCGCACGAGACCGGTCGTCCCCTGCGGATGTCGAGCGGGCCCGCGATCCAGCACGCCGGCGACCTCGCGGCCGTGCTGTCCTCTCTCGTGCCGGGCGAGGTCCTGTTCATCGACGAGATCCACCGGATGGCGCGCTCGGCAGAGGAGATGCTCTACCTGGCGATGGAGGACTTCCGGATCGACGTCATGGTCGGCAAGGGCGCCGGCGCGACGAGCATCCCGCTCGACCTCGCACCGTTCACCCTGGTCGGCGCCACCACCCGCGCCGGCCTGCTGCCGAACCCGCTCCGTGACCGCTTCGGCTTCACGGCACACCTCGAGTTCTACGAGAAGGACGAGCTCGAGCAGGTCCTGATCCGCGCCGCCCACCTGCTCGAACTCGACATCGACCGGTCCGCGCTGCGCGAGATCGCCGGGCGCTCCCGCGGCACCCCGCGCATCGCGAACCGGCTGCTCCGCCGGGTCCGTGACTACGCCCTCGTGCACCGCACCACGGACGGCATGGCTGCCGTCCAGGGCGCGCTCGACCTCTACGACGTCGACGAGCTCGGGCTCGACCGCCTCGACCGCGCCGTGGTCGAGATCATGCTGACCCGCTTCGACGGCGGACCGGTGGGACTGAACACCCTCGCGGTGTCGGTCGGCGAAGAGTCCGAGACCATCGAGTCGGTCGTCGAACCCTTCCTCGTCCGGGTCGGTCTGGTCACGCGCACCCCGCGCGGCCGCATCGCGACGCCGGTCGCGTGGCGGCACCTCGGCCTCACGCCGGGGCAGGGCGTCGGACCGCTCCCGGGCCTGTTCGACGACGCAGACACCACCGACTAGCGGCCGATCGGTCGGGTGACATGCCACGCACAGTGGCGTGCCCTAGACTGCTACGGCCCGAAACCGAGCAACCAGAGAAGGCAACTGCATCATGGGTCAAGAAGTCATCCTCATCGTCATCGTCGTGGCGTTCGCGGCCTTCATGTTCTACAACAGCCGCAAGCGCAAGAAGCAGCAGGGCGAGCTCGCCACCAAGATGGTGCCGGGTGCTCGCGTGATGCTGTCCTTCGGCCTGTACGGCACGCTCCTCTCGGTCGACGACGAGAAGGTCACCGCCGACGTCGAGATCGCACCGGGCACGGTCGTCACGGTGCACCGTCAGACCCTGTCGCGCGTCGTCGACGACAGCGCCTCGGACATCGAGACCACCGCGACGCCGGAGGACGAGGCCAAGCCCGTCGCCGAACTCAACGGGGAGCCGGTCTACGGCGAGCGGGTCGACAACGACCGCCTCGACGAGACCGACGCCACGAAGCGCAAGTCCGACGACTGACGCCCTCGGCCGCCGGGTCGTCTGACCCGGCGGCTTCCCTCTGCCGTCGCGCCTGAGTGCCGATGGTCCTGAACAGAAAGACGAGACGACCGGTGGCACGATCGACACCCGTCAAGAAGGCGCTGCGCTCGCTCACCTGGTTGGTGATCCTGATGGCGATCCTCGCCGGCCTGAACACCGCCGCGTCGATCCTCGCCGGCAGCTCGAAGGACGACACGGACAAGTGGTACCAGGGCGCGAGCTGGGTCCCGGAGCTCGCACTGGACCTGCAGGGCGGCACGCAGCTGACCCTGGCGGCGCAGAACACCGAGGGCGACTCGGTCACCTCGCAGCAGCTGCAGCAGGCGGTGGAGATCATCCGCCAGCGCATCAACGCCACCGGCGTCTCCGAGACCGAGATCAACACGCAGGGTGCGAACAACATCGTCGTGTCGATCCCCGGTCGGCCCGACAAGGCCACGATCGACCGCATCGAGGCAGCGGCGAAGCTGACGTTCCGCCCGGTGCTCTTCACCGAGGCCGCGACGAACTCCGCCGTCGGTGACGACGGGAAGTCCACCGCCTCGCCGACGCCGTACTCGCCGCCCGCCTCGCTCGCGGCGACGCCGAGCGCGAAGCCGACGAACGGCAGCGACGTCAACTGGGTGACCCCGGCGCTCCAGGACCTCTACACGAACTACAACTGCGCCGCCCCGGACGACGTCACCTCCGCTCCGGACGACGAGCCCCTCGTCACCTGTGACGCCGACGGTGCCGCGAAGTACATCCTCGGTCCGGTCGAGGTCTCCGGTGCGAACATCAGCAACGCCACCTCGGGTCTGGCCACCGACTCGCAGGGCACCTCGACGGGCCAGTGGGCCGTCAACCTGACCTTCGACGGACAGGGCACGAAGGACTTCCGCACCGTCACGAACCGTCTCGTCTCGCTGCAGGCGCCGCAGAACCAGTTCGCGATCGTGCTCGACGGCTCGGTCATCACGGCCCCGTCCACGAACTCCGCCATCACCAACGGCAAGGCGCAGATCACCGGTTCGTTCACGGCCGAGTCGTCGAAGACCCTCGCCGACCAGCTCAAGTACGGTGCGCTGCCGATCAACTTCCAGGTGCAGTCGAACGAGAACATCTCGGCGACGCTCGGCACCGCCCAGCTCATCGGTGGTCTCGTCGCGGGCCTGATCGGGCTCGTCCTGGTGATCATCTACTCCGTCATCCAGTACCGGGCGCTCGCGTTCGTCACGGTGCTGTCACTCGGGGTCGCCGCGGTGCTGACCTACCTGGTCATCGCGATCATGTCCTGGCGCGTCGACTACCGCCTGTCGTTGGCGGGTGTGGCGGGTCTGATCGTCGCGATCGGCATCACGGCGGACTCGTTCATCGTGTACTTCGAACGCATCCGTGACGAACTCCGCGACGGCCGTGCCCTCGAGAGCGCGGTCGAGTCCGGCTGGAAGCGCGCACTCCGCACGATCCTGGCGTCCGACGCGGTGAACTTCCTCGCAGCCGTCACCCTGTACGTGCTCGCCGTCGCCGACGTGAAGGGCTTCGCGTTCACGCTCCTCCTCACGACGCTGATCGACATCGTGGTGGTCGCGCTCTTCACCCACCCGATGATGCAGCTCATCTCCCGCAGCCGGTTCTTCGGCGAGGGGCACAGGTTCAGCGGGCTCGACCCGGCGGCGCTCGGTGCTGTCTACAAGGGGCGCGCGCAGTTCCGCGCTCCCGTGGTGGACGGCAAGCGCCAGCGCAGCGCCGGTGAGGCGCAGCGCCGACAGACGATCGCGGAGCGGAAGGCCCAGCAGGCCTCCGGCGACAACGGCTCCACGCCGGACGGGAAGGACGACTGATGGCCAGCTTCAGCCAGTTCGGCAGCGACCTCTACACGGGCAAGCGGTCGTACGACATCATCGGACGACGCAAGACCTGGTACCTCATCGCGCTCATCATGATCGTGATCTCGCTCGCCACCCCGTGGCTGCGCGGCGGGTACCAGCTCGGCATCGAGTTCACCGGCGGCTCCGAGTTCACCCTGTCGGACGTCAAGAACACCGACCAGAGCATCGCGACCGACACCGTCGAGCGGGTCGTCTCGGACGAGATCCCGCGCGTCTCCCAGCTCGGGACGCACGGCATCCGCGTGCAGACCGGCCAGCTCACCGACCGCCAGACGACCGAGGTGCAGGACGCCCTGGCCGAGGCGTACGACGTGCCGCAGAGCCAGGTCGCCGCGACCTTCATCGGTGCCACGTGGGGTGCCGACGTGCTGGCCCAGGCCATCCGCGGTCTGGTGATCTTCCTCGCCCTGGCCGCCGTGTTCATGACGCTGTACTTCCGCACCTGGAAGATGTCGCTGTCGGCGATGGCGGCGCTGCTGCACGACCTGCTGATCACGGCGGGCGTCTACGGCATCGTCGGGCTCGAGGTCACGCCCGCGGCCGTGATCGGATTCCTGACGATCCTCGGCTACTCGCTCTACGACACCGTGGTGGTGTTCGACAAGGTGCGCGAGAACACCGCGCAGGAGTCGATCCGGACCTTCAAGCAATCCGTGAACCTCGCGGTGAACCAGACGCTCGTCCGCTCGATCAACACCTCGGTCGTGGCACTGCTGCCCGTCGCGGCGATCCTGTTCATCGGGTCGTACGTGCTCGGCGCGGGGACCCTCCGCGACATCTCGCTCGCACTGTTCATCGGCATCATCGTCGGGACCTACTCGACGATCTTCATCGCGTCGCCGATGTACGCCCACCTGCGCGAGAACGAGCCGAAGATCAAGCAGGCCGACGCGAAGAAGACCGAAGCGGCGGCCAAGCGCCAGCGCGAGGTCGACGCCGCGGCCACGGCGGACGTCTGATGCCGATCGAGATCACCGAGGTCGACGTCGCCGAGGCGCGACGTCGACTGGAGTCCGGCGCACGACTGTTCGACGTCCGCGAGCAGGGGGAGTGGGACGAGGTCCACGCGCCTCAGGCCACGCTCGTGCCGATGTCCGAGCTGGTGAACCGGTGGCAGGAGATCGACGGCGGCGACGAGCCGGCGATCATCGTCTGCCACTCGGGCGCCCGTTCGTCACGCGTGGTCGCAGCCCTCGAGCAGTCCGGCGTCTCCGCGGTCAACCTGACCGGCGGCATGGTCGCCTGGGAGCAGTCCGGTGCCCCTGTGGTCCGCGACGCCCAGGGCGAACCGGGTCACGAGCACTGACCGGACGCGCGTAGTGTTGTCGGATCGAGCTCGGATCGAGCTCTCGGACCGAGTCCTGGGAGGCGCATCATGACGGACACCCGCGAAGAGCCGTCTGCGCCGAGTCGCCCCGGGTCCGCACAGCGCCCGACCAGCCCCCTCGGCCCGAACACGACGGGCAACCTCGGTTCCCTCCGCTCGCTGCTCCCGCGCCTGTTCTCGCGCGCCCAGCCGGCAGGTGCCGTGGACACCCTGATCCGCACGGTGCGGTCGCACCACCCGAAGGCCGACGTCACCCTCATCGAGCGCGCCTACTCGGTCGCCGAGCGCGCGCACGACGGTCAGAAGCGCAAGTCCGGCGAGCCGTACATCACGCACCCGGTGGCCGTCGCCCAGATCCTCGCCGACCTCGGCATCGGGCCGATCACGATCGCTGCGGCGCTGCTGCACGACACCGTCGAGGACACCGACTACCAGCTCGACCAGCTGCAGGTCGACTTCGGCGACGAGATCGCCATGCTCGTCGACGGCGTCACGAAGCTCGACAAGGTCAAGTACGGCGACAGCGCCCAGGCCGAGACCGTCCGCAAGATGGTCATCGCGATGTCGAAGGACATCCGCGTGCTCGTCATCAAGCTCGCCGACCGACTGCACAACGCCCGCACCTGGGGTTTCGTCGAGTCCACCTCCGCCACCCGCAAGGCGAAGGAGACGCTCGAGATCTACGCGCCCCTCGCGCACCGGCTCGGCATCCAGATGATCAAGCTCGAGCTCGAGGACCTGTCGTTCGCGGTCCTGCACCCGAAGCTCTACGTCGAGATCGACAGCCTGGTCAAGGAACGGCAGCCGAAGCGCGAGCAGTTCGTCCAGAACGTCATCGGCACCCTCAAGAAGGACCTGAAGGCCGCGAAGGTCCGCGGCGAGGTCATGGGGCGGCCGAAGCAGTACTACTCGATCTACCAGAAGATGATCGTGCGGGGTCGCGAGTTCGACGAGATCTACGACCTCGTCGGCATCCGGGTGCTCGTGCCGACGGTGCGCGACTGCTACGCGATGCTCGGCTCGGTGCACGCCCGGTGGACGCCGCTGCCCGGCCGGTTCAAGGACTACATCGCGACGCCGAAGTTCAACCTGTACCAGTCGCTGCACACCAGCGTGCTCGGGCCGCAGGGGCGCCCCGTCGAGATCCAGATCCGCACGCACGAGATGCACCAGCGTGCCGAGTTCGGTGTCGCCGCGCACTGGAAGTACAAGCAGCGCGCTGCCGGCCGCGACGTCGGCACCTCGTCGACCACCGACGACCAGGACATGGCGTGGCTCGCCCACATCACCGACTGGCAGGCGGAGACGAGCGACCCGGGGGAGTTCCTCGACTCCCTCCGCTACGAGATCGGCGCGAAGGAGACCTACGTCTTCACGCCGCAGGGCAAGGTCATCGGACTCCCCGCCGGCGCCACCCCGGTCGACTTCGCGTACGCGGTCCACACCGAGGTCGGGCACCGCACCATGGGCGCCAAGGTCAACGGTCGACTGGTGCCGCTCGAGAGTTCGTTGTCGAGCGGTGACGTCGTCGAGATCTTCACGTCGAAGAACCCCGACTCCGGGCCCTCGCAGGACTGGCTCAAGTTCGTCAAGAGCCCGCGGGCCCGCAACAAGATCAAGCAGTGGTTCACCAAGGAGCGTCGCGAAGAGGCGGTCGAGCAGGGGCGCGACGCCATCGCCCGCGCCGTGCGCAAGCAGAACCTGCCCCTCCAGCGGATCATGAGCCAGGACACCATCGCCGAGGTCGCCTCGTCGATGCGGTACGACGACGTCTCGGCCCTGTACGCCGCGGTCGGCGAAGGGCACGTGTCGACCCAGTCCGTCATCGAGAAGGTCCTGGGCAGCGTCCAGAGCGACACCGAGACCGACGAGCCGGAGCTCACGTTCCCCCGCCAGGTCACGAGCCGCCAGCTCCGCACGAGTGACAGCGGCGTGCTGGTGCGCGGTGCGCCGGACATCCTGGTGAAGCTCGCGAAGTGCTGCACCCCGGTGCCGGGCGACCAGATCGTCGGGTTCATCACCCGCGGCCAGGGCGTCTCGGTGCACCAGTCGTCGTGCACGAACGTCAAGTCCCTGATGAACGAGCCGGACCGGATGATCGAGGTCGAGTGGGCGCCGTCGTCGAAGTCGGTGTTCCTCGTCCAGATCCAGATCGAGGCCCTCGATCGGTCGGGGCTGCTGAGCGACGTCACCCGGGTGCTGACCGACCACCACGTCAACATCCTGTCCGCGACGGTCTCGACCTCGTCCGACCGGCTCGCGCTCAGTCGCTTCGTGTTCGAGATGGGCGACACCATCCACCTCGACCGGGTGCTGAACGCCGTCCGGCGGATCGACGCGGTCTACGACGTCTACCGCGTCAGCGCCGGCTGAGCGGACGGGCAGACCCGTCACCGACGGCTGAGCCGACAGTCCATCCGGTCACCGCTCGCTGAGCAGCGCGCGCAGACGACGTTCGGCCTGGCGCACCATCGGGATGGTGCCGAGGGCGCTCAGGCGCTCCCGCAACTCGTCGCCGGTCACCGCACCGATCGCGAGCAACCCGGCGACCGCGTCGATGCGCGACGGGTTCGTCGGTCCGGGCGTGCGCAGCAGGTCGACCGCGGTGCGCGCCGGTGTCGTCACCGTGGTCTGCGCCGATCCCAGCCGGACCACGTCGACGGGCTCGAGCGCCACCTCGCGCAGGTGCAGGGCCGGCCCGGCGGCGATGCGTAGCTGCGGCGGGACGCTCGCCTCGAACGGGTCCGGCGGACGGGACGTCGTGCCCCAGATCCACGCGGCGGTGCGGCCGGCGGCGACCAGCCGGGCATCACCGAGGACCCAGGCGGCTGCGGTCGCTCGGAGCGCCGGGTCCTGCGGGGTCGCGGGTGAGGCCCAGCACGGCCCGACGGGGACCAGCTCGCCGGCCAGCACCGCTGCGCGCAGTTCCGCCTCGGGCCAGTCGTCCGTGGTCAGGAGACGGGAACCGGGCACCTCGTCATCCTGCCGGACACCGGCGCCCCGCCGACACCCCCTGTGGACAGCCCGGACAGCCCGGACAGCCCGAACAGCCCGAACAGCCCGCACACCCAGCGCCCGGACACCCCGGACGCCCCGGACGCCCCGGCGTCAGCGTCAGCGCAGGACGTCGGCGCGGTGCACCAGCGCGGCGGCCCCGATGAGCGGGCCGTCCTGCGACAGCGCCGTCGGCACGATGCGCACCTTCGTCACGAACCCGAACTCGACGCGCTCCGCCACCGCTTCGCGTGCGTACTCGAACAGGTCCGGCGTGACGTGCGAGAACCCGCCGCCGATCGCCACGACCTCGAGGTCCACGAGGCTCGTCGCCGCGGCGATCGCCTGGCCGAGGGCCCGGCCGCTGCGCTTGACCGCCGCGACCGCGATCTCGTCGCCGGCTGCGTACGCCGCCGACAGCTCTTCGCCCGTGGACCCGGCGAACCCCTGCCGCTGCGCCCAGGCGACGGTCTTCGGGCCGCTGGCGATCGCTTCGAGGCAGCCGGTTCCCCCGCAGGCGCACGGGTCGTCGTAGCCGCCGCACTCCACGTGGCCGATGTGCCCGGCGTTGCCGGTCGGGCCGCTGACGGTGCGGCCGTGCAGGATGAGGCCGCCGCCGACGCCCGTCGAGACGATCATGCCCATGACGTGGTCGTACCCCTGGGCAGCCCCGACCCAGTGCTCGGCCAGCGTGATCGCCAGGCCGTCCATGCGCAACGTGACCGGCACGCCCTCGGGCACGAGCGCCGCGATGCGGTCCCGCAGCGGGTGGCCGCGCCACACCGGCATGTTGAGGGGGGAGACCAGGCCGTGCTCCTCGTCGACGGGGCCGGCCGAGCCGACGCCGACGCCGACCAGGGTCGCGTCCGCGGGGACCGTGCCGAGCGCGCTCGTCACGACCTCGTCGACGGCCGCCTGCAGCTCGTCGGACGTGCGCTGCGGCCCCGTGGGGCTGCGGAAACGCGTGCCCGGCAGGACGACGCCCTGGTCGGTGACGAGAGCGGCTTCGACCTTGGTGCCGCCGAGGTCGACGGCGAGGGCGAGGGCGGGGGACTGGGGTGCGGTGCTGGACATGCGCGCTCCGATGCGGCGGTCTGGAGGCCCGGCGCGGCTCCCGGACGCGTCGTCGCGTCCGGTGGGCCCCGGCCTGGCAGGTGGTGGGTCGGTCGGGTCAGGTCGTCGTGCGGTGGATCAGGTCGTGTCGCGGTGGATCAGTAGGAGCTGGTGTCGTCGCCCTGCGACGACGCGACCCCGGTCTCGACGCGGTGCGCGACCTCGTCCAGGATGCGCGCGGAGGCGCTCGTGCCGATGCGGTTCGCTCCCGCGTCCACCATCTCGAGCAGGGTGTCGAGCCCGCGGACGCCGCCCGAGGCCTTGACCCCGGTGTCGGCACCGACGGTGCGGCGCATCAGGGCGATGTGCTCGGTCGTCGCTCCGCCGCCGGCGAACCCGGTGGAGGTCTTCACGAACGCGGCACCCGCCGACTGCGCGGCACGCGACGCCGCGACGATCTCGTCGTCGGTCAGGAACGCGGTCTCGAGGATCACCTTGACGACGGTGGACCCGGCGGCGTCGACCACCGCGCGGACGTCCTGCTCGACCCGCTCCCAGTCGCCGGACTTCGCGGCACCGATGTTCTGCACCATGTCGAGCTCGAAGGCACCGTCGGCCAGCGCCTGCAGCGACTCGGCGACCTTGGCCGCGGTGGACGTGGTGCCGTGCGGGAAGCCGATGACCGTGCCGACGCCGACGCCGGTGCCCTGCAGGCGCTCGACGGCGTACGCCACGTCGCTCGGCCGGACGCACACGCTGAAGACCCGGTACGCGGCGGCTTCGTCGAGCTGGGCGTCGACGTCCGAGCGGGTGAGCTCGGGCTTCAGGATCGCGTGGTCGATGAGGCCGCGGACGGCATCGGCGGTGACGGGGAAGGCTGCGTTGTCCACCCGGCAAGCCTACCCGTCAGGCGTGCCGCGTAGCGTTCGGGGCATGCAGGTCCTCGTCACCGGCGCCACCGGGTACATCGGCGGTCGTCTCGTCCCCCGTCTCCTCGAAGCCGGACACTCCGTGCGCGTGTTCGTGCGCAACCCCCGCAAGCTCCAGGACGTCCCGTGGAGCAGCGACGTCGACATCGCCGAAGGGGACCTGCAGGACGCCGACGCGGTCCGCGCCGCGGTCGACGACGTGGAGGCCGTGTACTACCTCGCCCACGCGATGGGTGCCGACGGCGACTTCGAGTCCGCCGAACGCCAGGCGGCCGAGACGATGGCGCACGAGGCGAAGCGCGCCGGTGTCAGCCGGTTCGTCTACCTGGGCGGGCTGCACCCCGACGGCGACCTGTCGAAGCACCTTCGCAGCCGCAAGGAGGTGGGGGAGATCCTGCTCGGATCGGGCGTGCCGACCGTCGCCTACCAGGCGGGTGTCGTCATCGGATCCGGCAGCACCTCGTTCGAGATGATCCGGCACCTGACCGACGTCCTGCCCTGGATGCCGGCACCGCGGTGGGTGCGCAACCGCATCCAGCCGATCGCCGTGCGCGACGTCCTCTACTACCTGGTCGCGGCGCTCGACGTCCCAGCAGACGTCAACCGCACCTTCGACATCGGCGGTCCGGACGTGCTCCGCTACGGCCAGATGCTCAACGGCTACGCGGTCGAGGCGAAGCTCCGGCAGCGCCCCATCACGGTCCTGCCGGTGCTCACCCCGCGACTCGCGGCGCACTGGTTCAACGCCGTCACCCCGATCCCGCGCAAGCTCGCGACCCCGATCATCGAGTCGCTGCAGTTCGAGTGCGTCCAGCGCGAGCACGACATCGACGACGTCGTGCCGCAGCCCGAGGGTGGGCTCACCTCGTACCGCCGAGCCGTCCGCCTCGCCCTGAACAAGATGCGCTCGGGCCAGGTCGAGACGAGCTGGCGGAGTGCCACGCTGTCGAGCGCCTCGGCCGACCCGATGCCGAACGACCCGGACTGGGCCGGCCACACCGTCTACGTCGACGACCGGAAGCGGCACTCGAGCGCCTCGGCCGAGGACGTCTGGCGCGTCGTCGAGTCGATCGGCGGCGAGAACGGCTGGTACTCGTTCCCGTTGGCCTGGGTCGCGCGCGGCTGGATGGACAAGGTCGCCGGCGGTGTCGGGCTCAGTCGTGGGCGCCGTGACCAGGACCGGCTCGAGCAGGGCGACGCGCTCGACTGGTGGCGCGTCGAACGACTCGAGCGCGGCCGGTACCTGCGGCTCCGGGCAGAGTTCAAGTCCCCGGGACGCGCCTGGCTCGAGATGACCGTCACCCCGAACCCCGAGGGCGGCAGCGACTACCACCAGCGGGCGATCTACTTCCCGCAGGGCCTCCCCGGACGCCTGTACTGGTACGGGATCCTGCCCTTCCACGGGATCATCTTCCCCGGCATGGTCGAACGCATCACCGCGGCCGCCGAGCGCGAGTCGGACAACACCGAGTCGACGCAGCGCAACCGGACCCAGCACAATGGGAGTCCGGAACCGGCGAACGAGGAGGCAGCATGACCGAGGAACGCAGTCCCGTCCTGTTCCTGGGCGACAGCATCACGGCCCAGGGGTCGTGGAACACCTGGCTCCCCGACGAGCACACGCTGAACCAGGGCGTCAGCGGCGACACGACCGACGGCGTGCTCGCGCGCCTCGAGGCCGTCGTCGCCGAACAGCCCGAGGTGATCGTGCTGCTCATCGGCACGAACGACTTCGGCAACCACCGGGCGAGCGCCGAACACGTCGTCCGCAACGTCGAGACCATCCTCGTCACCCTCCGGCGCGAGCTGCCGGGCGTGCGTCTGCTGCTCGTCTCCGTCCTGCCGCGCCAGGCCGAGTACACGACGAAGATCGAGGAGGCGAACCGGCACCTTCGCCAGTTCGTCGCGACCTGCCACGCGCAGTACCTCGACGCCTGGCCCGCGCTGGCCGACGGCGACCACCTCGACGACCGCTTCACCGACGACGGACTGCACCTCACCGACGAGGGCTACCGGGCGTACCTCGGCGAGCTGGTCCCCGCGCTCGAACGTGTGCGGGGTCTCCCACCCATGTCCCGGTCCTTCACGGCCATCGACCTCGACGAGGCCCCCGCCTGATGGCTGCCCGCAAGGGGCGACCCCCGGTGGGGTCGTCGCAGCACGGCGTGCCCGCCGCCCCGGTCCGACCGGCCGCGGGCGCGACGAGCACCCGTGCGACCCCCGGGTTCACCCGGCCGGCGCTCGCGCCGTCGCTCATCGCCGCGATCGTCCTGCTCGCCTGCGTGGCGATCATCGACTCGTCCGGATTCGTCTTCGCCCGGTGGGGCGTCACGGTCCTGGCCCTCATCGTGCTGGTCTTCGCCGTCCGCGGGAAGACGTGGTGGGCTGCGCTGCTCATGGCCGCCGTCGCCGTCTGCTGGAACCCCCTGGTCACGGTGCCGATCCCCGGCCAGGTGTGGGCGGCCCTGCAGATCCTGGTCGCCGCGCTGTTCATCGTGGTGGGCATCGCCGTCAAGGTGCCGCGCGAGGCGGACGCTCCCCGGGCCTCCTGAACGGCTCGGCTGGCCGCCTGCGGAACCGAGCGGGCGGGCGGACGGTAGGATCGCAGGGTCGGGTACAGGACCCGGCAGCGCGACCCGAAGGGCATGGATGAACGACGAGACCGAGCCGGTGACCGAGAGTCCTCTGCTGAACCCTCGACCGTCCTCCGGCGGTCTCGACCGACCCGACGTCGTCGTCCGCAAGGGGCGCCTGACGCTGCTCAACGGCCACCTGACGCCGCAGCAGTCGATGATCGAGGACCTGCTGTTCCTCGACGACGCGCTCACCGAGGCCGACGTCGACCACCTGCTCATCCGCGGCAACGACGAGCGTCCGGTCATCGCGATCGACGAGCGCGACCGGCAACGTGCGGAGAGCGCCGTGATGGCCGCCGCCGTCAACGAGCCCTTCTACGCGAAGCCGCCGGGTCAGCCTGCCGTGCTCGTGCAGGACGACGGGCTCGGGCCCGTCGACGAACCGGTGCTGCGTGTGTTCCGTCCGCGCCTCGAGCCGCTCGGCCGTCTGCGCTACGGCGCCGAGACGAGCGTCCAGCTCGAGTTCTGGCGACTCACCGACACCGAGGTGCTGGCGCCCGTCGAGAACGCCCTGATGCGCCGCAGCCTGCCGGTCGAGGAGTTCGTGCTCGTCGACATCGAGCGCTACGGCCGCACCTGGCGCACCGTCGAGCACATGTTCGACGACCACGTCTCCGACATCCGCTTCCCGATCGACATCGTCTTCTCGTGGGTCGACGGCAACGCCATCGAGTACCAGCGCGCCCGCCAGGCAGCGCAGGCCACGGCCGTCCTGGGCGAGGGCGATGACGCCCCCGCCCGCTTCCGGCAGATCGACGAGCTGAAGTACGCGCTGCGTTCCGTGCACACGTTCGCACCGTGGATCCGTCAGATCTACATCGCCACCGACTCGCCCGCGCCGCACTGGCTCGCCGACCACCCCAAGGTCCGCATCGTGCGCAGCGAGGAGTTCTTCGCCGACCCGTCCGTGCTGCCGACGCACAACTCCCAGGCCGTCGAGTCGCAGCTGCACCACATCCCGGGCATCAGCGAGCACTTCATCTACTCGAACGACGACATGTTCTTCGGCCGCACCGTCGACCCGTCGGTGTTCTTCAGCCCGGGGTCGGTGACGAAGTTCATCCTCGCCACCACCCGCATCGGGCTCGGCGTGAACAACGCCGCGCGCAGCGGGTTCGAGAACTCGGCGCGCGTGAACCGCCGGTTGTTGCAGCAGCGGTTCGGTGCGGTCACCACGCGGCACCTCGAGCACGCGCCCACGCCGCTCCGAGCGTCGATCATGACGGAGATGGAGCACGAGTTCGCCGACGAGTTCCGCACCACGGCGGCGTCACGCTTCCGCGCCGCCGAGAACATCTCGGTGACGAACTCGCTGTACCACTACTACTCGTTGCTCACCGGCCGGGCGATCGTGCAGGAGAACGCGGACGTCCGCTACATCGACACCACGATGCAGTCCGGGCTGCGGTCCCTCGACGAGCTGCTGAAGAAGCGGAACGCGGACTTCTTCTGCCTGAACGACGGCAGCTTCCCCGAGGTCAGCGACGAGGAGCGGACGCAGCGCGTCACGGACTTCCTCGAGCGCTACTTCCCCTTCCCCGCGCCGTGGGAGCGCGACAGCGTCTAGAACGCGCCAGCGTTCTGCTGTCGCGCTCCGGGCGAGCCTGCGAGCCCGGCGCCGAGACCCGGCCATGCGCTCCGGGCGAGCCTGCGAGCCCGGCGCCGAGACCCGACCATGCGCTCCGCGCGAGCCTGCGAGCCCGGCGCCGAGACCCGACCATGCGCTCCGCGCGAGCCTGCGAGCCCGGCGCCGAGACTCGGCCACGCGCCGTGGTCGCGACCACAGCCGGACGGGAGGCCCGGAGCGGCCCCGCCACGTGCCTCCCGTCCGCCTCGGGCGCACGCCTCCCACACATGGTGAGCAGAAATGGTCGGGTCCCCAGACGGGACCCGACCATTCCTGTTCACGAAGTGCGGCGGCCTACCGGTGGATGGGGGAGACCGGCACCGAGTCGAGCGTGAAGACGGGGATGCTCGAGGTGACCGGAGCCGGTTCGACCGCGGGCGGGATCGTGACTCCGTGCGCTGCGAGGCGGGCCTCGGTCTCGACCGCCGACACGGGTTCACCGACCGTGGAGTAGTGCCCGATCGGGACGACCGAGTGCACGACGTTGCGACCGTAGACGTGCACCAGGTTGAACGACTGTGCGCCGTCGCGCCCGCGGGTGCCGCCCTGGAACTCGGTGAGGTCCTGCGTGTAGCAGGTGGCGCTGGCGACCGACACGGGGATGCCCGCGAAGACCGCGCTCGTCGAGTAGTGCAGGTGCCCGGCGATGATGGCCAGGACGTCACTGCCCTCCACGACCTCGGCCAGGGCCTGCTGGTCGCGGAGCTCGACGAGGACGGTCAGGTCCTGCACGCTCGGGACGGGCGGGTGGTGCATCGCCAGGATGGTGCCGTGCGGCGCCGCCTCGGAGAGGACCTCGGCGAGCCAGTCGAGCTGCTCGGGGGAGACCTCACCGTGGTGGCGGCCTGGGACGCTCGTGTCGAGGGTGATGACCCGCAGACCGTTGACGTCGTAGACGAAGTCGACCGGGCGATCGGTGGGCTGGAGGCCGAAGAGCTCCTGGCGGAAGGCGCCGCGCTCGTCGTGGTTGCCCATCGCCCAGATGACCTGCGCGCCGATCCGGCGTGCGGCCGGCTCGACGATCTCGCGGACGCGGGCGTAGGCGCCCGGTTCGCCCTTGTCGGCCACGTCGCCCGTGACGACGATCGCCTCGGGCCGGGTTCCGGATGCTTCGATGTCCGCGACGATCTCGGTGAGCCGTGCGGCGGAGTCGACCCCGCCGTACAGATCACCGTCGCCGGAGACGAGGTGGGTGTCGCTGAGGTGGAGGAGGAAGTGGTTCGGCCTGGGGTGTTCGGCCGTCCGGCTGTCCATCGGGGTCTCATTCCGTTGGCGGATGCGTGGTGCAACACGTTGCCACACCGTCCTGGACGAGTCCAGCACGTGTCGGTGAACCAGCCGTGAACTGGGGGCGGCGTGTTGCCCCACACACGAGGAAACCCCCGCCACATCGTGACGGGGGTCTCCTCGTGTGCCTCGGATCAGTGATCCCCGGGGCCGACCTGCGGAGCCTGGTGGCCTCCCGCGAGGTCCGGGCCGTGGTGGGCGGCGTGCGCTGCCTCGAGCTCGGCCTTCGACACCGGCTCGATGCGGTCCTCGAAGAAGAAGCGGGAGATGCTCGCACGGGCCTTCTGGACCACGGTGATCTGCCCCTTGGCGTTCGGGCGGATCATGAGCGGCTTGTACTCGTTGAACTGCAGGAGCTTCCACCGCTCGTACTCGTCGAGCTGCTCGTGCACCTCGATGTACTCACCGTGGGGGAGTCGGACGATGCGACCGGACTCGTAGCCGTGCAGGACGATCTCGCGGTCCTTCTTCTGGAGTGCGAGGCACACGCGCTTCGTGATCCAGAAGGCGACGAACGGGCCCAGGACCGTCGTGGCCTGGATCACGTGGATCACGTGTTCGATCGACACCAGGAAGTGGGTCGCGATGATGTCCGACGACGCCGCAGCCCAGAGGCTGGCGTAGAGCGTGATGCCGGCGGCACCGATCGCCGTGCGGGTCGGGGCGTTGCGCGGGCGGTCCAGGATGTGGTGCTCGCGCTTGTCGCCGGTGATCCACGACTCGAGGAACGGGTACAGCAGGATCGCGAGGATGAGCAGTACCAGGACCGCGATCGGCGCCAGGATGTTGAACGACACCGTGTAGCCGAACCACACGACCTCCCAGTGCGGCGGCACCAGACGCAGTGCGCCGTCGGCGAAGCCGATGTACCAGTCGGGCTGGGTACCGGCGGAGACCGGCGAGGGGTCGTACGGGCCGTAGTTCCAGATGGGGTTGATCGTGAACATCGAGGCGATGAGGGCGATGATGCCCGCGACGATGAAGAAGAACCCACCGGCCTTGGCGGCGAACGCCGGGAGGATCGGGACACCGACGACGTTGTCGTTGGTCTTGCCCGGTCCGGCGAACTGGGTGTGCTTGTTGATGACGACGAGCACGAGGTGGACACCGAGCACCGCGACGAGGATCGCCGGCAGCAGCAGGATGTGCAGCGTGTAGAGGCGGCCGACGATGTCGGTCCCCGGGAACTCGCCACCGAAGAGCAGGTAGGCGATCCAGACGCCGATCACCGGGACACCCTCGATCATGCCGACGATGATCCGCAGCCCGTTGCCGGAGAGCAGGTCGTCGGGGAGCGAGTAGCCGGTGAAGCCCTCACCCATGGCGAGGACCCACAGCAGGAAGCCGAAGACCCAGTTGAGCTCACGCGGCTTGCGGAACGCACCGGTGAAGAACACGCGGGCCATGTGCAGCATGATCGACGCCACGAACAGCAGGGCTGCCCAGTGGTGGACCTGGCGGACGAACAGCCCGCCACGGATGTCGAACGAGATGTCCAGCGTGGACTGCAGGGCCGTCGACATCTCGACGCCCTTGAGCGGGACGTACGAGCCGTTGTAGACGACCTCGGCCATGGAGGCCTGGAAGAAGAACGTCAGGAACGTGCCGGAGAGCAAGACGACGACGAAGCTGTACAGCGCCACCTCGCCGAGCATGAAGCTCCAGTGGTCCGGGAAGATCTTCCGGCCGACTTCCTTGACGAGCCCCGAGATGCTGGTGCGCTCGTCGATGTAGTTGGCGACCCCGCCGATGATGCGGGATCCGCGCTCCGGAGCCGGCTTGTTCGCCGTGCTGCTCGGTGCCGTGGTGGTGGGGGTGCTGGTCATCAGCGTTCACGCTCCCAGAAGGACGGTCCGACCGGCTCGTGGAAGTCGCTCTGGGCAACCAGGTAGCCGTCGTCGTCGATCGCGATCGGAAGTTGGGGGAGGGGGCGTGCGGCCGGACCGAAGATGACCTCGCAGTTGTTCGAGACATCGAAGGTGGACTGGTGGCACGGGCACAGCAGGTGGTGCGTCTGCTGCTCGTAGAGCGCGACCGGGCATCCGACGTGGGTGCAGATCTTGGAGTACGCGACGATGCCGTCGTAGCCCCAGTTCTCGTGGCCCTTGGCGGGGTTGAGGTCCTTCGGGTCGAGACGCATGAGGAGGACGGAGGCCTTGGCCTTCTCTTCCAGCATGTGCTCGGAGTCGAGCATGCCGTCCGGGATGACGTGGAACACCGAACCGATGGTCACGTCGGAGGCCTTGATCGGCAGACCCGTCGGGTCCTTCGTCAGGCGCAGACCCTGCTTCCAGAAGGTGTGGCGCAGGAGCTCGTTCGGGTCCTCGGCCGGAGCGAGGTCGCGGACCAGGACGATGCCCGGCAGCGGGAACGCGGCCAGCGCGCCGATCATCGAGTTGCGGATCAGCTTGCGTCGGCTGAAGCCGGACTCCTTGTCGGCCAGCTGGAAGGCCTCGACGGCCTTGGCGCGGGTCGCGTCGGTGCCGCGGGTGCCGTGGCGGAGCTCGGTGATCTCGCGGTCGACGACGAGCGACTTCGACCAGTAGACCGCACCGAGGCCCAGCGCGATGAGTGCGAGGGCGATCGACAGGCCGAGGAAGAGGTTCGCGGTGCGGACCGTCCCGAAGTCGTTCGAGTCGATCGGAAAGGCGACGTAGGCCGCGATCGAGAGGACGCTGCCGACGATCGAGAGGTAGAAGAAGGTCGCGACCTGGCGCTCGGCCAGACGCTGCTTCTTCGGGTCGACGTCGGTGCGGCGCGCGCGGTGCGGCGGCTCACCCGGGTTCTCGAACGGGTCGGTGGGCAGCACCGCGATCCCGGGGGAGGTGGTCGTGCCGTGCTTCTCGACAGCCGAGGACGAGTTCAGCGTCTCGTCGTCGTGCTCTGCCATGGTGTTCCCTTCAGTGTCGTTCGACACGGACGATCAGTTGGACTTCGCGGTCAGCCAGACGGTCATCGCAACGACCGCGCCGAGTCCGAAGATCCAGATGAACAGACCCTCGGCCACCGGGCCCAGGGAGCCGAGTGCGAACCCGCCGGGCGACTTGTTGTCCTGCACGTACTTCAGGTACGTGATGATGTCGGCCTTCTGCTCCGGCGTGAGGTTCAGGTCGTTGAAGACCGGCATGTTCTGCGGGCCGGTCTGCATGGCCTCGTAGATGTGCTTGCCGGAGACCGTCGACAGGTTCGGGGCGTACTTGCCCTCGGTCAGAGCGCCGCCAGCGCCGGCCACGTTGTGGCACATGGCGCAGTTGATGCGGAAGAGCTCTGCGCCTTCGGCCGCGTCGCCGTCCTCACCGTTGGTGAGCTCGGTCGAGGGGACGGCCGGGCCGGGGCCCAGCGAGGCGACGTACTCGGCGAGGGCGTCGACCTGCTCGTCCGTGAACTGCGCGGGCTTCTCTTCGGCCTGCGGGCCCTGCGCGGCCATCGGCATGCGGCCGGTGCCGACCTGGAAGTCGACCGAGGCGGCGCCGACGCCGATGAGGGACGGACCCTCGCTCGTGCCCTGGGCGGAGAGGCCGTGGCAGGTCGCGCAGTTCGAGGCGAAGAGCTTCTGGCCCTCGTTCACCTTCGACTGGCTGGTCGCTGCGACGGTGGTCGTGCTGTCGTCCGCGTTCGCCGTGGAGCTGAACAGCGCGTACGCACCGCCGGTGGTCATGAGACCCACGACGATGAGCGAGACGGTCGCCATCGGAGAGCGGCGGCCCTTCTTGGACTTGGTTCTGTTGAACATGTGCTGGGGGGTGTCCAGTTCCTACTTGAGAAGGTAGATGACGGCGAAGAGGAAGATCCACACGACGTCGACGAAGTGCCAGTAGTACGACACGACGATGGCGGTGGTCGCTTCCTTGTGACCGAAGTTCTTCGCGGCGAAGCCGCGGCCGAGCGTCAGGAGGAAGGCGATGAGGCCACCCGTGACGTGGAGGCCGTGGAACCCGGTCGTCATGTAGAAGGCCGAGCCGTAGGCGCTCGAGGAGAGCGTGACGCCCTCGTGCCAGAGGTTGGCGTACTCGAAGATCTGGCCGCAGACGAAGATCGCGCCCATCGCGTAGGTGACGAAGAACCACTCCGTCATGCCCCAGTGGCGCGGGTTCCAGCTCGTGCGGTGCACCTGGAAGCGCTCCGCTGCGAACACCGCGAACTGGCACGCGAAGCTGGACAGCACCAGGATGATCGTGTTCACCGAGGCGAACGGCACCTCGAGCTTGGAGGTTTCGGCCGCCCAGAGCTCGGGGGACGTGCTGCGCAGCGTGAAGTAGATCGCGAACAGGCCGGCGAAGAACATGACCTCGCTGCCCAGCCACACGATCGTCCCCACGGCAACGGCGTTCGGCCTGTTCAGGGCCGGACCGCTGGCGGATCGGGAGAGAGAGGTGCTAGTCACGTCCTCCATTATGGCCGAAACCCCCGACAGTGTTTTCGCAGGAGACTGGCGGGTCTCTCGAATTCACTACGATCGAGCCATGCCTGACGCACTCTCTTGGCCTGCAGTGATCAGCGCGCTCATGGCGCGCGAGGACCTGACGATCAGGCAATCCACATGGGCCATGGAGGAGATCGTGCACGGGCGCGCCACCCAGGCGCAGATCGCCGCGTTCGCCGTGACCCTCCGGGCGAAGGGCGAGACCGTCGACGAGGTGGTCGGGTTCCGCGACGCGATCCTCGACGCCGCGGTTCCGCTGGACGTCGACCCGATGGCCCTCGACATCGTCGGCACCGGCGGTGACGTCGTCGGCACCGTGAACGTCTCGACGATGGCCGCGATCGTCATCGCCGCCGCCGGGGTGCCGGTCGTCAAGCACGGCAACAAGGCCAGCTCCTCGAAGTCCGGGTCGAGCGACGTGCTCGCTGCACTCGGCCTCGATCTCACGATGGACGCCGCGCGTGTCGCGGACACCTTCCGGCGTGTCGGACTGACCTTCGCGTTCGCCAACGCGTTCCACCCCGGCTTCGCCCACGCCGGGCCGGTCCGGCGCGAGATCGGGGTGCCGACGGTCTTCAACTTCCTCGGACCGCTCGTCAACCCCGCACGGTGCGAGGCCAACGCCGTCGGCGTGGCCCAGCTCGAGCTCGTGCCGATCATCACGGGCGTGTTCCAGACCCGCGGCGCGACCGCCCTGGTGTTCCGCGGTGACGACGGTCTCGACGAGCTCACGACCACCGGGCACAGCCACATCTGGGAGGTCACCGGCGGGCGCATCACCGAGCACGACCTCGACCCGCGTGACCTCGGCATCGCCCGTGCCCGCACGGAAGACCTGCTCGGTGGCGACCCGGAGCACAACGCCGGTGTCGTGCACCGCGTCCTGGCGGGGGAGACCGGCCCGGTCCGCGACATCGTGCTCCTGAACGCCGCTGCCGGCCTGGTGTCCTTCCGGCTCGCGCAGGACCCGGCACAGTCCGATCGCCCGATCCTGCAGCGGTTCCGGGAGCAGCTCGCGGTGGCCGCCGAGGCGATCGACTCCGGCGCCGGCGCCCGCAAGCTGGCTGATTGGGTCGGCGAAGCTCCCGCCGCGTAGTCCACGCCGCCCCGCGCACCGTGCGGGGTGCGTCACCCGGTGCGAACCTGACGGCTCGGTGCGGCGCCACGAGCGCGCACCCGGCGGTCACCGCTGCACCCGGCGAACGGACCCGCACCGTGCCGTGCCAGCAACCCCGTGCCGGACGGGAGGCCCGTTGCGGGGCCGCCGCGCGCCTCCAGTCCGCACCGTGCGCGGTCCGCAGTCCCGCGCCGCTTCCGCGCGAGCCGCACCGTGCGGGGTGCGTCACCCGGTGCGAGCCTGGCGGCTCGGTGCAGCGCCACGAGCGCGCACCCGGCGGTCACCGCCGCACCCGGCGAACAGACCCGCACCGTGCCGTGCCGGCCACAACCGCACCACCCCAGCACCGCAACGGACGCGGGGGAGTCGCAACGCGACGGGAGGCCCGGTGCCGGTTCCAGGAACCGGCACCGGGCCTCCCGTCGGTGCGTTCAGTGCACGCGGTCAGCGTGCGCCCGCGTCGTTACTGGACGTCCTCGTCGACCCAGTCGAAGGTCTTCGTGACGGCCTTCTTCCAGAGGCGGAGCGTGCGCTCGCGCTCCGCGGCGTCGAGCTGCGGCTCCCAGCGCTTGTCCTCCTGCCAGTTGGCACGGAGCTCGTCGAGGTTCGCCCAGAAGCCGACCGCGAGACCGGCCGCGTAGGCCGCGCCGAGCGCCGTCGTCTCGGCGACGACCGGACGCACCACCGGCACGTTAAGGATGTCGGCCTGGAACTGCATGAGCTCGTTGTTGGCGGTCATGCCGCCGTCGACCTTGAGCTCCGTCAGGTCCACGCCCGAGTCGGCGTTGACGGCGTCGAGGACCTCGCGGGTCTGCAGCGCCGTCGCCTCGAGGGCCGCACGTGCGATGTGCCCCTTGTTGACGTAGCGGGTCAGGCCGACGATGGCACCGCGGGCATCCGGACGCCAGTACGGCGCGAACAGCCCGGAGAAGGCCGGCACGAAGTACACGCCGCCGTTGTCCTCGACGGTCTTGGCCAGCGCCTCGACCTCCGGGGCACTGCCGATGAGACCGAGGTTGTCACGGAGCCACTGGATGAGCGAGCCCGTGACCGCGATCGAGCCCTCGAGTGCGTAGTGCGTCTCCTGGTCGCCGAGCTTGTAGCCGACGGTGGTGAGCAGGCCGTTCTCGGAGCGGACGATCTCGGTACCGGTGTTGAAGATGAGGAAGTTGCCGGTGCCGTAGGTGTTCTTCGACTCACCCTGGTCGAACGCCGCCTGGCCGAAGGTCGCGGCCTGCTGGTCGCCGAGGATGCCCGCGATCGGGACCTCGCGGAGCAGGTTCGACGACTCGACGTGGCCGTAGACCTCGGAGGAGCTGACGATCTCGGGGAGCATCGACTTCGGCACACCGAAGTCGGCGAGGATGTCGTCGCGCCACTGGAGCGTCTCGAGGTCCATGAACAGCGTGCGGGACGCGTTCGTGACGTCGGTCTTGTGGACGCCGCCGTCGACGCCACCGGTCAGGTTCCAGAGGACCCAGGTGTCGGTGGTGCCGAAGAGCAGGTCCCCGGCCTCGGCCTTCTCACGCGCACCCTCGACGTTCTCGAGGATCCACATGATCTTGGTGCCGGCGAAGTACGTCGCGAGCGGCAGGCCGACGATGGCCTTGTAGCGGTCGGTGTCCCCGTCGGCGAGCTTGTCGACGATCGACTGCGTGCGGGTGTCCTGCCAGACGATCGCGTTGTAGATCGGCTTGCCGGTGGTCTTGTCCCAGACGACGGCGGTCTCGCGCTGGTTCGTGATGCCCACGGCGGCGACGTCGTGACGCGTGATGTCGGCACGCGACAGTGCCTGACCGATCACCTCGCGGGTGTTGTCCCAGATCTCGGCGGGGTCGTGCTCGACCCATCCGGCGCGCGGGAAGATCTGCTCGTGTTCCTTCTGCCCGGTCGAGATGATCGAGCCGGAGTGATCGAAGACGATCGCTCGGGTGGAGGTCGTGCCCTGGTCGATGGCGACGATGTAGTCGGCCATTGGTGCTCCTTACGGGTGTTCGGTGCGGTGAGCGGCCCGTGCGGACGGGCCGCTCACCCCGGGGTTGGGTTGGTTCAGCTGACGACGGGCAGCAGCGCGTAGGACAGGCCGGCGGCGATGGCGCCACCGAGCAGCGGTCCGACGACGGGCACCCAGGCGTAGGCCCAGTCGCTCGAGCCCTTGCCCTTGATGGGAAGGAAAGCGTGCGCGATGCGCGGGCCGAGGTCACGGGCGGGGTTGATGGCGTAGCCGGTCGGGCCACCGAGGCTGACACCGATCGCGATCACGAGGAAGGCGACGGGGATCGCGCCGAGCTCCGACGGGGTCTGGCCGTTGGTGAAGGCGATGACGACGAACACCAGCACGAAGGTGCCGATGATCTCGGTCACGAGGTTCCAGCCGTACGAACGGATCGCGGGGCCGGTGGAGAAGACGCCGAGCTTGGCGGCCGCGTCGGGCTCCTCGTCGAAGTGCTGCTTGTAGGCGAGCCAGACGATCACGGCACCGATGACCGCGCCGATGAGCTGGGCGAGCCAGAACAGCAGCATCGCGCCGACGGTGATGTTGCCGAGGATGGCCTGGGCGAGGCTGACGGCCGGGTTGAGCTGGCCGCCCGACTTGTAGGACACGGTGACGCCGGCGAAGACCGCGAAGCCCCAACCGATCGTGACCATGAGGAAGCCGGCCCCGAAGCCCTTCGACTTCGTGAGGGAGACGGCGGCGACGACACCGCCACCCAGGATGATGAGCATCGCCGTGCCGACGAGCTCGGACAGGAACTTGACGCCGATGTCGTCCATCGGTGACCTCCAGTGCGTGAGGTGGGGGTCCGGTGGTGCTGCGCCGCACTCCCCGTTGAGTGATTGAGGCCGAGCATAGTGACGCGGAGAACGACGGGGCGATGAATTCCTGAGGGAAGTCCGCGATCGTGCACGAACGTGCAAGCGCCGTGCGCTGCGGGGGATCACGAGCCGGTGACACGTCCCCGTGGTGCTGCACGAACGTGCAGACCGGACGAACGAGCGCCCGGGCGTCGGATGTAGATTGGGCGCACTCCGGTCGACGACGGCGGTGTGCAGTTCGCCTCGGTTCGGCCCCGTACCCGTGGAGGCACGCGCATGAAGAAGCTCATCAACGACCCGCAGGCCGTGGTCGACGAGACCGTCCGGGGCTTCGCCCGGGCACACGCCGGTCACGTGGTCCTGGTCGAGGACCCGGTCCACCTGCACCGCGCCGACGCTCCCGTCGCCGGCAAGGTCGGCATCGTCAGCGGCGGCGGCAGCGGACACGAGCCGCTGCACGCGGGCTTCGTCGGGTACGGCATGCTCGACGCCGCCGTGCCCGGGCCGGTGTTCACGAGTCCGACCCCCGACCCGATCGTCGCGGCGACCAAGGCCGTCGACGGCGGCGCCGGCGTCCTGCACATCGTGAAGAACTACACCGGCGACGTCCTGAACTTCGAGACCGCCGCCGAGCTCGCCGAGATGGACGACATCCGCGTCGAGGCCGTCGTGGTCGACGACGACGTCGCCGTGCAGGACTCGCTCTACACCGCCGGTCGCCGCGGCGTGGCAGGCACCGTCGTCGTCGAGAAGTGCGCCGGTGCCGCGGCCGAGCGCGGTGACGACCTGGACGCCGTCGCCGCGGTCGCCCGCCACGTCAACGACGTCACGCGGTCGATGGGCCTGGCCCTGGCGTCCGGCACCGTGCCGCACGCGGGGGAGCCGTCCTTCACGCTCGCCGACGACGAGGTCGAGCTCGGCATCGGCATCCACGGCGAGCCCGGACGCGAGCGCATCCCGATGGCGCCGGCCGACCAGCTCGTCGACCGCGTGCTCGAACCGATCCTCACCGACCTCGACGCACCGGCCGGCTCGAAGCTGCTCCTGCTCGTGAACGGCATGGGCGGCACCCCGCTGTCCGAGCTGTACATCGCCTACCGACGCGCCGCCGAGGTGCTGACGGACCGCGGGTACGACGTCACGCGTAGTTTGGTGGGCGACTACGTCACATCCCTCGAGATGCAGGGGTTCTCGCTCACCGTCACGGTGCTCGACGACGAACTCACGGCACTCTGGGACGCACCGGTGGAGACCCCCGCACTGCGCTGGGGACGCTGAGCGGCCGGATCCGTCCACTCGACCACCGACCACGACACCGAGCCCACCGGGCCGGACACACGAAGGGAACCGCATTGGCGCTCGACACCGCATGGGCCATCGACTGGGTCCGTCGCACCGCCGCGACGATCGACGAACACCGGGCCGAGCTCGTCACGCTCGACCGGGAGATCGGTGACGGCGACCACGGCGAGAACCTCGACCGCGGCTTCCGCGCCGTGCTCGAGGCCGTCGACGGCGGCTCGTTCGACACGCCCGGCGCCGTGCTGAAGACGGTCGCGACCAAGCTCATCTCGACCGTCGGCGGCGCCGCCGGTCCGCTGTTCGGCACCGCGTACCTGAAGGCAGCCCAGGCCGCCGGCGACGCGTCCGAGCTCGACGCCGACACGCTCGTCGCCGTGCTCGCCGCAGCCCGTGACGGCGTGGTCTCGCGCGGCAAGGCCGCGGTCGGCGACAAGACGATGGTCGACGCGTGGGGCCCGGCGGTCGACGCCGCCACCGCCGCAGCGGCAGCCGGTGCCGACCCGGCAGCCGTGCTCGCCGCCGCGGCCGACGCCGCCGCCTCGGGCGCCGAGGCCACCGAACCGCTCGTCGCCCACAAGGGACGTGCGAGCTACCTCGGCGAACGCGCGGTCGGGCACCGCGACCCGGGTGCGCAGTCGACGGCGTACATCCTGCGTGCCGCGGTGGAGGCGACGACGGGCGCCGCCGCGTGACCGTCGGCATCCTGATCGTGTCGCACAGCGCCGCGATCGCCACCGGCACGGTCGAGCTCGCCCGCCAGATGGCGGCGGACGTACGGCTCGTCGCTGCCGGCGGGACCGACGACGGCGGCATCGGCACGTCGTTCGAGGCGATCACCGCCGGCATCGAGGAGCTCTCGGACGCCGACGCCGTCGTGGTCCTGTGCGACCTCGGATCGGCTTACCTGACCACCGACACGGCGCTCGACTTCCTCGACGACGACGTCCGCGCACGCGTGCACGTCTCGCAGGCTCCCCTCGTCGAGGGCGCGGTCGCCGCGGCCGTCGCGGCCCAGACGGGTGGTGACGCCGAGGCGGTGCTCGCTGCTGCGGCATCCGCCGCAGGGTCCGCGGACGACGCGAGCAGCGCCTCCCGTCCGTCCGGTGACCAGCCGGGAGGCACGGGGCCGGGTGACGGGGCCAGCAGCGTCGACGACGTGGCCGCGTCCGAGAGCGTCGAACTGGTCAACGAGACCGGCCTGCACGCCCGCCCCGCGGCGGAGTTCGTGAAGACGGCGGCAAGGTACGACGCAGCGGTGCGCGTGAACGGCGTGGACGCGAAGAGCCTGCTGGCGATCATGGCGCTCGCGCTGCCGAAGGGTGCGACCGTGTCGATCGAGGCGACCGGTGCTGACGCGCAGGCCGCGGTGGACGCGCTCGCGGAACTGGTGCGGAGCGGCTTCGGCGAGTAGGCGTCGCCGCTCGCCGTCCCGGGTTCAGCGGATGGACACCGTGCCGGCCAGGTCGAGGTCGGACGGCCCGCCGGTGACGCCCGCGTCGGCGAGGAGCGTGGCTCCGAAGACCGCGCTCCAGAACGTCCGGGCATCGCGGCCGACGCCGCTCGGACTCGTCCAGCCGTGCTCGGCGACGACGCGCTCGAGGTAGCGCTCCGACTGCCGGAACAGGACCGCGAGCAGGAGACGCACGCGCTCGCGCTGGGCGTCGTCGTCACCGGCGGCGGCCAGCGCGCGCACGACGAGCGGCGTCGACGGCATGGCGAGCGCCGTGCGCGCGAGCACCTGGCGGAACGCGTCGGCGGACCCGGCGCGCCGACCGGCGGCCTGCAGGCGCGTGGTGTCACGGAGGAAGAGCGCGAAGGCGGCGTCGAGGACGAGGCGGTCCTTCGAGCCGTAGTGGTGCGTGATCTGGTTCGGGTAGACCCCGGCCGCACGGGCGATCTCGCTGACGGTGACGGCGTGGCGCGCGGTGCTCGCTCCGCCCGCGTCACCGGCTGCCCCTGCGCTGAGGAGTCCGGCGGTCGCGGCGAGGATCCTCGCCCGGGTCGCTGCGCCGCGGGTCGTCCCGGCGCCGTCGGTGGTTGCCATCTCTGAATTGTACGTGGTACAACTCGACTTGTTCAACGTACAAGAAGGAGCACTCGTGGACATCTCCATCACCGGCTACGGCGCCGTCTCGCCGTTCGGCCACGGCGTCGCGCCGCTGTGGGACGCCCTGGTCGCCGGGCGCTCCGGTGTGCACGAACTGCACCGCGACGCGCCGCTCTGGGAACAGGTCCCGATCATGGTCGGTGCCGACGCGGCACTCGACGCCGAGTCCGTACTCGGTCGCGTCCGGGCGAACCGGCTCGACCGCAGCCAGCAGCTCGCGCTCGTCGCCGCCGCCGAGGCCTGGGCCGACGCCGGCGCTCCCGCCGTCGCGGGCGACCGCCTGGCCGTGGTCGTCGGGACCGGCATCGGGGGAGTGGAGACGCTGCTCGACGCGCACGACGTGCTCGGGGCCTCGGGCGCCCGCAGGGTGTCGCCCCGGACCGTCCCGATGCTCATGGCCAACGGGGCTGCGGCGCAGATCAGCATCGAGTACGGCGCCCGTGCCGGCGCCTACACGACCGTCTCGGCGTGCGCGTCCGGCGCCGAGGCGATCGCGATCGCAGCGCGCCTCGTCGTCACGGGGGAGGCCGACGTCGTCATCGCCGGCGGCACCGAAGCCGCGGTCACCCCGGTGACCATGGCCTCGTTCGCGCAGTCCCAGGCCCTCGCGAAGCCCGACGGCGGCGACCCCACCACGCTGTCGCGACCGTTCGACGCCGACCGCCGCGGGTTCGTGCTCGGCGAGGGCGCCGGGTTCGTCGTCCTCGAGCGGGCCTCGCACGCCGCCGCCCGCGCACAGCGGTCGCACGGCACACTCGCCGGGTGGGGGATCACGTCGGACGCCTTCCACATCACCGCCCCGCTCGGGGACGGCAGCGAGCAGGAGCGCGCGATGACGGCCGCGATCCGGATGGCCGGGCTCACCGGGACGGACATCGACCACGTCAACGCGCACGCCACCGGGACCCCGGTCGGCGACGTCGGTGAGGCTGCCGCCATCGCTCGTGCAGTGGGCAGCGGCGCGATCGTGACGGCGCCGAAGAGCGCGATCGGGCACATGTTCGGCGCGGCGGGAGCGGTCGAGGCGATCCTGACGGTCCGGACGCTCGAGACCGGGATCGTGCCGCCGACGCTGAACCTGGAACTCCAGGACCCGGCGATCGACCTGGACGTGGTGGCGGGGGCAGCCCGGACGGCGACCGTGCGTGCCGCGCTGAACAACTCGTTCGGGTTCGGTGGACAGAACGCGTCGTTGGTGTTCACCGCGGTCTGAGGGGCACGGGGACCGACGTATCCTGACTGCCATGAGCATGGAAGGCGTGGCCTGGAGCTCGCTGTACAAGATCTCCACCGCCAAGGACGGCAAGCACGGCATCTCACGCGAGTCCGTGCGGCGGATCATGACGTTCGCCGTGCCCTACCGGGCCAAGCTGGTGGTCTTCATCGCGCTCTCCGTCGTGGGCGCGGTCCTCGCGGTCGCGACACCGGTCCTCGCCGGCCGGGTGGTCGACGTGATCGTCGCTCGGGGCGCACTCAGCACGATCGTCTGGCTCGCGGTCGTCATCGCCCTGGTCGCCGTGGGCGACGCGGCCGTGTCACTCGCGACGCGCTGGTTCTCGGCACGGATCGGCGAGGGCGTCATCCTCGACCTCCGCACCGCCGTCTTCAACCACGTGCAGAAGATGCCGATCGCCTTCTTCACGCGCACACGGACCGGCGCGCTCGTCAGCCGCCTCAACAACGACGTGATCGGCGCGCAGCAGGCCTTCAGCGGCACGCTGTCCGGCGTGGTCACGAACCTCGTGGCGCTGATCCTCACCCTGACCGTCATGCTCAGCACGTCCTGGCTCGTGACGGTCCTGGCGATCGTGATGCTCCCGATCTTCCTCGTCCCCGCGCGCCGCATGGGCAGCCGCCTCGCCGCGCTGCGTCGCGAAGCCGCCGACCACAACGCCGCCATGAGCACGCAGATGACCGAGCGCTTCTCCGCGCCCGGCGCCACCCTCGTCAAGCTGTTCGGCCGCCCCGAGGAGGAGGCCGAGGAGTTCCGGGTGCGCGCTGCCCGCGTCCGCGACATCGGGGTGCGGAGTGCCCTGCTGCAGTTCGTCTTCGTCACCGCCCTCACCCTGGTCTCCGCCCTCGCCCTCGCGCTCGTCTACGGGGTCGGCGGTGCCCTCGCACTCGGTGGCCAGCTGAACACCGGCGACGTGGTGACGCTGGCCCTCCTGCTCACCCGCCTGTACGCGCCGCTGACCAGCCTCGCGAACGCCCGGGTGGAGATCATGAGCGCCGTGGTCAGCTTCGAGCGCGTCTTCGAGGTCCTCGACCTCGAGCCGCTCATCCAGCAGAAGCCCGACGCCGCCACCGTCCCCGACGGCCCGGTGGCGGTCGAGTTCGACGACGTCCGCTTCGCCTACCCGTCCGCCGACAAGGTGTCGCTGGCCTCGCTCGAGGAGGTCTCCACACTGGACACCCGCGGCGGTGACGAGGTGCTGCACGGTGTCTCCTTCCGGATCGAGCCGGGGCAGACCGTCGCGCTCGTCGGGACCTCCGGTGCTGGCAAGTCCACGATCGCGCAGCTCCTCTCCCGCCTGTACGACGTCGACAGCGGCGCGGTCCGCCTGGCCGGGGCGGACGTCCGCGACGTCACGTTCGCCTCGATGCGGCACACCATGGGCATGGTCACCCAGGACGGCCACCTGTTCCACGAGACCATCCGGTCCAACCTCCGGCTCGCGCGGCCCGAGGCGACCGAGGACGAGGTGTGGGACGCCGTCCGCCGCGCGCGGCTCGAACCGCTCATCCGGTCCCTGCCGGACCAGCTGGACACCATGGTCGGGGAGCGTGGCTACCGGCTGTCCGGCGGTGAGCGCCAGCGGATGACCATCGCGAGACTGCTGCTCGCCCAGCCGCGCGTCGTCATCCTCGACGAGGCCACCGCGGCGCTGGACTCGACGTCCGAGGCTGCTGTGCAGGCAGCGCTCAGCGAGGCGCTCGAGGGACGGACGGCGATGGTGATCGCGCACCGGCTCTCCACCATCCGGAGCGCGGACCTCATCCTCGTGGTCGAGGACGGCTCGATCGTGGAGCGCGGGACACACGAGGAGCTGCTGGCCGTGGGCGGGCGGTACGAGGAGCTGCACCGGACCCAGTTCGCCGTGCAGAAGGACGTCGCGGCGGACGAGGAAGCGCTGAGCGGGAGCTAGTCCGCCGTCTGCGGTGCCGCCACCCACAGCACGGGGTCGCTCACTGGGCCCCTGGCCGATCGGCACGCCCTGTCATCCGAGGCCGAGGCAGAACGACATGACGGCCTGCTGCACCGGGAGGAGCGCGGCCTTGAAGTCGTGTCCGACGAACGCGGGGTGTTCCACCGCGTCGACGCTCACCTCACGGCCGCGCACGAACGGCGGACACGGGGCGAAGCGAGCTCCCGCGGGGGCGAGGTCGAGCAGCGCGGCCGTGATCCGGTACGGCTCGAGGGCCCGGGCGTGCGGACCGGGTCCGTCCGTGAGGATCACGTCCGCCGACCGCACAGCAGCCTCGAGGTCGTCGGTCCACCCGGCTCCCGGGGTCGCGAGCTCGGGCGGGCAGCACTGGACCAGATCGAGCTGCAGGACGCGAGCGGCTTCCTGCCATGCCCTGGCGATGTTGCCGTCAGCACCCACGAAGAGGAAGCGGAGCGACGCGATGTCCCCCCGCTGCTGCTGCAGGGCGTAGAGGTCTGACAGCACCTCGCACGGGTGGTTGTCGTCCGTCATCGCGTTCACGACGGGTACCGCACGAGCCGCCGCCAGCGCCGCGACCACGGCGAGGTCCTGATGGCGCACCACGACGATGTCGACCCAGTTGTCGAGGTACCGGGCGACGTCTGCCAGCGCTTCCGGCTTGTCGAGCGTCGTGTCCGGGAACACGATCGGTTCGAGCCCCATCGACGAAGCGCCCCGCTCGAAGGTCACCCTGGTGCGCAGACTCGTCGGCGGGAAGAACATCGCCGCGGCACCCTCCGTGGTGGGCCCTCGACCCGCGACGAACGCGTCAGCCAGGTCGAAGACCGCACGGACGTCGGACGGGGACCAGTCATCGAGTTTCACGAGCGAACGCATCCCACCACCGTAGGGACTGTCCGGACCAGGGTCCGTCACCGGACGGCGCAGCAGGTCGGACCTCACACCTCCCAGTCTGATGTGAAGGTCCGGCCCCGGAGCAGGCCGGCCAGCTCCGCGTGGACGTCGATGGTCTTGCCCAGTCGGGCGGCGCGATCGGCGTTGAGCGCCGTGCCCTCCCAGTCCCGCTCGGAGACGTAGGCCGTGTACGGGTTGACGACGCACTTGAAGTCGAGCATGAGCGACTGCGCCAGGGCGCCCGTCGCCATGTAGCTGTGGGGGAGGCCCGCAGCGCACACGAAGGTGACGACCTTGTCGAACCACGCTGCGCGGCGGCCCTCACCGGTCGCACCGGTGGCTTCGATGAGCGACTTGACGGCGGACGACGGAGCCCAGTTGTAGACCGGGAACGCCAGCACCACGCCGTCCGACTCCTGGATCTCGCGGTGCAGCACCTCGAACGCTCCGCTGCTGAACACCTGGTCGTTGTCGAAGGGCGGCAGTGCCACGCGGGCGAGGTCGATGACCGTCGATGCGTGCCCGCCGTCGGTGAGGAGCTGCGCTGTCTGCTCGGCGAGGCGGCGGCTCGCACTGGTCGGATCGAGGCTGCACGAGATGACCGGGAGGTTCAGCGGGACCATCCGAGAACCGTACCGATCGGCACCTGGGGCGACGAGGGGACCGGAGTCCGTTCCGTGCTCACGGTGCCGGTGTGAACTGCTGGAGGCCGGTGACGCGCAGCAGGTCGAGCTTGGCGGCGTCCTCGGTGCCGGGGACCGCGGTGTAGACGACGATCCGCAGGTCGCCCCCCGGCACGGTCAGCACGTCGCAGTCGATCTCGATGGGTCCGACGGGTGTGTGCACCTGCTTGCGGCTCGCCCGGTGCTCGGCGATGCGACCGGTGTCCCAGCGACGTTCGAACTCGGGTGACTCCCGGCGGAGCCGCGCGACGAGTTCGGCCAGGTCGCGGTCGGCGGGGTAGCGGCCGGATGCCTGCCGGAGGTCCGCTGCGAGGTCGCTCGAGAACTCCTCCTGGTGTTCGTCGTCCCACTCGACACCGTCGTGTGCGTGCATGAAGTGCCGCCACACCAGGTTCCGCTCGATCCCGACCGCCCGCGAGGGGTCGCCGTTCAACGCCGCCCACAGGTCGTTCCACAGGACGATGTCGTGCGTCGCCGTGAAGACCGCGATCGGGACGTCGCCGAGTCGGTCGACGAGGCGCTGCACCCCGGGTGTGATGTGCCGGGGAACGACCTGGAGCGACGGGGGAGCGACTCCGGCGACCCGGCACAGGTGGTCCCGCTCCGCCGCCGTGAGCCGGAGCGCTGTGGCGAGGGCGCCGAGCAACTGGGGTGAGGGGTTCAGCGCGCGGCCCTGCTCGAGCCGGACGACGTAGTCGACGCTCACCCCCGCGAGCGCCGCGAGCTCCTCGCGTCGGAGCCCCGGGGTCCGCCGGCCGGGCCCGGCCGGCAGGCCGACCTCTTCGGGACGGACCCGGTCGCGCCAGGAACGCAACACACTCGCGAACTCGCTCATGTCCACCATCCTCGCCCCGCGCCTCCTGTCCTTCCTGGTACTGGTGGTCCCACCGTCGCACGGTGCCTGGGGGAGTCAGCCGCAGGGGCGGAGAGTGGGGGCATGACAACGACACTCATCACCGGAGCCAACCGCAGCCTCGGACTCGAGACCGTCCGCCGCCTGGTGGACGCGGGCCACACCGTGTACGCCGGCATGCGCGACCCCGCCTCGGGCGACGAAGCGCGGGCGCTCGGCGCCCACGTCGTCCAGCTTGACGTGACCGACCAGGACAGCATCGACGCCGCGATCGCAACCATCCCCGCCCTCGACGTGCTCGTGAACAACGCCGGCATCCTCGGGACGTCGTTCGGCATCGACGACCTCGACGCCGCGGCCATGTCGGCGGTACTCGACACCAACGTCACCGGCATCGTCCGGGTCACGCAGGCGGCGCTCCCACTGCTGCGGGTGTCCGACAACCCGGTGATCGTGAACGTCGCCTCGGGCGTCGGCTTCGCCCGCTGGCTGACGACCCCCGGCCACGACGAGTACCCGGTGCCCGCCGTGCCCTACGCCGCGTCGAAGGCCGCGGTGATCGCGTTGACCGTGCAGTACGCGAAGAACCTGCCGGGGTTCCGGATCAACGTCAGCGACCCCGGGTACACCGCCACCGAGTTCAACGGCTTCGGTGGACACCAGACGATCACCGAGGGCACCGACGCGACCGTCGCGCTCGCCACGGTCGGGCCGGACGGGCCCACGGGGGAGTTCCACAACCGGGACGGCCGCATCGAGTACTGACGCGCGCTGGGCGCGGACGGTCGCGGCATCCGCTTCAGTCGTGCACATCGGCACCGAACCCCGGCCCGGGGCGCATCATCCAGCCCTCCGGGTCGGGGAGCGGACGGAACCCGAACCGTTCGTACAGGCCGTGGGCGTCGGCCGTGAAGAGCGCGAACCGCTTGAGGCCGAGCGGCTCGATCGCCTCGGTCACGCCCTGCACGAGGGCGACGCCGACGCCGCGGCCACGAGCGTCGGGATCGACGAACACGTCGGCCAGCCATCCGAACGTCGCCCCGTCGGTGATCACCCGGGCGTACCCGAGCTGCGCACCCGTCGCGGTGTCGTACACGCCGAAGTTGCGGGACCCGGCGATGATCGCGTCCTGGGTGGCTCGACTGCGACCCCGCGCCCAGTAGGACTGCTCGCTGAGCCAGCGGTGCACGCGGTCGACGTCGAGGTCGGCGGGGTCGGCGGAGAAGTGCAGCGCGGTCGGTTCGTCCATCGCACCAGTGAACCGGCGGTCGCCCGCCGCGGGCAACGGCCAATCCGTCGTCTGTGGACAACACGACGGCACCGTCTGGGACGATGGCGGGATGCGCGCGTCCAGTACGACCACTTCGGATCCGCCCCGTCGATCGTCGACCTGCCCGATCCCGTGGCGCCGGACCACGGGGTCCTCGTCCGGGTCGCCGCCACCGGGGCGTGCCGCAGCGACTGGCACGCCTGGAAGGGGCACGACGACTCCGTCTCGCTGCCGCACGTCCCCGGGCACGAGTTCGCCGGTGTCGTCACGGCCGTCGGGTCGTCGGTGACCCGGGTGTCGCTCGGTGACCGCGTGACCGCGCCCTTCGTGTTCGCCTGCGGGACGTGCCCCGAGTGCGTCGACGGCGCCACCCAGGTGTGCACGCGTCAGCAGCAACCGGGGTTCACCCTGCCCGGGTCCTACGCCGAGTCGGTCGTCATCCCGCACGCCGACGTCAACGTGGTCGCACTGCCCGACGCCGTGGGGTTCGCCGAGGCCGCGGCACTCGGTTGCCGGTTCGGCACGGCCTACCACGCACTGCACGCACGCGGACGGGTCACGGCAGGGGAGTGGGTGGTCGTGTTCGGCTGCGGAGGCGTCGGCCTGTCGACGATCATCGTCGCGGTCGCTGCGGGTGCCCGGGTGATCGCGGTGGACGTCTCACCGGCGGCGCTCGAACGTGCTGCGACACTCGGCGCCGTCTCGGTGCCGATGGACACGGAGGCCGTCGCAGCGATCCGCGCCCGGACCGACGGCGGAGCACACGTCTCGGTGGACGCGTTCGGCAGCCGCGCGACGTCCGTCGCAGCGGTGGCGTCCCTGCGCCCGCGGGGCCGTCACGTGCAGGTCGGCCTGCTGCTCGACGACGAAGCCGAACCGGCCATCCCGATGGGGCGCGTGATCGCCGACGAGCTCGAACTGCTCGGCAGCCACGGGATCTCGGTCGGGGAGTACGCCGCCATGCTCGCCGACGTCGTCACGGGCACGCTGCGTCCGGACGAATCGATCGGCCGGACCATCGGTTTCGACGACCTGCCGGACGCCATCGTGGCGATGGACCGTCCGGCCACGTCGGCTGGGATGACCGTGGCGGTCTTCTGATCGGCGTCGCACCCGGCGGTCGCGGCGCTCGGTCGACGCAGCGCTCGACCGTCGCCGGTTCACGTGCGGGGAGCGTCCGGGGGTCACCTCGTGACACCTGAGTTGACATAATATGCATTATCGGCGCGCAGCCGAGCACGCAGGATGAGCAGAAGAGGTCGGGTCCCCGTTCGGGACCCGACCTCTTCTGCTCACGGAACGACATCGTCCGAAGACGACCTCAGTCCGCCGACTCGTGCGGGACGTCGTCCTTGTCGATCTCGAGCGCGGCCGATTCTTCGCCCTGCTCGTGCAGGTCGGCCTGGTCGGTGTCCGGCTGCTCCGGCGTCTCGCTCTGGGTGGTCTCTTCGGCTGGGTCGGGCTGGCTGTAGCTCATGCGCCGGACGGTACGCCCGAGATCCTGAACACGCGCCAGCGGTTCGCCGGAGACGCTTTGTGAGCAGCAATGGTCGAGTCCATCGGATGGACTCGACCATTGCTGCTCACGATCTGGGCCCGCCTGGCAGGCCGGGCCTCACGACTGGGTCAAGAAAACCGCGGTGGCGATGTACCCGATGATCCCGACGACGATCGCGACCACGGAGAGGATGATGCCGGCGAGGATCATCCCCCGGCTGCCACCGCGCTTGCGCGCGAGGATGCCGAGCACCAGCCCGACGATGCCTGCGACCACACCGATGATGGCGATGAAGATGCCGCCGACGGTCCCGACGATGCCGAGCACCAGGGAGACGATGGCGAAGGTGTTCGACTGCGCGGGTGCGTTCCCGGGGTTGGACATGATGGGGCTCCTTCTGATCAGGACGCCGATCCAGGCCGGGCAGCCGATCGTGAGCGTCGATCAGACGCTATCCGAACTGCACCGGCAACGTTCAGGTTCCGTCCGCGAACCTGTCCCCTGCCTCAGGCACCGACGTAGGCGGCGAGGTGCTGTCCGGTCAGGGTCGAGCGGGCTGCGACGAGCTCGGCGGGTGTCCCCTCGAACACGATCCGACCGCCGTCGTGCCCCGCGCCGGGCCCGAGGTCGATGATCCAGTCCGCGTGGGCCATCACCGCCTGGTGGTGCTCGATCACCACGACGGTCTTGCCCGAGTCGACGAGGCGGTCCAGCAGGCCGAGGAGCTGGGCGACGTCCGCCAGGTGCAGTCCGGTCGTCGGTTCGTCGAGGACCACGATGCCGCCCGGTTCACCGAGGTGCGTCGCGAGCTTGAGCCGCTGACGCTCCCCGCCGGACAGCGTCGTGAGCGGCTGCCCGATCGTCAGGTACCCGAGACCGACGTCGGCCAGACGCGACAGGATCGTGTGCGCCGCTGGGAGCTTCGCGGGGCCGTCGGAGAAGAACGCCACGGCATCGGTGACGGACATGCCCAGCACCTGGCTGATGTCCTTCCCGCCGAGGTGGTAGTCGAGCACCGACTGGTCGAACCGCTTCCCGTCGCACTCCACGCACGGGGTGGCGATGCCCGCCATCATCCCCAGGTCGGTGTAGACGACGCCGGCGCCGTTGCACGCGGGGCACGCGCCCTCGGAGTTCGCACTGAACAGCGCGGGCTTGACGCCGTTGGCCTTCGCGAACGCCTTGCGGATGGGCTCGAGCAGCCCGGTGTACGTGGCCGGGTTGCTGCGCCGGGATCCGCGGATGCCGCTCTGGTCGATGGCGACGACACCGTCGCGCTGCGCGAGCGACCCGTGGATGAGCGTGCTCTTGCCGGACCCGGCGACGCCCGTCACGACGGTGAGCACCCCGGTGGGGACGTCCACGTCGACGTCCTGCAGGTTGTGGGCCGAGGCACCGCGGATCGCGATCGCCCCGTCGGACCGGCGGACGTCGGCCTTCACCGAGACGCGGTCGTCGAGGTGCTGACCGGTGATGGTCCCGCTCCCCCGCAACCCGTCGACGGGTCCCTGGTAGCAGAGTGTCCCCCCGCCGGAGCCAGCGCCCGGGCCGAGGTCGACGACGTGGTCGGCGATCGCGATCACCTCGGGCTTGTGCTCGACGACCAGCACGGTGTTGCCCTTGTCGCGCAGCCGCAGCAGCAGGCCGTTCATCCGCTCGATGTCGTGCGGGTGCAGGCCGGTGCTCGGTTCGTCGAAGACGTAGGTCACATCGCTGAGCGACGAGCCGAGGTGCTTCACCATCTTGACCCGCTGCCCCTCTCCCCCGGACAGCGTGCCGGTGGGTCGGTCGAGCGAGAGGTAGCCGAGACCGATCTCGACGAACGACTCGAGCAGGTCGCGGAGGCCGTCGAGCAGCGGCGCGACACCCGGATCGTCGATCGCCCGCAGCCACGGGACGACGTCGGTGATCTGCATCGAGCAGACGTCGGCGATGCTCTTGCCACCGATCTTCGAGGAGCGAGCGACGTCGTTCAGCCGGGTGCCGCCGCACGCCGGGCACGTCGTGAAGGTCACCGCGCGGTCCACGAAGGCGCGGATGTGCGGCTGCATCGCCTCGCGGTCCTTCTGCAGGAACGAGCGCCGCACCCGGGGCACGAGCCCCTCGTACGTCATGTTGATGCCGGCGATCTTCTGCTTGGTGGGCTCGCGGTACAGGAAGTCAGCGCGCTCCTGCTCGGTGAAGTCGCGGATCGGGGTGTCCTTGTCGAAGTACCCGGACTCGGCGTACATGCGGACGTTCCACCCGTCGGTGCCGTAGCCGGGGATCGTGATCGCCCCGTCGCCGAGCGCCTTCGCGTCGTCGAACAGCTGGGTGAGGTCGATGTCGTTCACGAGCCCGCGGCCCTCGCAGTCGGCGCACATGCCGCCGAGTCGGGTGAACGAGACCTTCTCGGCCTTGGCGTCCTTGCCCTTCTGCACCGTGATCGCTCCCCCGGCGGTGACCGTCGCCAGGTTGAACGAGAACGCGTTCGGACCGCCGACGTGCGGGTCGCCCAGACGGCTGAACAGGACCCGCAGCATCGCGTTCGCGTCGGTGGCGGTGCCGACGGTCGACCGCGGATCGGCGCCGATGCGCTCCTGGTCGACGACGATCGCGGTGGTCAGGCCGTCGAGCAGGTCGACGTCCGGGCGCGCGAGCGACGGCATGAAGCCCTGCACGAAGGCGCTGTACGTCTCGTTGATCATCCGCTGCGACTCGGCGGCGACGGTGCCGAAGACGAGCGAGCTCTTGCCGGAGCCGGACACCCCGGTGAAGACCGTCAACCGGCGCTTGGGCAGGTCGACGTCGATGCCCCGCAGGTTGTTCGCGCGGGCACCGCGCACGCGGATGCGGTCGTGGCCGTCGGCGGCGTGCACGCTCAGGCTCTGGGCGGCGCCGTCACCGGAACTGATGTGCATGTCGATCAGGGTACCGACGGGTACCGACCCCGACAAGGCGCCCCGGCCCCCACCAGCAGACCCAGCACCGTGCGCGCTGTCTCACCCCGTGCGCACTGTCTCACCCCGTGCGCACTGTCTCACCCCATGCGCGGTCACGCGCACCGTGCAGCGCCACAAGCGCGCACCACGCCACCAACCCTGCACCGACGAACGGACACGGCACCGTGCGGTGGACGCGCCCCACCACCGGACGGGAGGCACGGGTCGGGCCCGCACCGCGCCTCCCGTCAGCACCGTGCGCACTTTCTCACCCCGTGCGCGGTTACGCGCACCGTGCAGCGCCACAAGCGCGCACCACGCCACCATCCCTGCACCGACCGACGGACGCGGCACCGTGCACCGCACGCGACCGGACACGGCAGCGGGTGAACGGGTCAGGCGGAGGTGAAGCGGCGGACCAGGTCCGGCAGCTCGGCCGGTTCGAAGACCTCGTCGGTGGCGTCGAGCTCGTCGGCCGTCCACCACCGTGACGCCAGGATGTCGACCCGTTCGTCGTCCGTCCACTCGGCGTCCGACAGCTCGAAACCCGGCGTGCGCACGACGTAGAACTCGCTGTGGCCACGGTCGTGGTCGGCGAGGTCCCACTCGACGGTGAAGTCCCACGACCACACCGGCTCACCCGGGTCGTCGATGACGATCCCGGTCTCCTCGCGCAGCTCGCGGATCGCGGCATCGCGGTGGTCCTCGCCGGGGTCGACCCCGCCACCCGGCGTGATCCACCGGTGCGCGCCATCGGAGGACGGCGAGTTCGTGTCCATCAGGAACACGCGACCCTCGGGGTCGAGCAGGATGATGCGGGAGGTTCGGCGCAGGCCGGGCTTGGCGGTCACCCGCCCGACGCTAGCCGACGAAGCCGCTGACGTCGCCGACGAGCTTGGTGTGGTCTGCGGGGATCGGCTCGATCGCGGCGAGGGCGATCTCGGCGGCGAACTCCGACACGCTGTAGAGCTTGCCGACCTCCTGCCGGCGGCCCTCGATCGCGCCCGGGTTCAGGCGGTTCAGCAGGGTCGCGGTGATCGTGCCCTCGATCATGTCGCCCGAGACGACGACGAACTCGATGCCGGCGGCCTCGAGCTGCGGGATGAGCTCACGGAGGGCGAGTTCGCCGGCGCGCTTGCTCTTCGCGACGGGGACGTACTCGTCCATCGTCTCGGCGGTCTCGACGAAGTGGGCCTGGTGGCTCGTGACGAACACGACGCGGGAGCCGGCGGGCATGTGCGGCACGGCGGTCTGGAGCATGTCGACCTGGGCGTCGCGGTTCAGGCGGAGCGCGTAGTCCTCGCCGAGGCCGGACTCCATGCCGCCCGAGGCGTTCAGGACCAGCAGGTCGATGCCGCCCCACTCCTGCACGACGGTGTCGACGAGTGCCTCCACGGACTCGTGGTCGGTCAGGTCCGCGCCGACGGCCAGGGCGGAGCCGCCGGCCGCGACGACCTTCTCGGCGATCTGCTCGGCGCGCTTGGCCTTGTTGCGGTAGTTCACGACGACCTTGGCGCCGGCCTCGGCCAGGTACCCGACGGTGTCGGCGCCGATGCCGCGCGACGAGCCGGTCACGACGGCGCGCGTGTCGGTGAGGGATCCGGGGGCGAGGGGGTTGCTCACAGTCGTGTGTTCTCCAGGTCGGGTTCCGGCCGGTCGGCCGCACCGAGCCTACCAATCGCCTGCACGACCGTCGGACCCTCCTGATATGTTGAACGGAGTTGTACCGGCCGTCGCGACGCTGCGAGCCACGGCGCGCGACCGAGGGAGGGAGATCGCGTGAACGGAATCGATTGGATCCAGACCATCGTCTGGATCGGACTGGTGTTGCTGCTGGGAGTGGTCGAGATCTTCACCCTCGACTTCATCTTCATCATGCTCGCGGCCGGAGCCGCCGGCGGGTTGATCGCCGCACTGCTCGGCGCCCCGTGGTGGCTGTCGGCCATCATCTCGGCCGTGCTCGCGCTCGTGCTGCTCTCGCTCGTCCGACCGCGTCTGCTGCTGATGCTCGGACGCGGCGCCGACCCGCACCGCACGAACATCGAGGGGCTCATCGGGCTCCCCGGTACCGTCGCCGTCGCGTTCACATCCTCTGCTCCCGGCCAGGTCCGCCTGGCCAACGGCGAGACCTGGAGCGCACGGTTCGCCGTGGGCGCCATCGACCGCACACCGCCACTCGGCACCCCCGTGGTCGTCGAGTCGATCGAGGGGTCGACCGCGGTCGTGCGCCTCGCAGAAAGGGCCACCTCGTGACCATCACACCCGGGACGATCGCACTGCTCGTCCTGATCCTCGTCGTCGTCATCTTCGTGATCGTCGTCCTGGCGAAGGCGATCCGCATCGTCCCGCAGGCCACCGCCGGCATCGTCGAACGCCTCGGCAAGTACCACAAGACGCTCTCGCCGGGACTGAACCTGCTCGTGCCGTTCATCGACCGTCTGCGTCCGCTGCTCGACATGCGCGAGCAGGTCGTGTCCTTCCCGCCGCAGCCGGTGATCACCGAGGACAACCTCGTGGTCTCCATCGACACCGTGGTCTACTTCCAGGTCACCGACGCCCGTGCGGCGACCTACGAGATCGCCAATTACCTGGGCGCGGTCGAACAGCTCACCACCACCACGCTCCGCAACGTCGTCGGTGGCCTCAACCTCGAAGAGGCCCTGACCAGCCGCGACAACATCAACGGTCAGCTCCGTGTCGTCCTCGACGAGGCGACCGGCAAGTGGGGCATCCGCGTCGGCCGTGTCGAGCTCAAGGCGATCGAGCCGCCCGTGTCCATCCAGGACGCCATGGAGCAGCAGCTGCGTGCCGAGCGGAGCCGTCGTGCCGCGATCCTCCAGGCCGAGGGCACCAAGCAGTCCCAGATCCTCGAGGCCGAGGGGCAGCGGCAGGCCGCCATCCTCGCCGCAGAGGGTGACGCGAAGGCCCAGGTGCTCCGCGCCGAGGGTGAGGCGTCCGCGATCGCCACCGTGTTCGAGGCCATCCACACCGGCGATCCGGACGACAAGCTGCTGTCGTACCAGTACCTGCAGATGCTGCCCAAGATCGCCGAGGGCACCGCGAACAAGCTCTGGATGATCCCGAGCGAGTTCACCGAGGCACTGTCCGGCATCGCGAAGGGCTTCTCGGGCGGACGGAACGGCAGCGGGCCGGTCGCCGGCGCCGGCACGGGTGGGGACTTCCTCTCCCGCATCTCCAAGCTCGCGAACGAGAGCCTGGCGAACACCGCGGCCGCCGACTCGGCCGGCGCCTCGATGCCGCGCGCGGACGCCACCGCGGCGGACATCGTCCCCGAGTCCGACCTCGACGCCCGGCTGGCCGAGTCGAACCGGAGCGTCGACGCGCACCTCGCAGCCGCCGACGACGCGACCGCACAGCAGGTCGACGATGCACCGGCGCCGGTCGTCGACACCGCGCAGCACCCGAACGACGAAGCGTCGGGGCACCGCACCAGCGACGGCTCCGGACGGCGCTGACCGGCACCACCACGAATGACGATGCCCGCCCCGGGGAACCGGGGCGGGCATCGTCGTTCGTCAGGTGGTGGTGTCAGGCACCGCGTCGTGCACGGAGGACCTGCAGGCGCTCCTCGAGGAGCTCCTCGAGTTCCTCGCGCGAGCGACGCTCGAGCAGCATGTCCCAGTGGGTTCGGGGCGCCTTGACGTCCTCTGCTGCGACCTCGACGGGGATGCCGTCGTCACCGAGCAGACGTCCTTCGCGGCCGGAGCGTGGCTCCGACCAGGTCTGGGGCACGTCTGCGTCAGCGGAGAAGACGATGTCGAAGGTCTCCCCCGAATCGGTCTGGTAGACCGCGCGCTTGCGGTCCGAGAGCTCGACGCCCTCTTCGCTCTGGAGGCTCTGACTCCCGAGCCGCATGCCGCGGAGACTCCGATCAGCCATGTGTGTGCTCCTCTCGCTCGTCTGCCCTCCACAACACTGTCCCACGCGCCGTCGTTCCCGACTGGGCGCATTCACAGTCCGTTCCCAGTGCGTGCCCCTGCTGCACCGGATCACGGCGTCGGGAGCACCGGGACGCGGCGGCGGTTCAGGAGCGGTTCCGGCGTCCCCACGGCGCGCAGGCCAGCAGCACGAGCAGCCCACCGAGCGTGAGCACGAGGACGATCGATCCCGACGCCAGCGACGCCGGCGTGGTCGAGGTGCCGAGCGGCACGTCGGTCACCATCGAGGTCGCGGTGTACTCCGGGACCCGGTCGATCGTGCGGCCGGACGGGTCGATGACCTGGGAAGCGCCGACGGTCGAGATGTTGACGAGGGACCGGCCAGTCTCGATCGCCCGCATCCGTGCGATCTCGAGCTGCTGCAGGTTCTCGTCAGTGCCGGAGAAGTCTGCGTTGTTCGTCTGCGCGAGGATCACCTGCGCTCCCCCACGCACCATGTCGCGGGTCAGCCCGTCGTCGACGATGTCGAAGCAGATCGCGATGCCCGCCCGGATCCCCGCCACCGGCAGGACGTTCGGCTTCGTCCCCGGCGTGTAGTCGCGCTGCAGCAAGCCGATCAGCGACGGCGCGAGCTTCGAGAAGAACCAGCGGTCCGGCACGTACTCGCCGAAGGGCACCGGTCGCTTCTTGTCGTAGGACGACTGCCAGCCATCGGCCGTCCACACGAACGAGGTGTTGTGCAGCACGCCGGACGGGGTCTGCGTGATGGCTCCGGCGACCAGCGGCGCACCGACCGAGTCGACGACGGCGTCGAGGGACGAAGCGATCACGGGCTGCTGGCGCGGGTCGAACTCCGCGGAGGCCTCGGGCCAGACGACGAGGTCGACGTCCTTCGCCTCGACGTCGGTCGCCGCGACCTGTGCCGCCAGGACCTCGCCCGGAGCAGCGCGGTCGAAGTACCCGGCCGGCCCGTTGCCCTGCACGGACTCGACGCGGATGGTTCCGGAGGTCGCGGTCGGCCAGGCCGGCACCGCGAGCACCGCGGCGACGAGCAGACCGGCGGTCGCGACCCGGACCGGCAGCCGCAGGGTCGCGCCCGGTGCCCGCGGGGACACCAGGGCGAGCGACACGACCACCGCCACGCAGTAGACGACCACGAACGTCACGCCGAGCACGCCCACGTACGCGGCGAGGTGCGTGAACGGCCCCTGCGACTGCGACAGGCCGACGCGCCCCCAGGCGAAGCCGCCGTACGGCCAGCTCCCCGAGAACCACTCGCGTCCGGTCCACAGTGCGGCGACGACGGCCGGGAGGCCCCACACGCGTCCGGCAGTCGAGGGCACCACGCGCGCCACCCACCGGTACGCGAGGGCGATCGCGACGCTGCCGAGGGCGAAGAACGCCGCCTCCAACAACGCCAGTGCGAACCACGGGACGGGGCCCAGGTAGCGCCCAGCCCACGAGATGGCGGGGATCCAGAACGCGGCACCGGCCACGTAGCCCACCCACGCGGCCCTGCGGGCGCGCTGCCCCATCACCGCGAGGAGCATGCACGCCAGCGCCGGGAAGGCCAGGAACCACCACCCGGGCGACGGGAACGCGAGCGCGAACAGCACCCCGCCGATGACGGCAAGGGGCAGCGCGGTGCCCAGCGGGAGCGCCGCGAACGGGCCGTCCGCGACCGCACCGCGGCCCACGCGCGCGGGCACCCCACGCACACCGGTCTCCGGAACCCGCACCGTGCCTCCCGTCAGACCGCTGCGTAGGCGACGATGCCGCGGCGGACCGCGTCCGTCGCACGTCGGGCGGTCTGGGCGAGGTCGTCGTCGCCGGCGTTCCGGATCTGGTCGAGCAGGTCGATGACCTGCTTCGACCAGCGGACGAAGTCACCGGCGGGCAGGTCGAGGGTGCGCAGGACGTCGTCCAGCGCCGAGCCGGACGCCCAGCGGAACATGCCGACCGCCATCGCCGGGGTGGGCGGCAGCGAACCGGCCAGGCGGGCGTCGCGCTCGATGTCGTCGAGGCGCGACCAGATCGTCAGGGTCTCGTCGAGGGCCGGGCGGAACGCACCGCGGGGCAGTGCGTGCTCGGTCCCGGGGGCGTCGTCGCGACGGGGCTGGTAGATGATCGTGGCGGCCATCGCGGCGAGCTGCGCCGGCGTGAGGTCCTTCCAGACCCCCGCCTCGAGACACTCGGCGACGAGCAGGTCGCGGTCGCCGTAGATGCGCTGCAGACGACGGCCCCCGGCGGCCACGGTGGCCTCGCCGTTGCCGGCATCGACCAGGTACCCGAGCTGCAGGAGCACGTCGGTGACCCGGTCGAACGTGGTCGCCACGGCACCGGTGCGGGACCGGATCTGCTGGACCAGCTTGTCGTTGACGCGCTTGAGCTTCCACCAGCGCTCCGCCCAGCGGGCGTGCGCCTCGCGGTCGGGGCAGGCGTGGCAGGGGTGACGCTGCATCTGGCGACGGACCGCCGTGATCGCGGCCTGCCGTTCCTGCCGTGCGCCGTGCGAGGCCTCGCGTCCACCGGGCACGTTCGTGCGCTCCAGGTCGGAGAGCTCCCGGCGGAGCGCCGCGTACTCGGTGAAGTCGCCGAGGTGGCACTGCATCGCCTCGCGGTACCCCTCGAGCGATTCCTGCTGCGAGCGGACCTTGCGGGCCAGGTCGACCACGGACCGGTCGGCCTGGAACTGCGCGAACGACGTCTCGAGGACCTCGCGCGTGCGCTGCCGGCCGAACTGGTCGATCAGGTTGACGGCCATGTTGTACGTCGGCTTGAACGACGAGTTCAGCGGGTACGTGCGACGGCTGGCGAGTGAGGCGACGGCCTGCGGGTCGAGCCCGTCGGTCCACTGGATCACCGAGTGTCCCTCGACGTCGATGCCACGGCGCCCGGCTCGACCGGTGAGCTGGGTGTACTCCCCCGGGGTGATCGGGACACGGGCCTCGCCGTTGAACTTCTCGAGCTTCTCGAGCACCACCGTGCGGGCCGGCATGTTCACGCCGAGCGCCAGGGTCTCGGTGGCGAACACGACCTTGAGCAGCTTGCGCTGGAATAGGTTCTCCACCACTTCCTTGAACGCAGGCAGCATGCCCGCGTGGTGCGCGGCGACCCCGCGCTCGAGCCCCTCGAGGAACTCCCAGTAACCGAGGACGGCGAGGTCCTCGTCCGGCAGGGTGCGGCAGTGGTACTCCGCGGTCTCACGGATCTCGTTGCGCTCCGGCACCGTCGTGAGCGACAGCCCGGACCGCAGGACGTTCCGGACGCCCTGGTCGCACCCGGCACGGCTGAACACGAAGAAGATCGCGGGCAGCAACATCCGCTCGTCGAGCATGTGCGCGATGCGCTCGCGGTGCAGCTTCTCGGTGCGCGGCCCACGGCGGTCGTGGTACCCGCCGCGTCCGCGTCCACCGCGGTGTCCGCCGCCGTGCCGTTCGCTGCGCGACGCACCACCGACCATGCGGAGCAGCTCCGGGTTGACGCGGTTCGTCGCCGCCGCACCGCTGGAGTCGAACAGGTCGACCATCTTCGACCCGACCAGGACGTGCTGCTCGAGCGGGACCGGGCGGTCCTCGGACACGATGACGTCCGTGTCGCCGCGGACGGTCTGCAGCCAGTCGCCGAACTCCTCGGCGTTGGAGACCGTGGCGCTCAGCGAGACGAGCCGGACCTCGGTCGGGAGGTGCAGGATCACTTCTTCCCACACGGCCCCGCGGAAGCGGTCGGCCAGGTAGTGGACCTCGTCGAGGACCACCCAGGCCAGGTCGTCGAGCAGGTCGGAGTCCGCGTAGATCATGTTCCGCAGGACCTCGGTCGTCATCACGACGACCCGCGCCCGCGGGTTCACGTTCGTGTCACCGGTGAGCAGGCCCACCTCGGACTCGCCGTAGACCTCGACCAGCTCGGCGTACTTCTGGTTGCTCAGCGCCTTCATCGGCGTCGTGTAGAACACCTTCGCCGTGGGCTGCCGCATCGCCAGCCAGATCGCGAACTCGGCGACGATCGTCTTGCCGGCACCGGTCGGCGCGGCGACGAGGACGCTGCGGCCCTGGTCGAGCGCGTCGCAGGCGGCGAACTGGAACGGGTCGAGGTCGAAGCGCAGGTCGGAACGGAACAGCTCCAGGTTGCGGGAGCGGTTCCGGACCTTGGCGGCGGCGAAGCGCTCGGCCGCGCTGAGGTCCGCGGTCACAGGCCGTACTCTTCGTCGAGCTTGGCCTGCTTCTTCGCCACCCTGCGGTCGTGCAGCCACGCGACGAAGCACGCTGCGATGTAGAGCACGACCATCGGGACCGCCAGCAGGAACATCGAGATGACGTCGGCGCTCGGGGTGACGATCGCGCAGAAGACCAGGATGCACAGGATCGCGATGCGCCACGACTTGATGATCGCCGACGCCGACAGGACCCCCACGAAGTTCAGCAGGACGATGAACACCGGCAGCACGAAGGCGATGCCGACCGCGACGATGAGCTTGATGACGAAGTCGTAGTAGGCCTTCGCGTCGACGATCGAGGTGTCCTGGCTCGACACGAAGCTGCCGAGGATGCCGACCACGTGGGGCAGGATGTACCACCCGAAGTAGCAGCCGGCGAAGAACAGCGGGATCGCGGTGCCGAGGAAGCCCCACACGTACTGCTTCTCGCGCCGCACCAGGGCGGGCACGATGAACGCCCAGATCTGGTAGAGCCAGACCGGGCTCGAGATGACGATGCCGATGGTGATCGCGATCTGCAGTTTGAGGTCGAACGCCCCCGTGATCATCGGGAAGTTCAGCTCGGCCGTGTGCCCGCCGACCTTGGCGAGCTCGGCCACCGGTTGCCGGAGCGAGTCGAGCACGAACGGGGTGAGGAACCATCCACCGACCGCGGCGATGACCACGGCGAGCACTGCGCGGAACAGGCGGTTGCGCAGCTCGATGAGGTGCTGCCCGAGCGACATGCGGCCTTCGGCGTCGTTGTCCTGGCGCCCTTGCCGCCTCGCTCGCCCGCGCGCGGTCGTCGAAGCCATGGGTCGATCCTACGGGGTGGGGACCGACAGTTCGGCGCGCTCCGTGCGAACGCACATGCAGGACTCGTCAGCCCGCAGCGAGGGCGGCGGCTGCGAAGTCGCGCACCGCGTCCCGTGCCGCCGGCGGGTCGAGCACCACGGCACGGCCGGGCAGCCCCGCGACGAGCCGGACCACGCCGTCGAACCCGTTCGACGCCGCGAGCCGGATGCGCACGCGCGCCTCGGCATCGGGGGCGTCGGCGGTGTCGGCGAGGAAGTCGGCCACGAGCGGCAGCGACGACGAGTCGAGCTCCACGGTGACGATGACGTCCTCCGCGGACTGCTGGAACAGCGTGTCCGGGATCACCACCTGGTCGGCCGACTTCTCCACCGCACGGTCGTCGACGCGTGCGCCGGACATCCGGTCGAGCCGGAAGGTCCGGAGCGCCTGCCGGTCGAGGTCCCAGGCGCGGAGGTACCAGTCCGTGTCGATCGACTCGACGCGCAGCGGGTCGACCCGGCGGGTGCCACCCTGGGTGCGCGGGCCGGCGTACTCGAAGGAGAGTCCGCGGCCGTCGGCCATCGCGCGACGGATCGTGGCGAGGGCGACGTCGTGCAGGTCCTGTCCGACGGCGACCGTCGAGGCGGCACCACCGGCACCGCGCGACAGCTTCGCCATGAGCGCGCGGATGGCGTCGCGGTCGGCGGCCTCGGGCAGCGCGGAGAGGTACTGCAACCCTGCGATGAGCGCCGAGGCCTCACGCGCGGACAGCCGGGGCGAGTCGTCGATGGCGACGAGGTTCGTCAGGACGATCATCTCGTTCTGGTCGAAGTCGTCCCAGGCGATGTCGAACAGGTCGCCGTGCTGGTACTGCATCGTCTCGCCGGGGACACCCGACACCGCGATGAGTTCCACGGCGCGGCGGATACGGGCCTCGGGGACGCCGAAGTGTCGTGCGGCCTCGGCCACCGAGACGCGCTCGCGGTCGATCAGGTACGGCACCAGGGCGAGCAGGAACGCGAGTTTGTCCTGCGCCTGCAGGGGCTGGGCGTCAGCCACGGGCGGGCTCCTCTCCGTCGCCGTGGTCCCGCACGAGCGCCCGGAGCCGCTCGACGACCCGCAGCCGCAGGTCCTCCGGCTCGAGCACCCGGACCTCGGGTCCGAACGCGGCGAGTTCCTCGGCCAGGATCTGCGGGTCGACGTGGTGCAGCACGAGTGCGCCGTCGGCGTCGGTCTCGGTGTCTCGGCGCCGGGTGAGCCGTCGTTCGGCGTCGGAGCCCGGGGTCACCGCGATGCGCGCCGTGCGGGCGGACCAGATCCGCTCGAGCTCGGCGAGCGTGCGCTCCCCCGCGCCCACCGGTGCGGTGTGCTGCCCGACCTCGTACTGCGTGACCGTCCCGACGATGCGGGACAGGAGGTAGTTCTTGTCCGAGTCCGTGGCGAACTCGTGGGCCGCGAGCATCCAGCGGCCGCCGTGCTGGACGAGGGCGAGCGGGGCGACCTCGCGACGGCGGGCCTCGTGCTGCCCGGGGGTGATGTAGTCGAACCGGACGGCGGCACCGCGGTCGAGGGCGGAGCGGAGCGGTTCGAACGCCGCGTCACGTGCCCGGAGCCGCGGGGCGTACGCGTCGACGCCGAGCTGGAGTGCGCCGTCGTCGTCTTCCGAGCCCGCGGACCGGACCTTGAGCAGCCCGCGGCGCGAGTCGGCCGACAGGGCTCCTTCGCGCCAGGCCATGGCGGCCAGCGACAGCAGCGCCGATTCGTCCGGGGTGAAGCGGACGTCGACGGGCAGGTCGTACTCGCCCTTCGGGATCCGGTAACGCAGCGTCTGGTTGTTGCCGGCGGCGCCCGGTGTCTCGATGGTCTCGAGCGGGATGCCGAGCTCGCGGACGTCGTCCTTGTCACGTTCGAACTGCCGCTCGAGCGAGGCGTTGTCCCCGCCCGGCGTGAACCGCTGACGGTAGCCCTGCACGTTGGTCAGGATCTCCGCCTTGGTCAGCCCGGACTCCGTCGAGAGCAGCGCGAGCACGAGGCTGAACAGCCGCTCCTCTGCGGGCACACGGGGCACACGGGTCGCTGGCACGAGCCGATCCTACGGCAGCGCGGGTGCACCGGAGTGCACCCGCGCCGCGGTCGGTGGACGGTATGTGAGCGTCAGCTCGACATCGCTCCGAGCACGTCGATGACGTACGCGTAGGCGGTGCCCTGCTGGTTCACGACGGCCAGGACCTGGTCGCCGACACGGTGCCCGACGATGGCGGTGCGAACGCCCTCGTCGACCTGGCCCTTGGCGAGCGGCACGGTCTGCGCACCCGAGCCGTCGGTCCAGCTGGAACCGGCCACGGACGGGTCCGCGCCCCACGTCACGGCGGTGTACTTGATGACCGCGGTGTCCTTCGCGGTGAGCACGCGACCGGCCCCCTTGCGGAGCAGGTGCGTCTGGTTCGACTTCGGCGCGTTCCACGACGGGATCGTGATGCCGGGGGCACCGGACGGTGCGAGCACGACGGCGGGCATCTTGTCGCCGGCGAGCTGCGGCGTACCGGTCGCACGGGCGTCGAAGGCGCGCTTGACGTCGACGACGGCGATGACGGCGTCCTCGGTCTTCGTCGACGAGCCGCTGTCGGTGGTGGCGCTCGCGTCCGAGCTGCTGAGGGCGCTCTTCGGCAGCGCGACGGCCAGGCGGTCGCCGACCTGCGCGCACTCGAGCGATTCGCCGAGGGCACCGTAGTTGCTCGCGCCGGCGGTGATCGGGGCCGTCTGCCCGGAGTAGCCGCTCGTCTGCGCGACCTCGCCGGTGGCGCCGTCGACGAGCGTGTACTCGATCAGGACGGGGGTGCCGTCCTCGATGGTGCGGCCGTCGCCCTGCTGCAGGACGGAGACCTGCGTGCCCTTCGTGGTGAGCCCGCTCGGGATCGACACCTTCGGCTCCTTGCCGAACGCGCCGGTCGCGGTCACCGCCTCGGACGCCTTGCCGGGTGCGGCACAGCTCGAGGGGGTGGTGCCGGCGCCGTTCGAGGCGCACGCCGTGAGCGACGCCACGAGACCGATGGTGACCAGGAGTGCGGGGATGGTGCGCACGGACCCTCTTTCCGTTCGATGCAGGACGGGCACGACCGTCAGCCTACCGGTCGCCGTCGGCTGGCTCGGACGCGTCGCCGACGGGCTCGGACGGTGCCCCGGACCCCTCGGCGACGGCGGCTGCGGACCCGGCCTCGGCTGCGGCGACCTTGCGGGCCTGCGCCGCCGACTGCCGTGCGACCTTGCGGAGCTTCTTGTCGCTCGTCGCCCGTTCGCCGACGGCGCCCGGGGTCCAGGCCTCGATGTCCTCGTCGGAGAACTCGACCTTGCCCGCTCGGCGCTTCAGGTTCGGCAGGACCGTGCCGTCGGCCAGTCGACGGGCCGTGATGAGGAACCCGGTGTGCCCGACCATGCGGTGGTCCGGGCGGACGGCGAGGCCCTCGACGTGCCAGGTGCGCACCAGCGTCTCGCTCGGCATCGGGTCGGTGAAGCGCCCGGTGTCGCGCAGGGCCTCGGCCGTGCGGGACAGCTGGGTGACGGTGGCGACGTAGCAGACGATGAGCCCGCCGGGCACGAGGGCGTCCGCTGCGGCGTCGACGCACTCCCAGGGCGCGAGCATGTCGAGGACGACGCGATCGACGCTCTGCTCCTGGACGGCGCCGGGCAGCTCCTCGACCAGGTCGCCGACGGTCACGGACCAGTTGTCCGGGACCGCGCCGAGGAACGTGCCGACGTTGCCCTGCGCGATCGCGGCGAACTCCTCGCGACGTTCGAAGGACTGCAGCTGCCCGGTCGGGCCGATCGCCCGCAGCAGGAACAGCGAGAGGGCGCCGGAACCGACACCGGCCTCGACCACCCTGGCGCCCGGGAAGACGTCCGCGAACGCCACGATCTGGGCGGCGTCCTTCGGGTAGACGATCGCGGCGCCGCGCGGCATCGACATCACGTAGTCGTTGAGCAGCGGACGGAGCGCGAGGTACTCGTCACCCGTGCTGGCACGGATCACCGAGCCGTCCGGCTGACCGATGACGTCGTCGTGCCGGAGCACCCCGCGGTGCGTGTGGTACTCGCCGGCGGTCTCGAGGGACAGCGTCGTGAGCTTGCCCTTCGGACCCGTCAGCTGCACGCGGTCGCCGGCCCGGAACGGGCCGCGCGGCGGCGTGTGCGGTGCGCCACCGGCGGTGTGCGGGAGCGCTGCGGTCGGGTCGTCGGTGTGGTTCATCGGGTGACCCCCTCGGTGTCCGCCGCGTGTGCCGGGTCCGGCACCGCGCCTCCCGTGCCGAGAACGCGCGCAGCCAGTGCCGGCGTCGTCAACTCGACCAGGCGGTCGACGTCGACACCCGACAGGGTGGTCAGGTGCACGTCGCCGCCGGCGATCTCGGACAGCGGGACGATGTGCTCGACGGCGATCGTGACGGCGCCCGAGGCGACGGCCGACGCGACGCCGGTGGCGGAGTCCTCGATCGCGACGCACGCGGTGGGCTCGACGCCGAGCTGGGCCGCGGCGGACAGGTAGGCGTCCGGGAACGGCTTCGGACGGTCGACGTCGTCACCGGCCACGACGACGCGGAACCCGCGCTCGCCCAGTGCCTCGGCGGCGACGAGCGCCATCTTCCGGCGGGACATGGTGACCAGGGCGGTGGGGATCCCGCGGGCGTGGAGCTCCTCGACGAGTTCGCGGGCACCCGGACGCCACGGCAGCTCGCCGGCGCGCAGGTGCTCCATCACGTAGTCGGTCATCCACTGGATGATCTCCTCGACCTCCATGTCGACGCCCTTGGCGCGCAGGAGCTCACCGGAGCGCTCGAGACCGGAACCGACCAGGGACAGGCCGTCCTCGTGGGTCCACTCGGCGCCGTAGCGGTTCGTCAGGTCGACCTGGGAGCGCTGCCAGATCGGCTCGGTGTCGATGATCGTGCCGTCCATGTCCCACAGCACGGCTGCGGGCGGGACGAGGGCAGGAGGATGCGCGGTCACGGGCGACGAGTCTACCGGGGCCGTTCCGCTGGGCGCGGACGCGCACGTGCGGGAGCGCTGCCGGGGCCTACAGTGGATGCCTGAATCGTGTCCGGCCGGGTGCCTCGTCGCACCCGCCCCGCTCCGCTCCACCACCAGGAGGTCCGCTCCGTGCCACAGCACTCCCCCTTCAGCGACGGCCGGTTGCTCGTCGTCGCCTTCGAGGGCTGGAACGACGCCGGCGAAGCCGCGAGCGGACTCGCCCGACGCATCGTCGAGTCGCTCGGGCTCGACGAGCTGCGTGAGCTCGACGGGGAGCGGTACGTCGACTACCAGTTCAACCGTCCGACCATGGGGTCCGACGAGACCGGCGCCCGCGGGGTGCAGTGGCCCCGCATCGTGCTGCACGGCCCCGGCGCCGAGGGCCGGCCCGTCATCGGCGCCACCGGCTCCCCGACCGACCGCGACGTGTTCGTGCTCGTCGGGCCGGAGCCCTCGCGCACCTGGCGCGGCTTCTGCGCGGAGATCATCGACCTCGCCGACGTGTACTCGATCGACGCCGTCGTCTTCGTGGGCGCGATGCTCGCCGACGTCCCGCACACCCGACCGATCTCGGTCTTCGTGTCGAGCGAGAACGCCGGCGTCCGCACCGCGTTCGACGTCGACAAGTCGTCGTACGAGGGTCCGACGGGCATCCTCGGCGTCCTGGCCGACGCGATGGACAAGGCCGGGCTGACCACGCTGTCGCTCTGGGCTTCGGTCCCGCACTACGTGCACAACTCGCCGTCGCCCAAGGCCACGCTCTCGCTGCTCGACAAGATCGAGGAGCTCACCGACGTCACCGTGCCCCGCGGCACGCTGCTCGACGACGCCACCGAGTGGGAGGACGGCATCGACGCCCTCGCCGCCGACGACGAGGACATGGCGTCCTACATCGGGCAGCTCGAGCAGGCCCGTGACACCGTCGACTCCCCCGAGGCCTCGGGCGACGCGATCGCGCAGGAGTTCGAGCAGTACCTGCGGCGCCGCGAGCACAAGGACGGCAAGGACGGCGGCACCGCCGGTGGCGAGGGGCCCTGGCGTCCCCCGCAGCCGCCCCAGCAGTAGGGCGCGGGCGGGGCGGGTGGGGCGGGCATGCCCGGCCCGGTTCGCCGAGGTTCCGAAATCTCGGCATGTCGCCGCCGCACGCTGCCGTCTGTGGAACCTGCGCGCGACGCCCACGGCGTGTCGCGCGGCTCGCGCCCGTCGAGCGGTCGCCATCTGCCGGCCGCAAGCACCGACCTCGTCACGACCGGTCGGCGGACGGGAGGCACGGTGCCAGCCCGCCACGGGCCTCCCGTCCCCCGACGGTCGCGTCCAACGCGCCCAACGCGCCCGGCCGCGATCGCCGAGGTTCCGAGATCTCGGCATCTCGCGGCCGCACACGGCCGTTCGTGGAACCTCGGCGGCACGCGCGCGGCATGTCGTGGAACCTCGACGAGGCGCACGCGGCCGAGCGTGGGGACAGCCCCCGCCCCGCGGCCCGCGTCAGCCCAGGCGGATGCCGAGCAGGGCGTCGATCAGATCGGCGAGCTCCGGCGTGCACGCCGTGCCGCCCGCGATGGCCGTGTCGACCGCGGCGACCGCACCCGGCGTGTCGAGGTCGTCGGACACCCGCGCCCGGATCCGCGATGCGACGTCGGCCGCGTCGTCGGCGTGCCCCGCAGGTGCACCCGACGCCCATGCGTCCCAGGTCGCGAGCCGCGTCGTGGCACTCGTGAGTTCGGCCTCGAACCACTCCCAGTCGTCGGAGTACTTGTGCGACAGCAGTGCGAGCCGGATCGCCCGGGGGTCCGCCCCGCCGTCGAGCAGCCCACGCACCGTGACGAGGTTGCCGAGCGACTTCGAGATCTTCGTGCCCTGGTACGCGATCATCCCGGTGTGAACGAACGCGTGCGCGAGGGGCTGGTGCGCCAGCGCGGCTGCGTGTCCCGCGCTCATCTCGTGGTGCGGGAAGACGAGGTCACTACCGCCGCCCTGCACGCTGATCGGCAGGCCGAGACGGTCGCCGGCGATGACGCTGCACTCGATGTGCCAGCCGGGCCGGCCGGGGCCGATCTCGGAGTCCCAGCTCGGCTCACCGTCGCGGGCCGCACGCCAGAGCAGCGGGTCGAGGGGGTCGCGCTTGCCGGGGCGCTCCGGGTCGCCGCCGCGCTCGGCGGCGAGCGTGAGCATGGTCTCGCGGTCCAGGCCGCTCTCGTCGCCGAGCGACCACGCGTCGGTGGGGTGGTTCACGTCGAAGTAGAGGTCGTCGCCCTCGGCGTCCGGGGTGGGGACCTCGTAGGCGGAACCGGTCTCCTGCAGGAACGCGACGGCCTCGGCAACGCGGTCGACCTCGTCCGTGACGGCCACGAAGTCGTCGGGCGGCAGGATCCGGAGCGACTCCATGTCCCGGCGGAACAGGTCGATCTGCGAGGCGGCGAGCTCGCGCCAGTCGACGCCGTCGCGGGTGGCGCGCTCGAGCAGGGGGTCGTCGACGTCGGTGACGTTCTGGGCGTACTCGACGTCGAGGCCGGCGTCGCGCCAGGCGCGGCCCAGCGTGTCGAACGCCAGGTACGTCGCCGCGTGGCCGAGGTGCGTGGCGTCGTACGGGGTGATCCCGCACACGTACAGCGCGGCGCGCTCGTCGCCGTGCGTCGGGTCGACCGGCTTCCCGGTGGCGGTGTCGTGCACGACGGGCCGCGGCGCTGCGCCGGGGACGTCGGGGACGGACGGGGCCTGCCAGGCCCTCACGGCTGGATCACTCCGAGCGACAACAACACGATGAGAACGATACCGAGTGCGATGCGGTAGACGACGAACGGCATGAAACTGCGCTTGCTGATGTAGTTCATGAACGCCGCGATCACCACGAACCCGACGATGAACGCCACGACCGTCGCGATGAGCGTGTCGGCGAGTCCGAACGGTGCTCCGTGGTCGCCGAGGCTCGTCGCGGCCTCGTACAGACCGGAGAGGAACACGGCCGGCACCGCCAGCAGGAACGCGAACCGCGCGGCAGCTGGTCGGGTGTACCCGAGCGCGAGCCCCATCGACACGGTCGCGCCGGAGCGGGACACCCCGGGGACGAGCGCGAGCACCTGGGCGAGCCCGATCAGGATGCCGCCGCCGAAGGTCATGTGCTCGATCCGGCGCTCCTTGCGGCCGACGACGTCGAGCACGCCGAGCACGATGCCGAAGACGATGAGCACGATCGCGACGATCCACAGCGAACGGAACGTGGTCTCGATGGAGTCCTTCAACAGGAGCCCCGCGATGCCGATCGGGATCGTCCCGAGGATCACGAGCCACCCGAGCCGCACGTCGGGGTCGTCCTTCGGGACGTCGCGCCGGAACACCGAACGGAACCACCGTCCGATGATCCGGGTGATGTCCTTCCAGAAGTAGATGAGCACCGCGGTCTCGGTGCCGAGCTGCGTCACCGCGGTGAAGGCCGCGCCCGGGTCCTTCGCGTCGGGCAGGAACAGCCCGACGATGCGCAGGTGCGCGCTGGAGGACACCGGCAGGAACTCGGTGAGTCCCTGGACGAAGCCGAGGAAGATCGCCTCGAGGATGTGCACGCACGGGCCTTTCGGGGGAGGTCGGTCAGGACACCGCCACGGAGGCGACCATGAACAATATCAGTACGTGGCCAGGAGGTCGCCGAGGACGCGCCGACCGAAGGCCAGCGAGTCGAGCGGCACCCGCTCGTCGACACCGTGGAACATCGCCGGGAAGTCCACCCCTGCGGGCAGCTGGAGCGGCACGAAGCCGTACCCCGCGATCCCGAGCGTCGACAGCGCCTTGTTGTCCGTGCCGCCGGACAGCAGGTACGGCAGGACAGGGGCGCCCGGGTCGTGCCGACCGAGGACGTCGCGCACGGCGTCGACGAGCGGTCCGCCGAAGTCCTGCTCGAGACCGATGTCGCGGAAGGACATCACGACCTCGACCTCGTCGCCGGCGAGCTCCCGCACGCGAGCGAGGACCGACTCCTCGTCGCCGGGCAGGCAGCGGATGTCGACGAGCGCCTCGGCCGTGTCCGGGATCACGTTGTGCTTGTAGCCCGCGGTCAGGACCGTCGGGTTCGTCGTGGTGTGCAGGGCGGCGTGGATGAACCGCGAGGCCGAACCCGTCGCCAGCGCGACCTCGTCCGGGCCGGTCACCGTCGGGTCGACACCGAGGAACCGAGCGACCTCGGCGACCATCGCGTCCGTCGTGGCCGACAGGCGCACCGGCCACTCCTCGCTGCCGATCCGGGCGACGGCCGCGGCGAGCTTCGTCACCGCGTTGTCGCGGATGACGTGGGAACCGTGTGCCGCCGTGCCGCGCGCGACGAGCTTGATCCACATCAGCGCCTTCTCACCCGTCTGCAGCAGGTAGGCGCGGCGGTCGCCGAGGGTGATCGAGTACCCGCCCACCTCGCTGATGGCGGCGCTGGCCCCGGCGAAGACCTCGGGGTGGTGCTCGACGACGTGGTGCGAACCAAGGACGCCCCCGGCTTCCTCATCGGCGAAGTACGCGATCACGAGATCGCGCTCGGGAGCCCCGTGCTGCTCGATGACGTCCGCCAGCGACGTGAGCATCATCGCGTCCATGTTCTTCATGTCGACGGCACCCCGCCCCCACAGCGACCCGTCCTTGACCACGCCGCCGAACGGGTCGACCGACCAGTTCGCCGGGTCGGCCGGCACGACGTCGAGGTGTCCGTGCACCACCAGCGCCGGCTTGTCCCGGTTCCGACCAGGGACGCGTGCCACGACGCTCACGCGGTCCGGCTCGGACTCGAACAGCTGCGGCTCGAGGTCCAACCCGCGCAGCTTGTCCTCGACGTAGTGCGCCGCCTCGGTCTCACCGCGCGACTTCCCCTCGCCCCAGTTCGTCGTGTCGATGCGGATGAGGTCACGCGCGATCGCCGCGGTGGCCTCGAGCTCGGTCGCGGTCGGCTCCGGGTTCGTCATGCCACCACGGTATCGGTGCGCACCGACGCTGCTCGGCCCGGAGACGCCGCGCGACACCGCGGGGCGCCGCGGCTGGACGCGCCCGGGATGCGCGGCCGTGTTCATCGGGCGTTCAGACCCGTGCTAGTGTTTTCTCTCGGCAGGGACGCCGGGGAAACTCGGTGAAATCGCCACACATCCAGTCCGGATGGCGGAATTGGTAGACGCGCTAGCTTGAGGTGCTAGTGCCCGTATTAGGGCGTGGGGGTTCAAGTCCCCCTTCGGACACAGAACATGCAATGCCCCCTGACCTTTCGGTCCGGGGGCATTTTCTGTTGTGCCTCCCGTCCGTCAGGTGGTTGCGTCGAGCTCTTCGACGCCTCGACGAAATTGCGGCCTGATGCCGCGTTCCGTCTCCTAGCTCTTCGACGCCTCGACGAAGTTGCGACGCGGATCCGTCTCCTTGATGAGCGAGGTCGCGTCGCGGCCCGAGACGGCGCCGGTGACCCAGCCGATGATGATGCGCGCCTTGCGGTTCAGCGTCGGCATCGCGTACACGTGGTACGCGCGGTGGGCGAGCCAGGCCAACAGGTTCGTCATCTTGATGCCCTTGATGTTCGCGGCACCCTTGGCGACACCGTACGAGGCGACCGTGCCGATCGAGGGGTGGCGGTACTCCTCGAGGGGCTTGCCGGTGATGGTCGCGACGACGTTGTCCGCCGCCACGACGGCCTGGCGCACGGCGTTCTGCGCGTTCGGCGGGTAGAACGCCGGCTGCTTGTCGGCGGTCAGGTCGGGCACCTGCGCGACGTCACCGAGGCCCCAGACACCGGGGACGACCTCGTGCGTGTCCTCTGCCTCGACCTGGAGCTTCGCGTTGGCGGCGAGGTGCCCCTTCGGTCCGCGGGGCAGGTCGGAGGCGTCGAGCAGCGGGTTCGGCTTGACGCCGGCGGTCCACACGAGCAGCCCGGTCGGGATCTCGTCGCCGTCGGAGAGCTTGACGATGCCGTCCTCGGCGCTCGGCATGGTGGTCTTCAGACGCACGTCGATGCCACGGGCGCGGAGCGACTCGAGCGTCCACTTGGACAGCTCGGGGCCGACCTCGGGCGCGACACGGTCGAGTGCGTCGATGAGGATCCAGCGGGGCTGCTCCCCCGCGAGCGACGGGTACGTCTTGATGGCGGCCTGCGAGACGTCGAAGAGCTCGCCGATCGCCTCGACACCGGTGTAGCCACCGCCGACGAAGACGCTGGTGAGCAGACGACGACGTTCGTCCTCGTCACGCGTGGCAGCGGCCTTCGCGATGTTGTCGAGGAGCTTGGCGCGCACGTAGGCGGCCTCTTCCACGCTCTTGAAGCCGACGCCGTACTCCTCGAGCCCGGGGGTCGGGAAGGTACGGGTGACCGAGCCGAGCGCGACGACGAGCTGGTCGTAGCCGAGCGTGCGGTCGTCGCCACCGGCGGTCGCGATCGAGACGGTCTTGTCCGCCGACGAGATCCCGGTGACCTTGCCCTGGATGACGCGGGTCTTGCGCAGCGCACGGCGCAGTTCGACGGTGACGTCCTTCGGGGCGATGTGGCCGCCGGCGACCTCGGGCAGGAACGGCAGGTACGTGTAGTAGGTGTTCTGGTCCACGAGCGTGATGCGCATGGGCACGGTCGCTGCGTGCTTCTGCAGCTGCTTGACGGTGCTGTAGCCAGCGGAGCCGCCGCCGAGGACGAGGACGTGAGGGATCGAGTCTGCCATTCCTCCGGTCTACCGGACTTTGGCTTGGCGCGTCATGAGCTGCGCGGCCTGTCGCGCAGCCGCCACCAGGCCGTCTCCGCCAGGTCGACACCCGTGTAGACGCCGTGCGGGGTCCGTCGGGACTCGGTGAGCGAGAACCGTCGCAGCCGGTAGCCGCCCCCGAACCGGTCGATGATCGCCTCGGGAGAGGACTCCGCGTCGCGTTTGACGTACCAGGTGCGGTCGTCGACGGACTCGATCACGGGCGGACCGCCCGGACCGCACCCGTCACCTGCGCCCGCCGATACGGGAGCGCAGGACGTCGATGCGCTTCTGGATCTGCTCGATGCTCGCCTGCGCCACCGCCGGGCCACCGCTGATCCGCCGGAGTTCGGCGTGGATGGCGCCGTGCGGCTCGTTCGAGTGCCGCGACCAGATGGACACGAGCCGGGCGAGCTCGGTGCGCTGCTCCTTGATCGTCATGTACATCGGGCGGTTCTCGGGCTCGGCGGCCTTCGGCAGGCCGTCCTTGACGGTGCGGCCCTTGGAGCGCTTCGCCTGGGTCGCCTGGCGCGCCCGGAGCAGGTCGCGCACCTGGTCGGGTTCGAGCAGCCCGGGGATGCCGATGAAGTCGAGTTCCTCGAGCGACCCGACCTCGCCGCCGGTGCCGAACTCGCCGCCGTCGTAGAGGACGCGGTCGAACGACGCCTGCGAGTCGAGCGCCTCGAACGGCTGGACCTCGAGCAGGCTCTCGGACGCCCGGTCTTCCTTGTTGGCCTCGGCGACCATCGCGTCTTCGGGGTTGTACATGCCGTCGTCGGCGTCCTTGGGACGGTCGAGGGCGTGGTCGCGTTCGAGCTCGAGGGTCGCGGCCAGCGCCATCAGGCCGGGCACGCTGGGCAGGAACACCGACGCGGTCTCCCCACGGCGGCGAGCACGCACGAAGCGGCCGATCACCTGGGCGAAGAACAGCGGGGTGCTGGCACTCGTGGCGTAGACCCCGACGCAGAGCCGCGGGACGTCGACCCCCTCGGACACCATGCGGACGGCGACCATCCACCGCGAGGTGTCGTCGGCGAACGCACTGATCCGGCTGGACCCGGCGGCTTCGTCGGACAGGACGACGGTCGGCCGCTCCCCGGTGATCTGCTGCAGGATCCGAGCGTACGCGCGGGCCGTGGTGGTGTCCGTCGCGATCACCAGACCGCCGGCGTCGGGCACACCACGGCGCACCTCGGTGAGGCGCTTGTCAGCTGCGGACAGTACGGCCGGCATCCACTCGCCCTCGGGAGACAGCGCGGTGCGCCACGCCTGTGCGGTGATGTCCTTCGTGACCTGTTCGCCGAGGGAGGCCGACATCTCGTCGCCCATCCGGGTCTTCCAGCGCATCTGGCCGGCGTAGGCCATGAACAGCACGGGTCGGACGACGCCGTCCTTCAGCGCGCGGCCGTAGCCGTAGTTGTAGTCGGAGATCGAGGTGCGGATGCCCTGCTCGTCGGGTGCGTACTGGACGAACGGGATCGGCGCGGTGTCGGAGCGGAACGGCGTGCCGGACAGCGAGAGTCGTCGGGTGGCGCCGGAGAACGCTTCTCTGATGCCGTCGCCCCAGGTGAGTGCGTCGCCGCCGTGGTGGACCTCGTCGAGGACGACCAGGGTGCGCCCGCCCTCAGTGATCTTCTTGTGCACCTCGGGGTTCATGCCGACTTGGGCGTACGTGATCGCGACGCCCTGGTAGTGCCGGCCGAACATGCCGTCGCCGTTCTTGAACATCGGGTCGATCCGGATGCCCACGCGGTCGGCGGAGTCAGCCCACTGCCGCTTGAGGTGCTCGGTGGGGGCGACGACCACGATGCGGTCGACGGTGCCGCGCGCGAGCAGCTCGGTGGCCAGACGCAGCGCGAACGTCGTCTTGCCGGCGCCGGGCGTCGCTGCCGTGAGGAAGTCGCGCGGCTCGGATTCGAAGTACTTCGTGAGGGCTTCGACCTGCCAGGCGCGGAGCTTCGACGCGGTCCCCCACGCAGCGCGGTCCGGGAACGCCGGCGACAGGTGCTGGACGGCCGAGTTGCCGGCTGCCTCGGCCAGGGCGGCCGCGTCGGCTTCGTCGCGCGCCACCGCGTCGGCGTGCGCGGACGACGATGCGCCCGACGACGTGTCGGTCGACTCCGCGGCGCCGTCTCCGGCCCGGTCGTCCCCCGACTCGGCCCACAGCGTGGCGGGCTGCTGCTGTTCGTACTCCGCTGCGCTCACTGGACCTGATTCTACCGCCACCGTCAGTCCTGCCTGGCGTGCGGGACGTGGCCGTCGGGGGTCCGGCGGACCAGAGATGCCGGTCGCAGCACGCCTGCGCCGAACCGCGCGGCGACCGCGTCCACCGTGGTCTCGGTCTCGCGCCACGGCGCGTCGTCGTCCCAGAGCGCGTTGCTCGCCGCGGCCGGCACGAGGTTCTCGCCGCGGACCCCGATGAGCCGGATCCGGTTGCCCGGCCGGTGCAGCACGTCGTACAGCTCGACGGCTTCACGGTGCAGCCGCTTGGCGACGTCGGTGGGCTCGGCGAGGGTCCGCGAGCGGGTCAGGGTGGTGAAGTCGGTGTAGCGGACCTTGAGCGCGACGGTGCGGGCCTGCACGTCGGCGTGACGCAGGCGGACGGCGACCTTGTCGGCGAGACGCAGGAGTTCACGCGCGACGTCGTCCCGCTCGGTCAGGTCGTGGCCGAACGTGACTTCGTGCCCGATGGACTTCTCGCCGACGCCGGTGTCGACGACGCGGGGATCGCGCCCCCACGACAGGTCGTGCAGGCGCTGGCCACCGGCGGGCCCGAGGGCGGACACGAGCGACCCGAGGGGCGTGTTCGCCAGGTCGCCGACGGTCCGGATGCCACGGCGCTCGAGGGTCTCCTGCGTCTTGCCGCCGACGCCCCAGAGCGCCGAGACCGGCTGCGGGTGCAGGAACGCGATGGTGTCGGCTCCGGGGACGACGAGCAGCCCGTCCGGCTTGGACCGGCTCGACGCGAGCTTCGCCACGAACTTGGTCGATGCGGCGCCGACCGAACAGTGCAGGCCCGTCTCGGCGTGGACCGTGCGTCGGATGGCCCGACCGATCTCCCACGGCGTGCCGTAGAGCCGGAGCGCACCGGCGACGTCGAGGAACGCCTCGTCGATGCCGAGCCGCTCGACCCGCGGGGTGAACCGGTCGAAGATCGCCATCACCGCGGCGGACTTGTCGCGGTACTTCTCGAAGTGCGGCTCGACGATGATCGCGTTCGGGCAGCGGCGCTTGGCGATGGCCATCGGCATCGCGGAGTTCACCCCGTACTTGCGGGCCTCGTACGTCGCCGCGGTGACCACGGACCGGTCGGAGTCGTGGCCGACGATGACCGGCAGCCCCACCAGGTCGGGACGGTCGAGCAGTTCGACGGACGCGAAGAAGGCGTCCATGTCGACGTGCAGCACCGTCGCCGAGACGTCGTCCACCGGGGCGTCGGAGACGAGCCGGTTGCTACCGTCCTGCTTGCTCACACCGAGATGATGCCAGGCACCACCGACATCGCCGCCCGGCTCGGCGTGCGGAGGTCGCTATGCGCCGAGAGCACCGTGCGACCTTCGTCGATCCGTGCCGGGTTGATCGCTCGGTGCGGCGCTACAAGGCCGCACGGAGCGGGCAACCTCGCACCAGCCCACAAGTCCCGCACCGTGCTCGCGCGCCCGGCGCCCGGCGCGCGCGGGTGCCGCGTCAGGCGGGCGGGCCGAGCAACGACGTCGCGAGGGTGCGCGCCGCCGAGTCGCGCGACGACGGATGGTACTGCCCGGCCCGGACGTCGCGCGCCAGGCGGGCCAGCTCGCTCGACGACCGGAACGCCGAGCCCCCGACGACCCGCATCGCCTCGTCCACCACGTGCTGCGCCGTGTCCACCGCCCGCGCCTTCGTGCCGACGAGCAGCGGGAACCACCGGGCGCCGAGCTCGTCGCGTTCGTCCACGGAGCGGGCGAGGGCGTCGACCTGCAGGGTGATCGCGTCGACGGCACCGCGCAGGTCCGCGAGCGCACGACGGACGTCGGGGTCCTGCGACCGGGGCGAGCCGTCGGCCGCCACGCGTCGCCCGACGGCGTCGACCGCCAGCGCGATGGCCCGCTCGGCGACGCCGACGTACACCGACGCGATGAGCAGCTCGAACGCCGCGAAGACCCCGAACACGAGCGGGTCCTGGTTCGGTCCGACGGGCAGCGACCGGACGATGCGGTCGGCGGGCACGTGCACGCCGTGCAGTTTCGTCGTGCGGCTCTGCGTCGCCCGCATGCCGAGGGTGTCCCAGTCGTCGAGGTGCTCGACGTCGCCGTCGGACCGGAGCACGAAGCCGTGCACGAGCCGCGGTTCCGGCCCCGTCTCGTCCTTGCCGAACACGCTCAGCACGTCCCACGCCGGCGCGAGGGACGTGAACACCTTGGTGCCGGTGAAGCGGTACCCGCCGTCGCCGTCCGGCTCCGCCGTCGTCGACGAGTCGAACAGGACAGCGTCGTTGCCGGGTTCGCTCACCCCGAATGCGAGCAGCTGGTCGTCCGCGGCGTGGTCGGTGACGGCCTGGAGGAACGACTCGCCCCGCGCACGCACGGCGCGCGCCGCCTGCACCCACACCTGGTGCATGCCGAGGCCGAGTGCCGTCGCCGGCGCGGCCTGGGCGAGGGTCCGCTGGACGGCGGCCGTGGCGCGGAGGCCGAGTCCGGAACCGCCCTGGGCAACCGGGACCCCGATCCGCAGGTAGCCGGCGGAGCGGAGCTCGTCGAGGTCCTCGGCGCAGAAGGCGTTCGCGGCGTCGTACCCGGGGGCACGGTCGGTGATGCGGGCGAGCAGGTCGTCCGGCACGGTCCAGGGCGCCGCGTCCGTGCCGGCGTCCGGGCCTGCGTCCGTGTTGGCCTTCGTCATGGCACGAGACTAGGGTCCGGAGCGTGTCAGATCGTCATCCTTGGTCCAGGTACGTCGCGATCGGTGACTCGTTCACCGAGGGGATCGGCGACCCCGACCCCACGGTCCCCGGGGGCAACCGCGGGTGGGCGGACCGTGTCGCCGAGGTGCTCGCGCACGGGTCCGACGACTTCGCGTACGCCAACCTGGCGATCCGCGGGCGGCTCCTGCAGCAGATCATCGACGAGCAGGTCGAACCGGCGCTCGCGCTCCGCCCGGACCTGGTCACGGTGTCCGCCGGTGGCAACGACATCATCCGGCCGGGTTCCGATCCGGACGAACTCGCCGAACGGGTGGACGCCATGGTGTCGCGACTGCGGAGCGACGGCGCCACCGTGGTGCTCTTCACCGGCCCCGACGTCGGCATGACGCCGGTGCTCGGCATGGTGCGCGGCAAGACGGCGATCTACAACGAGAACCTGCACGCCATCGCCCTGAAGCACGGCGCGCTGGTGGCGAACATGTGGGCGCTCCGGGTGCTCCGCGACCCGCGCATGTGGGCGCCGGACCGGCTGCACCACTCCCCGATGGGCCACTCGACGATCGCCGCGGCGGTGCTCGACGCCCTCGGGGTGCCGCACGGGCTGGAGCCGTTCAACCCGGATCCGCTCGAGGCGCGGCCCTGGCGCGAAGCCCGTGCCGAGGACCTCGGCTGGGCGAAGGAGTACCTGGTGCCGTGGGTCGTCCGGCGCATCAAGCACACGTCGTCGGGCGACGGCGTCTCGGCCAAGCGCCCCGAACTGCAGGACGTCGTCGAGCACCGGTCCGACACCCCGTAGCGGAACGAGGGGCATCCGAGTCCGCACGCCTCTCCAGCCGCGCCCCACCACGGTCATCGCGCCCCGACCCCCCAGGGCGCGATGACCGTGCGGGGGCGCGAACCGGGTCGTGCCCCCTGTGGTGGGCGCAGGTCAGTCGGCGGGCCGGTGCAGCGTCAGCGCGCCGTCGTGCAGCGGTTCGGTCTCCCACGTCGTGCCGACCGTGCCGGCAGCGAGGTCGACGCGGAGCCACAGCAGGTGCGGCGTCTCCACGAAACGGAGCGCGACGAGCACGGCGCCGTCCGACCGGGTCGCGGCGCTCGCTGCGAGGGCACCCTCGACGGCCCACTTCCCCTCTCCGACCGGCACCGACGCCGAAGCTCCATCGGCTGACACGGTCAGTCGGATCCCATGGGCCCCACGGTCGAAGCCCACGGCGTCGAGCGCCGCACCGGGCAGCAGCCGGAGTGCACGACCGGCCACGTGCTCGGGGAGCGAGGCGCCGCGCACCGCGGGCAGCCCCAGGGAAGCGAGTCGGGCCTCCAGGGCGGTGTCCGCGTCGGCGTCGGACGGACGGTCGACGGCGGGCAGCAGGTGCTGCCAGGCCGCGTCGAGGACCGCCTGCATGTCGAGGCTCTGTCCCGTGATCGCGAGGACGACGTCCTGCTCGGGCAGGACGACGCAGAACTGGCCGTAGGCGCCGTCGCCGCGGAAGCCGTGGCGGGCCATCCAGAACTGGAAGCCGTAGCCCTGGGACCAGTCCGGGTTCTCCTCGCCCGGGTTCTCGACCTGGGTCCTCGTGGCGGCGGCGACCCAGTCCTCGTCGAGGATCCGCTCGCCGTCCCACGCCCCGCGCTGTAGGTAGAGCTGGCCGAGCGCGGCGATCGCCGAGGTCGGGGCGTAGCACCCGCTGTACCCGAGTTCGGCGCCCGTCTCGTCGCGTCGCCAGGCGAGGTCGTCGATGCCGAGCGGGTCGAGCAGCCGCGGCCGCAGGTACTCGACGAGGGACCCGCCGCTGACCCGTCGGACGATGCTCGCGAGCGTGTACGTGCACGGCTGGTTGTAGGCGAAGACTGAGCCGGGCTCCTCGTCCGGCGGGGTGAGCAGGAAGCCCCGGACGGTGTTCGTCGGGTCGGCGGCGCGAGCGCGGTCGAGGGTCTCCTCGCGGTGGCCGCTCGCCATCGCGAGCAGGTGCCGGACCCGGATGCGGCGGCTGCGTTCGTCCGTGATCTCGGCGTCGAGCTCGGGGAAGTACGACAGGGCGGTGGCGTCGAGGTCGATGAGGTTCTCGCGCACGGCGATGCCGACGGCCGCCGCGGTGAAGCTCTTGCTCAGCGAGTAGAGCAGGTGCACCCGGTCGGCCGTGTACGGCTGCCACCACCCCTGGGCGACGACCTGGCCCTGGCGGAGCAGCATCAGGCTGTGCGGCTCGACGCCGGGGGTCGATTCGAGGGCGTCGACGAACGCGAGCACACCGCGGGCGTCGATGTCGCGGGCGGAAGGGGTGGTCCGGGGGAACGTCTTCGTCGTCGTCACCCGTCCGACAGTACGGACTCCGGGTGGTGCGCGTCAGCGCGCGAGCACCGTCAGCCCTGGAACGGGTTCGTCCAGCGCCACCAGACGCCGGGGTCGTCGATCGTCCGCTCGAGCACGAGCGGCACCGTCACCGGGTCGTGGTCCGTGACGGTGAAGCGGACCTTCCCGACCCGCTCGCCCTTCGTCCCGAGGGTGACCTCGTCGAGGTGCGCCGTCGCCCGGACCTTCGTCTTCCCCCAGACCAGGACCTCGGCCGCCTCCGCGGTGACGGCGTCGGCCTCGTCCTGCCAGGGGGTGGAGAACGTGCCGAAGGTCTGCCCGGCGTGTGTGAGGGGCACGACCTGGAAGTTGTCGGCGACCGACCGGAGCAGCCGTTGCACGTCGACGTCGAGCGAGTCGTGGTCGACCCCGCCGAGCATCACGCCGATGACGGTGACGTCGCGGCCGCCGCGCTCGTAGGTCGCCGCGAACAGCAGGCAGGCGCCCGCTTCGTCGAGGGTGCCGGTCTTGATGCCCTCGATGCCGTCCAGACCGAGGAGCTTGTTCGAGTTCTCGATCTCGCCGACCGTCGGGATCGTGACGTCCTTCGTGCCGACGATCTCCTTGACGACCGGATCCGCGAGCGCGAGCTGGCCGAGGTCGACCAGGTCGGTGGCGGTCGACGTGTTCTGCGGGTCGAGACCGGTCGGCTCGTGGATCGTGGTGTCGTCGAGGTCGTGCTCCTCGAGCCACTTCGTCGCCGCCTGCTCGTACTCGGCGATCGACCCGAACGCCCAGATGGCGAGGGCGCCGGCGTAGTTGTTCGCCGACTTCATGAGCATCACCTGGAACGCCTGGTGCTCGGTGAGCTTCAGCCCCGCCGGCATCGGCGCGACCTCGCCGTTCATCGCCGCGTACTTGGCGTACAGCGACTCCATCTTCGGTGTGAAGGTGATCGCGGGACCGGACTCCCCCGCAGCCATCGGCTTCTCGTCGAGCACCACGAGCGCCGTGACGATCTTGGTGATGCTCGCGATCGAGCGCGGCTTCGTGTCGCCGCTGGTGCGCAGGCTCTCCGGGAAGTCGGTGGCCTCGACCGCGGTGGCGCCGTAGCCGGGGAAGCTCAGCGCCGGCACGCTCGACGTCGGGGCCGAGTACGTGGTGGTCGAGGCGCTCGCCGGGCCGAACGGCACGACGGCCGCGGCCACGAGGTACCCGGCGACGAGCACGAGGACCGCCACGACGGAGATCGTCACGGGCCTCCGGACGGCGGAGCGGGGGCGACGGACGACTCGTGACACGGGAACCGAGCGTAGCGGTCGGTCCCTAGACCCGGGCTGCGACCGGCTGCTCGGCGGCGGGCGTGTCCGTCGTCGCTCCGGTCGTGGTCGGCCGCGCGAACGTCAGCCGCCGGGACAGGTACGCGAACACCGGGCCGAGCGCGTTCATCACGACGACCGAGGCCCATGCCGCCCAGGCGTTGCCCGGATCGAAGCCGAAGCCGCCGAAGCACGTCGCGAAGAACGAGGCGAACCCGAGGAACATGCCGGGGACGAGCCCGAACAGCCGCGTCCGACCCGTGTACATCAGGGCGCAGTTGACGACCAGGATGAGCAGCGCGAGCACCGTGTTCCGCGCGGCCTGACCCTCGCCGAGCACCGTGCCGAAGCGCTGGTCGAGCAGCACGATCACGAGGCCGAAGGCGGACCCGATCGGCATCGCCGCCCAGAGCCGGGTGGCGTTCCGGAGCGTGGGCTTCGCCCCGAGCAGGAACATCCCCGCCCAGCTGATGAAGATCGCCCAGGTGGGCAGGTGCAGCGCGTTGCCGCCGATGAACGCCGTGGTGCCGGCGAGGACCGAGGCGACGATCTCGTGCGGGATCCGTTCACGCATGGGTGAGCTCCTTCGATCGAGTGGTGGACCCGGTGGCGAGTCGTGTGGTCCTGGTGGTCTCCGCGACGACGCGGCCGCGCTTGAACACGAGGTTCCGGTCGGGGCGGTCGAGCAGGACCCCCGCCGGGTCGGTCGTCGACAGGACGACGAGGTCGGCGGCGGCCCCCGGCCGGATGCCGTGGGTCTCGGCGACGCCGACGACGCGGGCCGCGGACGACGTGGCCATCTCGAGCACGCGCCCGAGGTCGTCGGGGCCGGACAGGTGCCCCACCTGCGCGAGCAGCAACCCGATGTCGAGCAGGTCCGCGTTGCCGAACGGCGTGAACGCGTTGCGGACGTTGTTCGACGAGTAGGCGGTCGTGACGCCGGCGTCCCAGAGCTCGCGCACCGGGACGACCCCGCGGCGGACGTCCCGGTCGTCCGAGCGGCCGCCGAGGTGCAGGTCCGTGGCGGGCAACGGCACCACCGCGACACCGGCCGCGGCGAGCTTCGCGAGCACCGCGCTGCGCGGGACCGGCGGCAGGCTGGCGAGCGAGGTCACGTGTCCGAGGGCGACCCGGTCCTGCAGCCCGCGAGCGGCGACGCGGTCGGCGATGTGCCCGGCGAGGGCGAACCGCGGGTCGGACGTGTCGTCGGCGAAGTCGGCGTGGAGGTCGGCCGGCACGTCGAACTCCTCGGCCAGGTCGAGGACGGTCTCGACGTGCTCGTGGCACGCGGCCAGGGTCGCCTCGTTGTAGGTGCAGCCGCCGATCACGTCGGCCCCGGCGGCGAGCGCCCGGCGGAGCAGAGCGAGCGTGCCCGGCGCCTTCGCGATGCCCTCCTGCGGGAACGCGACGATCTGCAGGTCCAGGGCGTCGCGGTACTCGTCGCGCAGTGCGAGGAGCACCTCGACGCCGGTCAGTCCGACGACGGGGTCGACGTCGGGGTGTGCCCGGACGAGTGTCGTGCCGTTGGTGATCGCCTGGTCGAGCAGGTTCCGGGCGCGGTCACGGACGGTGTCGTGGGTGAAGCCGCGCTTGAGCTCCCCCGTCACCGCGATCGCGCCGGCGAGGGTGCCGTCGGGGTTCGGTCGTTCGCGGTCGAGCAGTGCCTTGTCGACGTGCAGGTGGGTCTCGATGAGCCCGGGGATCACGACGCGACCGGCACAGTCCACGACGTGCGCCGCGCCGGTCGGCTCGTCCTCCGTGCCCGCCTCGGCGACCCGGACGATGGTGCCGTCGGCGACGTGGACGTCGACCAGGCGGCCGTCGGTCAGGCGGGCCGTGCGCAGGATCAGGTCCATGGTGGTTCTTCCTCGCATCGGGGTGGATCGGACGTGACCCACCCTTCGCCCGCCGTGTTTCCGGCTCCGTTTCGTCGTGTGACGAGCGTGTAAACGTTGGTCGTACCAATGAACCAATCGGACCAACGGACCGTAGGCTCGTGCTCATGCAGAGAGGCCGCACACTGAGCGCCGCGACCGCCGCGCACCTGGCCCGCCTGGTGCTCGAGGACCTGGCACCCGGCGACAAGCTCCCGCCGGAGCGGACCCTGGCCGAGGACCTCGCCGTGTCACGCACCACGGTGCGTGAGGCCATGCAGGAGCTCGAGCGCCGTCGGCTCGTCTCCCGGACACCCGGCCGTGGCACCGTCGTGCTGCCGCGCTCCGAGGAGGCGACCGCCCTGCTCGAGCAGCAGACGGGCGCGGCCCACGGCGACGACCTGGCGCGACGAGCCGAGCACGTCGCCGAGTTCCGCACGGTGGTCGAGCCGAGGGTCGCCGGCCTCGCCGCGGTCCGTGCCGGCGAAGCGGACCTGCTCGCCCTCGAACGCGTCCTCGCCGCCACGCACGCGGGGCTCAGCCCCGAGGAGTCCCTGGCCCAGGACGTCGCGTTCCACGTGCAGGTCGCGCGCGCCTCCGGCAACCCGCTGCTGGTGTCCCTGTGCGAGCTCAGCAGCGGGTGGGTGCAGGACGTCCGTGCCCGGTCGCACAGCACCAGCGAGGGTCGCCGCTCGTCGTTCGTCTGGCACGAACGGATCCTCGACTGCATCCGACGTCACGACGAGGACGGCGCCCGTGACGCGATGACCGACCACCTCGCCGACGTCGCCCACCTCGTCGAACGGAAGGCCGACCGATGACCACGATGACGACTCCCACGATCCCGACACTGCAGCCCGGTGCCGGCCCCGTCCGCTCGGCGCGCTACCTGCCCGTCGACCCCGACACGGTCCTCTGGGGTCGACTGCCGAACGGCGACGACCGCCCGGCGATCACGATCGCGTCCGGCGAGGACGTCACGGTCGACACCGTCAGCCACGAGGGGATCCTGCCCGACCAGGGCAGCGACCCGCGCGCGTACTTCGGGTCGCACGGGGTCGCCCCGGAGCACGTGCTGGACGACGCCGACGCGATCGCCCGCGCCGCTCGTCGTGACCCGTCCACCGACGGTCCGCACGTGGTCTCCGGCCCGATCGCCGTCGAGGGTGCCGAACCGGGCGACGTCCTGACCATGACGGTGCTTGAGACGCTGCCGCGCGTGCACTACGGCGTCGTCTCGAACCGGCACGGCCGTGGTGCCCTGCACGGCGAGTACCCGGTCGACGGCACCACGGTCAGCGTCTTCGCCGACGTGGTCGACACGGCCGAGGGCCGGCGGGGCCGCATCCCCCTGACCGGTGCCCGCGACCGCTTCGCGCACTTCCCGCTGGCCCCCTTTCTCGGCATCATGGGCGTCGCGACGCCCGGCGAGCGGTTGCACTCGGTGCCACCGGGCCGGCACGGCGGCAACGTCGACGTGAACCTGCTGCAGGTCGGCGCGCAGCTGCACCTGCCGGTCCTGGTGCCCGGGGCGCTCGCCTACGTCGGCGACCCGCACTTCGCGCAGGGTGACGGTGAGGTCGCCCTGACCGCGATGGAGGCATCGCTCCGCGCGACCGTCCGGTTCGACGTCACGCCCGCCGCCGAGGCCGCGCAGCAGTTCGGTGACCTGGTCTGGCCGCTCGTCGAGACCCACGAGTTCCTCGTGCCGACCGGCATGGACCCGGACCTCGACGAGGCCGTCCGCGCCTGCGTCCGGCACGCGGTCGCGATCCTCGGTGCCCGCTGGGGCATGGAGCCGCACCTGGCGTACGCCTACCTGTCGGCGGCGACGGACTTCAACATCTCGCAGGTGGTCGACCTGGTCACCGGCGCACACGCCCGCATCCGCAAGGCCGACTTCGAGGAGCCCGCCCGATGACCACAGGAGCGCCGGAGGGCTTGCTCGACGCCCTCGACGCGTACGAGGCCGCCCTCGCCGCGAACGACCTCGACGCCCTCGACGCCGCGTTCGTCGACGTGCCCGGCACGATGCGCGGGGACGACCGCGGCCTGCTCGTCGGGCACGACGCGATCAGCGCGTTCCGCGGGGCACGGGGTGGGGTCCAGGCCCGCTCGCTGACGCGTGTCGAGGTCCGACCCCTGGCCGACGGACTCGCCCTGGTCGTGTCGGTGTCCGAGTTCGCGGCGGGTGGGCAGGGCCTCCAGACCCAGCTGTGGCGCCGCGACGGCGACACGGGCACCCACACGGGGTCCGGCACCGGCGGTCCGCGCTGGCGCATCGAGGCCGCCCACGTCACCGGCCGCCCCAAGGCGTTCGACACCACGGTCTGGCGGGCCGTCGGGGACCCGCTGGTCGCCCCCACCGCGTCCGGACCGCTCGACGGACGCACCGTCGCGGTGAAGGACCTCTACGCCGTCCCCGGCCAGCCCGTCGGCGCCGGCAACCCCACGTACCTGCGCGAGTCCCCCGTCGCGACCTCGCCGGCCGCCGCCGTCGCCGCGCTCCTCGACGCCGGCGCGTCGATCCGCGGCATCGCGCGCACCGACGAGTTCGCGTACAACCTGACGGGTCGCAACGAACACCACGGCACCCCGCCCAACGGGGCGGTCCCGACCCGACTGCCGGGAGGCTCGTCCAGCGGATCCGCATCGGCCGTCCGTCTCGGGATGGCCGAGATCGGGATCGGCACGGACACCGCGGGATCGGTGCGGGTCCCCGCCTCGTACCAGGGGCTGTGGGGCCTCCGGACGACCCACGGCGCGGTCTCCCGACAGGGCCTGCTCGCGCTGGCGCCGTCCTTCGACACGGTGGGGTGGCTCACCCGGAGCGCCGACGTCCTGCTCGCGGCGCTCGACGCCAGCATGCCGTCGGTGTCGGCGACCGCGTCAGCATCGGCGTCGGCCTCGGCGTCGGACGAGCCGACCGAGTTGCTCGTGCCCGCTGAGCTCGTGGACCTCGTCGAGCCCGCCGTCGCTCAGGCCTTCGCAGCGTTCGTCGCCGGACAGGACGCACCGATCGGTCCTGTGCGGCTCGCCGACCTCGGGGTCCCGCCGCTCGACGACCTGCGCGAACTGCTGCGCCTCGTGCAGGCCGCCGAGGCCGTCGCCGCCCACGGTGCCTGGATCGACGCCCACCCCGGCGCCCTGAGCGCCGTCGTCGGCGACCGGTTCGCCGCCGCCCGGGCGAACGACCCCGCCGCCACCGCCGACGCCGTCGCGCGGCTCGACGACGTCCGGGCCACGATCCGCACGGCGCTCGCCGACCGGACCCTGCTCTTCCCGACCGTCCCGGGGCCCGCACCGCTCATCGCCGCCGACACCACGGCGCTCGAACGCACCCGGACCGCGACGACGGCGATGACGAGCCTCGCGAGCGTGGGCGGCCTGCCGGCGGTCAGCGCTCCCGCCCTCACCGTGGACGGCGCACCCGTCGGCGTCTGCCTGGTCGGCGGACCGGGCACCGACCGTGCCCTGGTGATCCGTGCCGGACGGATGCTGCAGCACTGACGCGAGCCGCGCCTCCCGGTCCGCTCGTCGCGGCGCTAGGAGGCGAGCCGCTGGGCCTGGGTGACCGCCCACAGTCCGACGGCGCTCGCCGCGGCGATGTTGAGCGAGTCGACCCCGTGCGCCATCGGGATCCGCACCGTGGTGTCGGCCGACGCGATCGCGGCGGGCGTCAGCCCCTGCCCCTCGGTACCCATGACGAGCGCGACCTTGCCGGGGACGTCACGGGCGAACTCGGCGAGGTCGACGGACTCGTCGGTGAGCGCCATCGCGGCGAGGTGGAAGCCCTGCGCGCGCAGTTCCTCGCCCGCCGCCGGCCACTCGCCGATCCGGGTCCACGGGATCTGCAGGACCGTGCCCATGCTCACCCGGACGCTCCGGCGGTACAGCGGGTCGGCGCAGCGCGGGCTGACCAGGACCGCGTCGGCGCCCAGACCGGCGACGCTGCGGAACACGGCTCCGACGTTCGTGTGGTCGACGATGTCCTCGAGCACGACGACGAGCTTCGCGTCCCGCACCACCTCGGCGACCGTCGGCAGCTCGGGGCGCTGCACCGCGGCGATCGCGCCACGGTGCATGCGGAAGCCGTTGAGTTGCTCGAGCAGGGCATCGGGACCGACGAAGACCGGACCGTCGTGGTCGGCGACCAGCGGCAGGACGCTGTCGAGCCACTTCTCCTGCACCAGGATGCTCCGAGGGATGTGCCCGGCACGGACCGCGCGCTCGATGACCGTGTTCGACTCGGCGATGTACAGGCCGCCCTCCGGTTCGCTCACCCGGCGGAGCGCCACGTCGGTCAGACGGGCGAAGTCGTCGAGGCGAGGGTCGTCGAGGGAGTCGATGCGGACGGGGTGCACGGGGCTCGTTTCGGTGTGGCGCAGGTGGTGGGCCGGCCGGTGACGCGCTGGCGTCGCGGCTGGCGTGCCGGTCGGTGTCGCGGCTGGCGTGCCGGTCGGGAAGCGACCGGGACGGTCGGCTGTTGAGGGTACCGTGAACAGGGTGCTGGATGATGCTGCGTCGACGACCGGACCGCCCACCGGGGCGCCGACCGGTCCGCCGACCGGTCCGCCGACCGCAGCGGACCTCGACCGCGTGGTCGAGGTGCTCGCGGGCAAACGCTTCGCCGTGCTCTCCGGCGCCGGCCTGAGCACCGACTCCGGCATCCCCGACTACCGCGGCGCCGGACGCGTCGTGCGCAAGCCGATGACGTTCCAGGAGTTCCGATCGGACGGCGCCAAGCGGCAGCGGTACTGGGCCGGGTCGCACCTCGGCTGGCGGAGCTTCGCCGCTGCCCGGCCGAACGAGGGACACCGGGCACTCGCCGCGCTCGAGCAGGCGGGTGTAGTCACCGGGGTCATCACCCAGAACGTCGACGGACTGCACCTCCGCGCCGGATCGCGCCGCGTCGTCGAGATCCACGGGTCGATGGACCGCGCCCTCTGCCTGACGTGCGGGCAGGTGTTCTCGCGCGCCGACCTCGCCACGACCATCGACCGCGCCAACCCGTGGATCGACGAGCCCGGCTCGGTGCAGCTGCAGCCCGACGGCGACGTCGAGATCACCGACGTCGAACGCTTCGTGGTGCCCGACTGCTCCGTGTGCGGCGGGATGCTCAAACCGGACGTCGTATTCTTCGGCGAGTTCGTGCCGACCGAGAAGTTCCACGAGGCCGTGTCGATCGTCGCCGACGCCGAAGCGCTGCTCGTGGTGGGGTCGTCGCTGACGGTGAACTCCGGCGTGCGGCTCGTCGACCACGCTGCCCGCCGCAAGAACCCCGTGGTCATCGTGAACCGCGGTGCCACCCGCAGCGACCGCCGCGCAGCCGTGAAGCTCGACGGCGGGACGACCGAGACGCTGGTGCACCTGGCCGAGCGGCTGGGGGCGGCCGGGTCCGCGCCCGCGGGGTCCGCTCAGCCGTCTGGGATGAACGACGGGTGACGACGCTCCTGTACCTGGTCCGGCACGGTGAGACCGACTGGAACGCGCAGCGCCGCATCCAGGGTTCCACCGACATCCCGCTCAACGACACCGGACGGCGACAGGCCGCCGACGCCGCCGAGCTCCTCGCCCGCCGACGGTTCGACGCCGTCGTCGCCTCACCGCTGTCCCGCGCCGCCGAGACCGGGGCGATCATCGCCGACCGCCTCGGACTGGCAGCGCCCACCACGTACCCCGGGTTGGCGGAACGCTGCTACGGCGAGGCCGAGGGACTCACCGACACCGAGGTCACGGCCCGGTACCCGCACGACGACATCCCCGGGCGCGAGTCCCGGTCGGCGCTGCTCGCCCGCATCACCGAGACGCTCGGCGAGGTCGCGGTGTGCTTCGACGGCGGGGTCGTGGTCGTCGCCACCCACGGCGCGGTGATCCGGAGCGTGGTGAACGAGGCGGCGCCCGGCACCGCCGATCGGCACGCCACCCCGATCCGCAACGGCTCGATCCACTCGTTCCGCTGGGACCCCGAGCGCTTCCACGCGGAGCTCGTCCGGTTCGACGACCCGATCGACGACGTCTCGGACGGGCCCGGGCGGTACGCCTTCGACTACCAGAACCCGCTGGAACGCCGGGGCTGAGCGGACGGCACGGCCGTCCTGCGACTAGGCTCCGACGCACCCGAACCAGGGGGCGACATGGTGACCGACGGAACCGACACGGGTGGCTGGCAAGCCGCCGACCGGCAGGACGACGACCTCGACCGTGCCTTCGGCCCCGAGACCGCCAGCGTGCAGACCCGCACGATGGGACAACGGGCCCGCACCTGGCTCGTCATCGGCGGCAGCACCGTCCTCGTCGCCGGGGTGATCGCCCTCGTGCTCGGCACCATCATCGGCAGCGTGCAGAACGGCATCGGCGGCGTGTTCCCCCGACCGGACATGGCCCTCGACCGGCTCGACGACCGGCTCGCCGACGTGCCGGGCGTCACCGAGGTCCGCCACCACCGGGCCGAGAAGACCGGCTTCGCGAGCTACGACGCCACCGCGACGATCACGGCCGACCCGTCGCTGGACGCCGCTGCCCGGACCGACCTCGTCGACGCCCTGAGCCGTGCGACCGACTCGGCTGGCGGCAACGGCGTCCGGGTCGTCGCGATCGCCGACCTCGGCACGCTCGAGGTGGGCGTCTCCGACTCCCGTGCGGTCACCGCGAAGCGCCTGGTGCTGGCGGACACGCTCGACCACATCGGCGGGGTCACGGCCGTCCGCTGCTCGTGGGAACGCGGTGGCACCCCGTCGGACCGCGCCACCGACCAGTCGATCACCGTCGAGACCCCGGGACGAGGGGCTGCCGTCCCACCGATCGTGGCGCGGGTGACCGAGGAGACGCACAAGGTGTTCCCCGGGGCGAGCGTCGAGGTTGTCGCGGCGAAGTAGGTGCCGGGCGGTTGGCCGACGCGGAACGACGGAACCGATGTCGTACGACGTCGACCATGTCGCATCGCGTCGCGCGTCGCACGTCCCCACCCCGCCCGCCCCGCCTACCGCGCGCGCCGGTCGGCCACGGCCCGCTCGACCGCCCGCACCACCTGCTCCGCCGAGTCCTGCCACCGGAACCGCGCCGCCCGCTCGATCGACTGCGCCGAGGCCTCGTCCCACCGTTCCTCGACCCGCCGCACCGCAGCAGCGACCGCTGACGGCGAGGCCGGGTCGAAGTACTCGGCCGCACCGCCGCCGATCTCGCGGAAGATCGGGATGTCGCTCACCACGACCGGGGTGCCGACGCCCATCGCCTCGACGAGCGGGATCCCGAAGCCCTCGTCGAACGACGCCGTCGCCAGGGCGGTCGCCGATCGGAGCACGGACAGGTACTCCTCGTCGGTCGCACCGTCGTGGAACACGATCGCCCCGGCCGGCGCGAGCGCCTCGAGCCGTGCGCGGTCGGCGTCCGACACCCGTGACATGCAGTGCAGGGTCCAGTCCGCCCCGAGCAGCGGCAGCGCAGCCGCCAGTGTCTCGACGTTCTTGTAGGGCATGAACGAACCCATGTAGACGAGCGAGCGGTCGCGCGGCGCGCCGGCCACTCGCGGTGTCGCCGGGTCGGCGGCGTTGTACGCCACCGTCACGGGACGCTTCGTCAGCCGGTGCTCGGCGATGAGCCCGGCGGTCGTCTCCGACACGGTGACGACCCCGTCGGCACCGTTCAGCAGGAACCGCTGCGGCGCCCAGGACAGGTGGAACGCGCGCCACCCGAGCCGGAGCGGCCACGAGAACTCCCGCGGCGGCGTGCGGTTCCGGTAGTAGATCAGGTCGTGCAGCGTCAGCACGAGCGTGTAGTCGCGCCCCCGGGAGCCCATCGTTTGCATCGGCGAGAACACCGCGTCGAGGCCGAGCCGGTTCACCCGTCGCGCGACGAGCGGCTCCCCCGCGTCCGTCGGCGCCGGCAGCAGCTCCCACGGCAGGTCGCGCGGCAGGGACTCGAGCTGGCGCTCGTCGTGGACGAGCAGCACGAAGTCGTGCCGGTCGGGCAGGTTCCAGGCGACCCCGGCGGTGAACCGGCTGATGCCGTCGTGGCGGCCGATGCGGACGTAGCGGCAGTCGACGCCGATGCGCAGGCGCGTCACGCGTCGGTCTCCTCGGTCGCGCTGGCCTTCGTCGCGGTCGCCCTGGAGGCCCGTCCCGCGCCCGCCGGTCGGCCCGCCTTGGCGGCGCGGCCGCGTCCAGGGCGCGCGGGTGTGTCCGCCATCCGGCGCAGCACCGCGGCGGCGGCCGGTGCCGGGGTCTCGTAGTGGACCAGGTGCCCGACCCCGGGGATGACCACCAGCTCGGCATCGTGCAGGCGTGCGGCCAGGGCGCGCTGCTCCGGCACCGCCGTGATGTCGTCGTGCTCGGCGGCGATCATCAGGACCGGCACGTCGATGCGGTCCGCGTACTCGGACACGTCGTGGGTGACCGAGGTGCGGAACGCCTCGAGCACGCTCGTGCGGTTCGCGAAGGCCGAGAAGTAGCGGTCGTGCTGGTCGTGCACCCAGCGGCGCATCCCGCGGTCGTGGGACTTGAGCATCGCGATGCTCATCACCCGCACGATGGCGGCGTTCCGCAGGATGCCGAGCCCGATCGGCTTCGGCAGCACCGCGCCGGCCCGGTAGTAGCCGATCGCGATCCCGGTGCCGACCGCCCGGGGTCCCTGCAGCGCGGGGGCGGCGATCGGGTTCACGAGGACGAGCAGCCGGGTGTCGAGCCCCGCGGCGACGGTGGCGGACACCACGATCGAGCCGAACGAGTGACCGAGCACGACGGCGTCGCGCCCGAGTCCGAGCGTGGCGTGGAACGCCGTCAACCAGGCGACGTACGACTCGATGTCGGACACCGGCAACGGGTCGGACACGCCGAAGCCGGGCAGGTCGGGCACGACCACGCGCACGCCTTCCAGGTGCGCGGCGATGGTCTCGAGGCCGTGGTGGTCGCCACGGAAGCCGTGCACCGCCAGGACGGTCTGCGTCGCGTCGGACGGCCCGTACTCCCAGTAGTGCGTGGTGCGGCCGTCGACCTGCACGGACCGGTGGACCACCGGCGTGGCGGCCATGAGCGACTGGTACGGGGAGAGCACGGGCGGTTGCATCGGCGCCAGTCTACGAAGACATCCGCACGAAACCCCGGACACCCGGAGCATCGCGCGCCTATCGTGTCCGGGGCGGGCTCTCGACGAGGCCCGTGGACCTTCGACGAGGAGCACGGTGACCTTCACAGCCCCGATCCAGCTGCCCGGCCTGACGCTCGACCCGCAGTGGTACAAGCGCTCGGTCTTCTACGAGTGCATGATCCGCTCGTTCGTCGATTCGAACGGCGACGGCATCGGTGACCTGCAGGGCGTGATCGGCAAGCTCGACTACTTGCAGTGGCTCGGCGTCGACGCGCTCTGGCTGCCGCCGTTCTTCCAGTCCCCGATGCGCGACGGCGGCTACGACATCGCCGACTACAAGGCGATCCTGCCGGAGTTCGGCACCCTCGACGACTTCCGCGAGCTCGTCACGAAGTCGCACGAGCGCAACATGCGCATCGTGATCGACATGGTGATCAACCACACGAGCGACCAGCACGAGTGGTTCCAGCAGTCGCGCGAAGACCCCGACGGCCCGTTCGGCGACTTCTACGTCTGGCGGGACACCGACGAGGAGTACCCGAACATCCGGATCATCTTCGTCGACACCGAGGAGTCGAACTGGACGTTCGACCCGGTCCGCCGTCAGTTCTTCTTCCACCGGTTCTTCTCGCACCAGCCCGACCTGAACTTCGAGAACCCCGCGGTCGTCGAGGCCGTGTACGACGTCGTCCGGCACTGGCTCGACCTGGGCGTCGACGGGCTGCGGCTCGACGCGATCCCGTACCTGTTCGAGTCCGAGGACGGCAACGGCGAGGGCGAGCCGGAAACCCACGAGTTCATCAAGAAGATGCGCGCGATGGTCGACGACGAGTACCCCGGCCGCGTCCTGCTCGCCGAGGCGAACCAGTGGCCGCGCGAGACCGCCGCCTTCTTCGGCACCGACGAGGAGCCCGAGTGCCACATGGCGTTCGACTTCCCGGTCATGCCACGCATCTTCTACTCGCTCCGGGCGCAGCACGCGAAGGAGCTCGCCGCGATCCTGTCCGAGACCCTCGACGTGCCCTCCGCGGCCGCGTGGGGCGTGTTCCTGCGCAACCACGACGAGCTCACGCTCGAGATGGTCAGCGAGGAGTACCGGCAGGCGATGTACGGCTGGTACGGCTACGACCCCCGGATGCGGTCCAACATCGGCATCCGGCGCCGCCTCGCTCCCCTGCTCGACAACTCGCGCGCCGAGCTCGAGCTCATCCACGCGCTGCTGTTCTCGCTGCCGGGCTCGCCCTTCCTGTACTACGGCGACGAGATCGGTATGGGCGACAACATCTGGCTGCCCGACCGCGACTCGTCCCGCACGCCGATGCAGTGGACCCCCGACCGCAACGCCGGGTTCTCGACCGCGGACCCGGGCAAGCTCTACCTGCCCGTCGTGCAGTCCCTCGTCTACAACTACGCGCAGGTCAACGTCGAGGCGCAGCTCGCGCAGTCGCGCTCCCTGCTGCACTGGGTCCGCAACGTCATCCACGTGCGGAAGGCCCACCCGGTGTTCGGACTGGGCACGCTGCACGTGCAGGAGACCTCGAACGAGTCGGTGCTCGCGTTCGTGCGCTCGTGGGAGGGCTCCGGGCAGCAGTTCGGACCGTCGGCGGAGGACGTCCTGTGCGTCTTCTCGTTCGCCACGAACCCGACGTCCGTCACGGTGTCGGCCCCGGAGTTCGCCGGTCGCCCGCTCTACGACCTGTTCGGCGGCGGCTCGTTCCCCGCGTTCGACGAGGACGGCACCGTCACCCTGACCCTCGGGACGCAGTCGTTCTACTGGCTGCACGTCGGCGCGCCGGTCGGGTAGCGCGGGTGGTGTCGGTGCGTCCCGTTAGCCTGACCGCGTGACGTTCCCCACAGCACAGCTCGAAACGCCCGCCCCGGCGCAGGACCTCTCCGGACGCCCCTGGTGGCACGCCCTCGGCGTCTTCGACCTCGAGACCACCGGTGTCGACGTCGAGACGGCGCGGATCGTCACGGCGCACGTCGGCCTCATCGACATGACCGGAGCCTCCATCGCCGAGGGCGCGTGGATCGCCGACCCGGGCATCGCGATCCCCGAGGGCGCCGCGGCCGTGCACGGCTACACGACGGAGCGGGCCCAGGCCGAGGGGCGTCCCGCCGCCGAGGTCGTGGCCGAGATCATCGCTGCGATCGAGGCCGTGTTCGCCCGCGGGATCCCCCTGGTGATCTACAACGCGCCGTACGACCTGACGGTCCTCGACCGCGAGGCCAAACGGCACGGCTTCGCCTCCCCCGTCATCGGCAACGTCGTCGACCCGCTCGTCATCGACAAGGCCCTCGACACCTTCCGCAAGGGCAAGCGCACGCTCGAGGCGGCGTCCGAGCTGTACGGCGTCACCCTCGACGACGCGCACGACGCGGGTGCGGACGCGATCGCGGCCGGTCGGGTCGCCCAGGCCATCGCCGGCAAGTACCAGGACGAACTCGGCATCTCGGCCGAAGAGCTCCACCGCAAGCAGGTGGGGTGGTGCGCCGAGCAGGCCACCTCGTTCCAGGAGTACATGCGCAAGAAGCGCGATCCGTCGTTCACCGCGGACGGCCGGTGGCCGCACCGCAACGGCTGACGCAACGCGGAACGGGCGGCCCTCCCGAAGGAGGACCGCCCGTTCCGACGTGCTGTGGGGCTGCTTACTTGGAGAAGCCCTTGAAGCGCTGGTTGAACTTCTCGACGCGACCGGCCGAGTCGAGGATGCGCTGCTTGCCCGTGTAGAACGGGTGCGAAGCGGACGAGATCTCGACGTCGATCACCGGGTAGGTGGCACCGTCGAGCTCGATCGTCTTGTCGCTGTTCGCGGTCGAACGCGTCAGGAAGGTCTCACCGGAGGCCAGGTCACGGAAGACGATGGCGCGGTACTCGGGGTGGGTGTCGGTCTTCATGGAGTTTCCTCGATAGCGGTAGCGGTGGTGGGATTGCGCGAGATGCGCGGGAAGTCATCGGCTTGCGCCAGCCGTCAACGTTACCAGACGGACGGCACGATCGCAGCGCTACGACGCGCGTGCCGTGTAGCGGCCGGCGTCCTTCGTGACGGACAGCGCGATGCCGAACGCCTCGGTCAGGGTCTCGTCGGTCAGGACCTCGTCGATCGGTCCGGCGGCCTGCACGTGGCCGTCGGCGAGCACCAGGGCGTGGGTGAACCCGGCGGGGATCTCCTCGACGTGGTGGGTGACGATCACGATGGCCGGCGAATCGGCGCTCTGGGCGTAGCCGCCGAGGGTGCGGACGAGGCTCTCGCGTGCGCCGAGGTCGAGCGAGGCGGCCGGCTCGTCCAGGAACAGGATCTCGGGGTCGGTCATGACGGCACGGGCGATCTGGACGCGCTTCTGCTCGCCGTCGCTCAGCTCGCCGAAGGTGCGGTCGGTGAAGGACCCCAGGCCCCACTCCTCGAGCACACGCTGGGCACGGCGGACGTCGAGTTCCTCGTACTCCTCGTTCCAGCGACCCGTGACCGAGTACGCGGCCGTCAGCACGACGTCGATGACCTTCTCGGTCACCGGGATGCGACGGGCCAGGGCGGTCGACGCGAAGCCGATGCGCGGGCGGAGCTCGAACAGGTCGGCGCCGCCCAGCTCGGTGCCGAGCACCTCGACGTCACCGGAGGTCGGGAACGTCTGCGCGCCGGCGACCTGCAGCAGCGTGGTCTTGCCGGCACCGTTCGCGCCGAGCACGACCCAGCGTTCGTCGTCCTGCACCTCCCACGAGATCGAGTCGAGGATGGTGGCCCCGTTGCGGACCACGGAGACGTCTGACAAGCGCACGACCGAGGGCATGCGACCAGCCTACGGGTTCCGGCCGAGCACCTCGTCGTAGACCTGCCGTGTCCTGGTGGCGATCGCGTCCCAGGTGAACTCCGACTCGACGCGCAGGCGTCCGGCGCGGCCCATGAGCTTCGCGAGCCCCTCGTCGGCGAGCACCTCGTTGAGGGTCGCTGCCAGGTCCGCCACGTACTTGTCGGGGTCGGTCGGGGTGCCCGTGCCGTCCTGCGCCTGGTCGATCGGGACGATGCGGCCGGTGAACCCGTCCGCGACGACCTCGGGGATGCCCCCGGTGCCGGTGCCCACGACGGGGATCCCGCACGCCATGGCCTCGAGGTTCACGATGCCGAGCGGCTCGTAGATCGACGGGCACACGAACACGGTGCCCGAGGACAGCACGTTGACGATCTCGTGGTGCGCGAGCATCCGGTCGATCCAGACGACGCCCTCGCGCTGCTCGCGGAGGCCCTCGACCAGCCCGGTGACCTCGGCGAGGATCTCGGGGGTGTCCGGCGCGCCGGCGCAGAGCACGATCTGGACGTCCTCGGGGAGCGAGGCCACGGCGCGGAGCAGGTAGGGCAGCCCCTTCTGACGGGTGATCCGGCCGACGAACACCACGCTGGGACGCGACGGGTCGATCCCGAGGGCACGGACGGCGTCCTCGTCGACCTGCGGCTTCCAGGCGTCGATGTCGATGCCGTTGTAGACGACGTGCACCTTCGACGGGTCGATCGACGGGTACGAGCGCAGGATGTCGGCGCGCATGGCCTTCGACACCGCGATGACACCGTCGGCGTTCTCGAACGCCTCGCGTTCCATCCAGCTCGACAGGCGGTAGCCACCACCGAGCTGCTCGGCCTTCCACGGACGGAGCGGCTCGAGGCTGTGCGCGGTGACGACGTGGGGGATGCCGTACGTCAACTGCGCGATCCGGCCCGCCGAGTTCGCGTACCAGGTGTGCGAGTGCACGAGGTCGGCACCCTCGACGTCGGCAGCGATGGCCACGTCGGTGCCGAGCGCCTGCAGCGCGCCGTTCGCCTGCTCGAGCCCGGCCGGCGTCCGGTACCCCCAGACGTCGGCTTCGTCGCGGAAGGCCCCGAACGCCCGGACACGGACGTCGGTGTCCGTCCCCGACCGCAGCGCAGCGGTGAGTTCGGACACGTGGACACCCGCACCGCCGTAGACCTCCGGCGGATACTCCCTGGTCAGCAGATCGACTCGCACTGGATCAACGTAACCGGTTCCCAGTGCTGACGCCTACTGTGAGCGGCATGGCTCCAAAGAAGGTCTTCGGCATCGTGCTCGCTGGCGGCGAGGGGAAACGGCTCATGCCGCTCACGGCCGACCGGGCGAAGCCCGCAGTCCCGTTCGGCGGGAACTTCCGTCTCATCGACTTCGCGCTCTCGAACCTGGTGAACTCCGGTCTGCAGAAGATCGTCGTCCTCACCCAGTACAAGTCGCACAGTCTGGACCGGCACGTTGCCGAGACCTGGCGCATGGAGGGCCTGCTCGGGTCCTACGTGGCGTCGGTCCCCGCGCAGCAGCGGCTCGGCAAGCGCTGGTTCGCCGGGTCGGCCGACGCGATCCTGCAGTCGCTCAACCTGCTCCGCGACGAGCGCCCCGACATCGTCGTCGTGGTCGGCGCCGACCACGTGTACCGGATGGACTTCCACCAGATGGTCGAGGCGCACATCGCCTCGGGCCGCAGCGCCACCGTCGCGGCGATCCGGCAGCCCATCGAACTGGCCGACCAGTTCGGCGTCATCCAGGTGGACCCCGACGACCCGACGAAGATTGACGCCTTCCTCGAGAAGCCGAAGGACCCGGTCGGGCTCGCCGACTCCCCCGGCGAGGTCCTCGCGTCGATGGGCAACTACGTGTTCAACGCGGATGCCCTCGTCGACGCGGTGCTCCGCGACGGGCAGGTCGAGTCGTCCGCCCACGACATGGGCGGCGACATCGTCCCCGACTTCGTGAACCGCGGCGACGCCGGCGTCTACGACCTGCAGCGGAACGAGGTCCCCGGTTCCACCGACCGTGACAAGTACTACTGGCGCGACGTGGGGACGATCGACTCGTTCTTCGACGCCCACATGGACCTCATCGCGCCGGTGCCGGTGTTCAACCTGTACAACCAGGACTGGCCGATCTTCAACCAGCAGACGAACCTGCCGCCGGCGAAGTTCGTGCGGGACGCGAACGGCAACACCGGCTCCACGGTCGACTCGCTCGTGTCGCTCGGCTGCCTCGTGTCGGGCGCGCAGGTCGAGCGCAGCATGATCGGCCCGTGGTGCGGGATCGACTCCGGTGCGAAGGTCCTCGACTCGATCGTGTTCGAGCGGGCGACGATCGGTGCGGGGTCCGTCGTGAACCGGGCGATCCTGGACAAGGACGTCGTCATCGCACCGGGCGCGCAGGTCGGCGTCGACCGTGAGGCCGACGAGGCCCGCGGCTTCACCGTGACCGAGTCGGGCATCACGGTGGTCGGCAAGGGCGTCCGGGTCGACGCGTAGCGTCGGCCGGTCACGTCGACAGCGACGAACGGACGGTCAGGAGGCACGGCTCGCGTCACGGACGCGGGCCGTGCCTCCTGCTGTCGGTACCGTTGGTGCGTGCCCCGCTTCCTCGTCGTCCTCGATGCCGATTCCACCCTCCTCGAGGACGAGGTGATCGAACTCCTGGCGGACACCGCCGGGACCCGGCCACAGGTCGCGGCGATCACGGAGCGCGCCATGCGCGGGGAGATCGACTTCGCCGAGAGCCTCCGGGAGCGTGTCGCGACCCTGGCGGGCCTCCCGGTCGACGTCTTCCGACGCGCACAGCAGGCGGTCCGCGTGACGCGGGGGGCCGACCAGCTCGTCCGCGGCGTGCACGCCGCCGGCGGGACCGTCGGTGTCGTGTCGGGCGGGTTCCACGAGGTCCTGGACCCGTTCGCCGAGCAGCTCGGTCTCGACCACTGCCGGGCGAACCGACTCGAGGTGACCGACGGCGTGCTGACCGGACGCGTCCTCGGCGACGTCGTGGACGCGCACGCGAAGGCCGTCGCCCTGCGCGAGTGGGCGGCCGCGGACGGCGTCGACGCGTCCCGCACGGTCGCGGTCGGCGACGGCGCGAACGACCTCGAGATGATGCGCGTCGCCGCCCTGTCGGTGGCGTTCGACGCGAAGCCGCGCGTGCGGGAGCAGGCGGACGTCGCGGTCGTGGACCGCGACCTGTCCGCCGTGCTCGCGACGCTCGGCCTGCGAGGCTGACCCGGTCGGGCGGCTAGTGGCCCATCCCGAGGCCGCCGTCGACCGGGATGATCGCGCCGGAGACGTACCCGGCCCCGTCGCTCGCCAGGAACAGCGTGGCGTCGGCGACGTCGTCGACCGTGCCGTAGCGGGCGGCCGGGATCGCCTTCTTGAACTCGGCCTGCAGCTCGTCGGACAGCGCGGCCGTCATGTCGGTCTGGATGAACCCGGGCGCGACGACGTTGGCGGTGATGCCGCGCGAGCCGAGCTCGCGGGTGATCGAGCGGGCCATGCCGACCAGGGCGGCCTTCGACGACGCGTAGTTGACCTGGCCGATCTGGCCGTAGGCGCCGACGACGCTCGACATGAGCACGATGCGGCCGAACTTCGCCTTCATCATGCCCTTGGTGGCGCGCTTGACGACGCGGAACGTGCCGGTCAGGTTGGTGTCGACGACGCTCGTGAAGTCGTCCTCGGACATGCGGAGCAGCAGCTGGTCGTTCGTGATGCCGGCGTTCGCGACGAGCACCTCGATCGGGCCGAGCTCGGCCTCGACCTGCGTGAAGGCGGCGTCCACCGACGCCGTGTCGGTGATGTCGGCCTGCACGGTGAGGGCACCCTCGGGTCCGCCCTGTCCGCTCCGCGACGTGACCGCGACGCGGTGCCCTGCGGCGACGAAGCGCTCGGCGAGGGCGTGGCCGATGCCGCGGTTGCCGCCGGTGATCAGGACGGTACGGGGGGTGCTCATGGTCGCTCCGTTCGGTGGTGGTGTGCGGTCGTGTCGTGCCGACGGGTCGGCGGACACGCCCGGACGAGCGTACCGGAGCCACCACGACAGCCCGTTCGCGCGCGGCGCACCCACGATCGGTCCGGGAGGCTTAGGCTTGACCACGGGTAGACGGAGACCATCTGTATGAAGAGCACGCACACCAGCATCACCACGCTCCCGGACTCGCCGGAGCTGGACCGGGCGCACCGCCTGTCCCGCTACGTGTGGCAGATGGCGATCCGCGTCGTCCTGTTCGTCGTGGCCGTGCTCGTCTACTCCATCTGGCACTCCTGGATCGCCGTCGTGCCGATCGTCCTCGCCGCCGTGATCCCCTGGGTCGCCGTCATCGTCGCGAACGCCGGCAGCCGGACCGAGAGCGACATGATCTCCCCCGCCGGTGCGATGCAGCTCTACGACGCGGTCGACCCCGGTCTCCGGGAGCAGCAGGAAGAGGACCGCGCCCAGGCCTACCGCGACGAGCAGGACCGCCTCCGGCAGCAGGCGCAGCACGCGCAGGACGAGTGGCAGCGCAACGGCGACCGCTCGAAGATGTGGGGGCACCGCTGATGGGGGCCACCTTCGACCTGCACACCGAGCCGGGCTCGACCCCCGTGTGCTCGCGCGCCGGCTGCTCGAACACCGCTGCGTGGCGGGTCAACTGGCGCAACCCCCGGATCCACTCCGCCGACCGCGTGAAGATCTGGGCGGCGTGCGAGGAGCACCGCGACTTCCTCGCCGACTACCTGCGGTCCCGTACCTTCCCGGTGCGTGTCACCGGCATGCACGAGGACGTCGACCGGCTCGACGACGAACGCGACCCGGCATCGTCGCCGAAGAACGACGTCGGGGTGCGCTCCACCGGCACCGGTCGATGACCGACGACTTCGACCCGCACTCCCGGTACGGCCGGAAGCACGCAGCCAAGCTGCAGCGCGCCGCCGACCACGCCCGTCGGTCCGTGCCGGCCGACGACCGTCCCGCCCAGGACCCGGACGAGCCCTTCGTCGGCTGGCACTTCGTCCGCAGTCGCCGCTGGCTCGGGTACTTCGCGATCGCCGTGGCGTTCGCGATCGTCTGCGCGCTGTTCGGCATGTGGCAGTGGGACCGCCGGAACGAGGCCGTCCGCCAGAACGAGCAGGTCGCCCAGAACTACGACCACACCCCCGTGCCCCTCGACCAGGCGCTGCCGACGGCCTCGAGCTGGCAGGACGAGCAGGAGTGGCTCCGGGTCGCCGTGACCGGCCGGTACGACGTCGACGCGCAGCTGCTCGTCCGCAACCGCGTGCACAACGGCCAACCCGGCTTCGAGGTCCTCACCCCGCTGGTCACCGACGACGGCCGGGCGTTCATCGTGGACCGCGGCTGGGTCCCCACCGGCAACGCGCAGGACGCCCCCGACCACGTGCCCGCTCCCCCGTCGGGTGAGGTGACGGCGATCGTCCGCCTGCAGCAGAGCGAGCCCCGAATCCCCGGCCGCACCGACCCCGCGCACACCGACCAGGTGCAGTCGGTCACCCTGGCGGACGTCGCGAAGAAGGTCGACACCCCGATCTGGACGGGCGCGTACGGCGAACTCGCGTCCGAGTCCCCCGCCCCGACCGAGGCCCGCCCGCTCGGCTGGGAACGCCCCACCGCCGACACCGGCCTGCACCTGAGCTACTTCATCCAGTGGTTCCTCTTCGCGGCCGGCGGCTTCGGGTTCCTGGCGTACGTGATGGTGCAGGAGTACCGGAACCTCAACCAGGACGACCCGGAGGAACGCGAGCGCGCCCAGGAGCGGCAGCGCCGCAAGGACGCCAAGCCGAAGACCGACGCCGAGATCGAGGACGACCTGATCGCGTCCCGTCGCTGACGGCCGGCGCGCGTGTGCGTGCGCACCGTGCGCACCGGGCGCACCGGGCAACCCCGTGCGGGCTTCCGCGCACCGTGCCCCGCTACAAGCGCGCACCGTGCACGCAACGCCGCACCGGACCGCGAACCCGGCACCGTGCGGACGGGAGGCGCGGTGCACGACCGGCACCGCGCCTCCAGGCCGCACCGTGCGCACCTCGCAACCCCGTGCGAACTTCCGCGCACTGTGCCCCGCTACAAGCGCGCACCCAGCACGTTTCGCCGCACCGGCCCGCGAACCCGGCACCGTGCGGACGGGCTCCGCCCGCCCGGCTGGCCGGCGTCAGGCGAGCTCGATGAGCTCCGCGTAGTCCTTGTTCCAGTGGTCCTCGGTGCCGTCCGGCAGCAGCAGGACGCGCTCCGGGTTGAGCGCCTCGACCGCGCCGGCGTCGTGGGACACCAGGACGACGGCACCCTCGAAGCCGGCCAGGGCGTTGAGGATCTCCTCGCGCGATGCCGGGTCCAGGTTGTTCGTCGGTTCGTCGAGCAGCAGGACGTTCGCGCCCGAGACGACGATCATCGCGAGCGACAGACGCGTCTTCTCACCGCCGGACAGGACCCCGGCCTTCTTGTAGCCGTCGTCGCCGGTGAACAGGAACGACCCGAGCACCCGACGGGCCTCGGTCTCGTTGAGGTCGGTCGACGCCGACACCATGTTCTCGATCACCGTGCGGTTGATGTCGATGTTCTCGTGCTCCTGCGCGTAGTAGCCGATACGCAGACCGTGGCCGGGCTGGATCTCACCCGTGTCGGGCAGGTCGGCACCCGCGAGGATCCGGAGCAGCGTCGTCTTGCCGGCACCGTTGAACCCGAGGATCACGACGCGCGAACCGCGGTCGATCGCGAGGTCGACGCCCGCGAAGATCTCCAGCGAGCCGTAGGACTTCGACAGCCCCTCCGCCATGAGCGGGGTGCGGCCGCACGGGGCCGGCGTGGGGAAGCGGATCTTGGCGACCCGGTCGGCGACGCGCTCGTCCTCGAGTCCGGCGAGCAGCTTGTCCGCCCGCGCGACCATCTGGTGCGCAGCCGCGGCCTTCGAGGCCTTCGCACCGAAGCGAGCGGCCTGGTCCTTGAGCGTCGCGGCCTTCTTCTCGGCGCCCGCGCGCTCCTTGCGGCGACGCTCCTCGTCGGCGACGCGCTGGCGCTGGTACAGCTTCCAGCCCATGTTGTAGATGTCGATGGTCTGGCGGTTCGCGTCGAGGTAGAACACGCGGTTGACGACCTCGTCGACGAGCTCCACGTCGTGGGAGATGATGATGACGCCACCGGGGTAGGTCTTCAGGTGCTCGCGCAGCCACACGACCGAGTCGGCGTCGAGGTGGTTCGTGGGCTCGTCGAGGATCATCGTCTCGGCGTCCGAGAACAGGATCCGGGCGAGCTCGATGCGACGCCGCTGTCCACCGGACAGGGTCTTCAGCTGCTGGTCGAGGATGCGGTCCGGCAGCTTGAGGTTCGACGCGATCGAGGCTGCCTCGGCCTCGGCCGCGTAGCCGCCGAGCGCGTTGAACTGGTCGTCGAGCCGGCTGTACCGGCGCATCGCCTTCTCGGCGACGGCCTGGTCGTCACTCGCCATGTCGAGCGTGGCGAGGCGGATGCCCTCCACCAGCTCGCCGAGCCCACGGGCGTCGAGGATGCGCTTCCGCGCCGTCTCCTCCGGGTCGCCCGAGCGTGGGTCCTGCGGCAGGTAGCCGATCTCCCCACCGCGGTCGATCTTGCCGCCCGTGGGCTGCGTCTCGCCCGCGAGGGCCTTGGTCATCGTCGTCTTCCCCGCGCCGTTGCGGCCGACGAGTCCGATCTTGTCACCCTTCTCGACACGGAAGGACACGTCCTCCATGAGGAGACGAGCTCCGACGCGGATCTCGAGTTCGTGCACGGCAAGCACAGTGGACGTCCAATCAGTTGGTGGGTTTGCACAACGACGTGTGCGTGAGGTGCACCGCTACGCTGACGGGACCGATGGTTCCGAACGGGACCAGCAGTCCATTCTAGGAGAATCCATGACGAACGCCACCGGGTTCGCTCCCCGCGCAGTCCTCGCCGACCGTCTGCGGACGCACGGGCTGGCCACGAACGCCGCCCTCGTCGCCGGCGGAGCCCTGTTGACCGCTGCGATGGCACAGCTCGAGGTCCCGATGTGGCCGGTCCCGATCACGGGTCAGACGCTCGCCGTCGTGCTCGTCGGCGCGACCCTGGGTGCCCGCCGCGGCATGCTCGCGCTGCTCGTCTACGCCGTCGCCGGCCTGGCGGGCGCACCGTTCTTCGCAGACATGACCGGTGGCCTGCAGGCCCTGGCCGTGCCGAGCTTCGGGTACGTCATCGGGTTCATCCCCGCCGCGGGTGTCGTCGGCTGGCTGGCGCGCCGCAACTGGGACCGTCACGTCGGACGCGCCGCGGTGGCGATGCTGCTCGCGAGCGCCATCCCGTTCGTGACCGGTCTGCCCTACCTGGCGATCGTGCTCGGTCAGCTCGGTGCCCCGAACGACCTGCAGTCGGTGCTCGCCGCCGGCCTGTACCCGTTCGTCGTCGGTGGGATCGCGAAGGCGCTCATCGCCGCGGGCATCCTGCCGCTCGCGTGGAAGGCCGTCGGCCGCCGCTGACGCGCACCCGTCGGCTGCGGTCGACACGCCCGGCTCCTGCGGCCGGGGTTCCGAGATCTCGGAACCCCGGCCGCTTCTGCGTCCGTTCGTGGAACCCCGGCGAACGTGAGCGGCGTGTCGCGCCCCGCGCGCTTCCTGCGCGCAGACGGACGGGAGGCCCCGGGGCCCCGGGCCCCCGGCCGCCCCGCCGGCCGGGGGGGGGGGGGCGCTCGCGCCCCCCCGGCCGCGCCCCCA